>JBJTBH010000189.1:0-24491 GCA_046091285.1 Cyanobacteriota bacterium | reverse complement strand
GCCATCGGTTGGGGCTGTTCCAGGTCGTGGCGGATTTCGGCCAGCACCCGCTGCTGGGCCCCAGTGAGTGGAAACGGCAGCAGCTTCAGAAGCGCCTGCACCAGTCCTGGTTCCCCCTGGGGCAGGGTGAGGACCGGAGCCGGTTGCCGCCGATGCTGCTCCCGTCGTTGCTGCAGGCTCAGCTGCAGAAGCAGCAGTTCATCAAAGACCAGGCGCTGCCGGGCCTGCTGAAGCTCCTGCCGGGACTGCGGTTGATGAATGCCTTTCAGGGCTTCCGCCAGGCTGCAATGGCCCGTGTGGTGCCGCAGGGACTCGGACAGCGGATCCGGCAGCTGATCGGCCAGGGGCAGCACTGATTCGATCATCGTCCGCATCCGGTCGGCGCCGAGCCCTTCGGTGAGTCCGTACACCGGCAGCAGGCGGCCGATGGCACGACTCTGAACCGGAGCCTTCGGACTTTCGAGCACCTCGATCAGAGGATCGGTAAAGGACGGGCCATAGGGGCTGTCCTTCACCAATCCACTCACGGCCACCGTTGCCCCGAGCGGATACAACCGTTTCTGGCTGTTGAGGTAGGCGGGGGTGGCAAACCGCTTGCCGGCCAGGAAACGGCTGACCCGCAGTCGTCCGCTGCGATCCTGCAGTTGCAGCTCAAGAATCGAGAGGTTGGGATTTCTGGGGCTGTTGAAGGCGTTGACCCGCAGGATCGTCGCCACCACCGTGGCGGTCATGCCGCTGCGCAGCCCTTCGATGCGGACCAAATTGGCGTAATCGAGGTAGTCCCGTGGGTAATACCGCAGCAGATCACCGGCGGTGAACAGGGACAGGGCCAGAAGTTTCGAGGCTGTTTTCGGACCGATGCCGCGGATCTCGCCCAGAGGGGTGTCGGCTCGGATCGCATCCCGTTGAACGGATTGGGGGGCTGACCCGGGGCGGTCGTTCCGGGAGAACCGCAGTCGGGGCGGAGCCTCAGGCAGCGGTGGTCGTTGACGCTGACGGAACTGCTGCAGCCACTGCCGGCAGCGTCGCACCTGTTCCTGACGTTGGGTCTGATCGAGACCTGGGTAGCGCTCAAAGGCCTCACGGAACTGCCGCAGGGGCGCCTGCTCCTGTGGCGGCACGGCGGACAGGCGTTCCTGGCATTCCCTGGAGAGGAAGGCGCTGAAGGTTTCGCGGCGACCCTGCAGATCCTGGAAGCCGCGGTCGGCCTCAAGCTGCAAGGCCTGTTGCAGGGTGTTGATCCAGTGCAGAGGATCGCTGGTCAGCCGTTGGCGTCCGGCTGAATCGGGGGGCGGTTGATGTCCTTCTCCCACAGCATCTGGGTCTGGATGGACTGGCGGCGGCGCTGCCAGTCACGGTGGTGCTGGGCCATTCTGAGCATCCGGCGGCGATGGTGTTCCAAACGCTGTCGGCAGGTGCGGAGGGGGGGAGATTCAAATTCCAGATCCGATGGCCGCAGCAGGACAGCCATGACCGTCTCGGTCCGCTCGGAGGACGATGGTGTCGGCAGCGGCAACGGCAGGCGCACCAGGTTGGGCGGGGCTGCCAGCACTTCGATCTGACCGTTGAGGACCGCTTCCAGCAGGGGAGCCGGCAGCAGGGCTCTGCTCAGGCCGCTTCGGACCATCAGGCCATTCAGGGCATGGGAAAGGTGCCGGAGGCGGTGACTCAGGGCCTGATCGAGATGTTGCCACCACTGCAGCAACGTCTGGGGATCGCGTGGCAGCAGCGAATCGGTGTGATCAGGGACCGTGGAATCGTCTGATGCGGTGATCGCGTTCAGCAGGTCTGCGCTTTCGCCGGCCAGGGTCAGCAGCGCCTCCATGGCGGGGAAGCCCATCCTCGCCGCAGGTGTCGTCGTGGATTCCCCAGGTGTCTCAGGTTGGCTTGTCGCTCCTTCGCCATCGGCTGCGGAGATGTTGTCGAGGGCAGCCGACTCCAGCGGGTCGCTCTGCTCAGGAGGCGTCGGAGTCCGTGGTGCCAGCCCCGTCATTCCCGCCAGGCCTACCAGGCCCTGGGTGAAGAGATCGGCGGAAATCGGCAGATTCAGGCCGAGATCAATCGACTGTCGCATCGGTGGCTCCTGCCCGCTTTCAGGCGAACCCTCCGCTGGATCGTTGGTTTCGTTGTTCTGCAGGGATTCCAGGAACTCCCTGCTGCGGGCTTCGACCCTCTGACGCTGTTGCTGTTGCCGTGGGGCGGCCAGCGACACCAGTTGTTCAACGGTGAGCAGGCAGGTGCAGCGCTCAACCAACTCGCGGATCCGCTGCTGGAACCGGGTTCGTTCCGGTTCGCCCATGGCGGCGTAGGTCGAGGAGGCGGTTTCCGTCACCAGATGAAAACAGGCCCGCTGCACCACCGGCAGCAGGCCTTTTCTGAGCACCTGGAGATAAAGCGCCAGGTGCTGATACAGATGATCGTTGTCACTCGCCAGACGGGTCTGGAGGTCCCTGAGGCGATCGGTGGCTAGCTGCTGGGCAGCGGCGAGTCGATCGGGGGGGAAACCATCCACGGATCTGGATTGCGCAGGATTCAGACCTTGTCGGGACGATGGATCAGGCGGGCTGACCGCCCATCGCTGCAACCTCAGCGGCGAAATCAGTCTTTTCGACTTCAATGCCTTCCCCGAGGTTGAAGCGGGTGAAGCGGCGCACCTGGATGTTCTCACCCACCTTGCCGGCCACCTGTTTGACGAGCTCCTCCACCGTGATGGTGTTGTCCTTGATGAAGGCCTGATCCAGCAGGGAGAGCTCCTTGAGGCGCTTGCCGATGCGGCCCTCGACGATCTTCACCTTCCTCGCCTCGGGCTTGCCGGCGAGGTCGTCACGGCCCAATTCGATCGCCTTTTCCCGCTCCGCCACTTCCGGCGGAATCTGGCTGGTGTTCACGAATTCAACGCCTGGACAGGCCGCGATCTGCATGGCGACATTGCGCAGCAGCTCCTGGAAAATCTCACCACGGGCGACGAAGTCGGTTTCGCAGTTCACTTCCACAAGCACACCGACGCGCGCACCGGTGTGGATGTAGCTGCCGATCGCGCCTTCAGCGGCCGTGCGGCCAGCCTTCTTCTCGGCCGTCGCGATGCCTTTCTGACGCAGCCATTCGGTGGCCTTTTCGGCGTCACCGCCGGCTTCTGCAAGCGCCTTCTTGCAGTCCATCATGCCGGCGCCGGTCTTGTCGCGCAGTTCCTTGACGAGCTTTGCTGAGATCTCAGCCATGGGTTGATCTGGAAAGGGGGCAGAAAACGATTCAGACAGGGATGGCCGATGGCCGGGAGAAGGGATCTCCGCAGCCAACGGCCGAATGATGACGCGGGACAACGACCAGGCGGATCAGCCTTCGTCGTCACCGGCGCGGGGATCCTGGGCTCCGTGGCGACCTTCGTTGATGGCATCGGCGAGACGGCCGAGCACCAGCTGAACCGAGCGGACGGCGTCATCGTTGCAGGGAATCGGCACGTCGCAGAGGTCGGGATCGCAGTTCGTGTCGAGCATCGACACGAGGGGGATGTCGAGCTTGCGGGCTTCGAGCACGGCGTTGGTCTCGCGGCGCTGGTCGACAAGGATCACCACATCGGGCAGGCGACGCATGTTCTTCAGACCACCCAGATATTTCTGGAGGCGCTCAAGTTCGCGTCGCAGGACGGCCGCTTCCTTCTTCGGACGCATGGCGATCGCACCGGAGCTTTCCATGCGCTCCAGATCCTTGAGACGGTCGATGCGGGCCCGCATCGTGGTCCAGTTGGTGAGCATGCCGCCCAGCCAGCGCTGGGTGACGTAGGCGGCTCCGCAACGGGTGGCTTCCTGAGCAATCACCTCGGAGGCCTGTTTCTTGGTGCCGACGAAGAGGAAGCGCTTGCCGCTCCGGGCGGCGCTGCGGGTCCACTTGTAGGCGTTGTTCATGCAGACGGCGGTCTGCACGAGGTCGATGATATGGACTCCGTTGCGCGCGCAATAGATGTAGCGCGACATCTTGGGATTCCAACGACGGGTCTGATGCCCGAAGTGGGCACCCGCTTCCATCATTTCGGCGAGAGTGACAACAGCCATGGGGTTTCGGGTTGGCCTCCACCTGCCTGGGATCGTTGGAGAGCCGCAACGGAGTTTCCAGGCCTTGAAGGCGCTGGACAGCAACGTTGGGCCATCCGATCACCCGAAAACGGACAGGTGTGCGGTGTTAGGGACCTGGCAACGGTATCAAAGCGTGGTCAGGCCAGGCCCTGATCGCGGGCTTCGGCGTAAAGAGCCCGCACACCGAGGCGGTTGAGCGGCAGGCGAAGCAGTTCCATCGCCCAGGCGCTCCGACCCCGGCGGATCAACCAGGCCAGCAGGGGCCTGAGTGTGCGTTCGTTGATCATCCCCCCGAGGGTGAGCAGCTCCCAGAGCAGGCGGTGCAGGAGCGTGAACTGAATGATGAAGCGCACCCGACGGGTCGGATGCTTGCGGAAGAACACCAGAGCCATCCTGGCCCGTTCCCGCTCCACCCGGATCAGATCGGGAATCTGTTCCAGGCTCAGGGCTGGATGCCAGTGATAGCCGGCGGCTTCCGGCACCCGCACCAACGTGACACCGAGACGACGCAGCCGTTCTCCGAGTTCGAGGTCCTCCCAGCCGTAGAGGCGGAAGGCGGTGTCGAACAGCCCTGCGGTTTCCAGCAGCTCACGGTCGATGGCGACGTTGCCGGTGGCGAAATAGGCCCACGACAGGTCGCTGAGCTTATGGGGTTCGCTGGTCGGAGCTTCGAAGTTGCTGGTGTTGATCACCGCGCCGTAGGTGAAGCAGCGGCGATGTCCATGCTGGTGCCAGAACCGTTCCAAGGCGCGGGCATGGCAGCTCAGAAACCCTGGGGTGACCACAAGGTCGCTGTCGATGAAAACGATCACGTCACCGCGGGCGGCGGTGACCCCGCGATTGCGACCTTCGGCCGGACCGCCGTGCTCCTGCTGGATCAGGCGTACGTGGGGAAGCTCATCCTGATGCTCCTGCAACCAGGCCACCGTCGCATCCGTGGATCCGTCATCGACCACCACCACCTCATAGGTGTCAATCGGGGCGGTCAGGTTCTGATCCTCCAGGGCCAGCAGGCAGGTCCTCAGGATCGGCAGCCTGTTGTAGGTGGGGATGACGATGCTGAGAAACATGGCGGGAGAGTCAAAAAAAGGGGATCCCACAGGATCCCCTCAGCGTGGATGCATCCTGGAGCGGTTTCCGGTCTCGGGAACCGCCGGCCAGGTCAGGATCAGTCGGCGGCCCCACCGGTGTTGGCCGTGCCGGTCACACCGTTGCCGGCACCTTCGCCGCGGCCATCATTACGCAGTTTGCGCTTCTTGAACTTGCGGGCGTAGGCGCGGTTGCGTTCCTGTTTTTCCTTCTTGAGATTCCTGCGTTTGGCCATGCGGACTTGAGAAACGTTGAACGAGAACCTCCACCCTACCCAACCGCCTGCTGATCGAGGCTCGCTTCCCGCAGCTGACCATCTTCCATGGCCAGCAGGCGGTCCGCCACATCGAGGATGCGGGGATCATGGGTCACCATCAGGACACCGCACCCCTGATTGCGTGCCAGACCCTTGAGCAGATCCACGACCTCGCGGCCGGTGGAGCGATCCAGGGCTGCGGTCGGTTCATCGGCCAGCAACAGCGATGGCGAGGCGGCCAGGGCCCGGGCGATCGCCACCCGCTGCTTCTGGCCTCCGGAAAGATCGTGGGGGAGTTTGCCGAGGTGATCACCCAGTCCAACCGAGCGCAGCCACTCCCGCGCCGTATCTCGACGGGCGCGATAGCTCAGGCCCGGCAGCAGATCCGCTCCCATCTGCACGTTCTGCTCAGCGGTGAGGCAGCGCAGCAGGTTATGACCCTGGAAGATCATGCCGATGCGGGAACGCACCTGCTGCTGCACGCTCTTGCCGGCGCCGGCAAGCTCGGTGCCGAGCACCTGCACTGAGCCGTGCTGCACCTGTCGCAGGGCTCCGATCAGGGTCAGCAGCGTGGTTTTGCCGCAGCCGGAGGGGCCGGTGAGCAGCACGACCTCTCCCGGCGCGATCGACAGGTTGACGCCCTGAAGCACCTGTCGCCGGTTGGGGCCCTGGCCGAACCAGTGGCAGAGATCCCGGACCGCCACCGTGGCGTTGCCCTGGGGATCCTGGCGGGACACCCTGCGCATCAGAAGATCTCCGCTGGGTCGGCATCGAAAAGCCTGCGGATCGCCAGAGCCGCCGAACCCATGCACATCACCAGGATCAGCGCGAAGACGAGCAGGGCTCGCTGGGGTTCCATCATCACCGGCAGTTTGGGGGCGGATTGCACGAGGCCGTAGAGAACCGATCCCGCCAGGAAGGCCGGCCCATCGCCGAACAGGGCCAGCAGCAGCCCTTCCCGGGCCACCACGGCCACCAGGGACTTCAGGGGGTACCCCATCGCCAGCAGGGTGGCGTATTCCGGCAGGTGATCGCTTACATCTGAGTAAAGAATCTGGTAGACGATCACACAGCCGACCACAAAACCCATGGCGGCCCCGAGGCTGAAGATGAAGCCGATCGCCGTGCTGCTGCGCCAGTAATTCTTCTCGAATTCAACAAAGCCTGATTTTGTATACACCTTGATGTCCTGTGGCAGCGCGGCTTCGATCCGCCGGGCCACCTGGGCAGGATCGGCCCCAGGTTTCAAGCGGATCAGTCCCAGCTCGATGCTGCCGGGAGCCGTGGAGGGCAGCAACGTCAGGAAGGTTTCGCGGCTGGTGATCATGTTGCCGTCGGCGCCGAAGGAAGGACCCAGGGACACCAGCCCCGCCACCCGCACCCGATGGCCCGCCACTTCGGAATCCACCGTGCGGCCTTGCCGAAACCAGCGGGCCACCGGTCCGAATTCAGGTCGTGAGCGTTCATCGAACAGCACCCGGCCCCGTTCAGTGAGTAGACGTGCCTGGTCGGAGAGGGCCTGATCGACGAACAGCGGATCGGAAGGCTCAAATCCGAGGGCCAGGATCGAGCGCGTGGTGCGTGTTTCCGGATTCCGCCAGAGCAGGAAATTCCAGTGAACGGGCGTGATGCCCCGGACCTCGGGATCGGCCAGGGTCTGCACCAGACGTCGGCCGGGAAAGCTCGCCATGCCGATCGAGCTCATCGTGCGCGGGCTCATCAGCACCAGATCCGCATCAAAGAGCTTGTGGATCGTGACGCTGGCGTCGAAGAGACCATCACGGAATCCCAGCTGCATGAACATCAGGATTCCCGCGAAGCTGATGCCGGCCAGGGCCACCAGCAATCGCACCGGTTGTCGGGTCAGCAGGCACCAGGCCAGGGGAATGCGACGGTTCTGCCAGAACCCGTTCATGGTCTTTCCCTCAGACTCCGATTCTGGCGATCACCTTCAGACCGGTGAGACTGCGCACCCGCTGGGCATCGGCGCGATCGAGCCGCACGCGCACCTCGACGATCCTGGCGTCGGCATCACCGGTGGGATCGGTGGACAGCACGTCGCGTTGACGCACCTGAGGGTTGATCCGTTCGACCACTCCCCGTAACGCACCCTCAAAGCCACCGTTCTCACTGGTCAGACGCACGCTCTGTGCGATCCGGACCCGGTTGATGTCGCTTTCATAGACCTCGACAACCGCCTGCATGCGGTCGCTGTCGCCGAGTTCGAGCACGCCCTTGTCGCTCGGGCGCTCGCCGACACGGGAGTTGATCCGCAGCACCTGACCCTGGATCGGCGCCCGCAGCTCGGTGTTGGCCAGGTCGGCACTGACCTTGGTGAGACTGGCCCTGGCTTCCTTCAGATCTCCCTGCAGATCCAGCAGGGAGATCTCGCGATTCTCCATCTCCGAGCTGGAGGTGGCGCCGGCCTGGGCCAGGTTGCGGTAGCGCTGGGTCTCCCGCTGCCGCAGAGCGATGCGGTTGTTGAGATTGTCGATGCGCGCCAGCAGGAGCGAGCGTTCCGCCTTCAGCGTGGCGGCGTTGTCAAAGGTTGCCAGCAGCTGGCCGCTGGAAACGCGCTGCCCTTCAGCCACGAACAGCTGGGTGATGCGCGGAGCCCCGGCCATGCCGCTCATCGGTGCCGCCAGCTTTCGAACGTCACCGGCGGGTTCCAGATGCCCCAGAGCCGACACGGCCTCGATCCGGATCGTGCGACCCGGGGTGAGGGTGGACTCAGGCGTCCGGGACGCCTGGGGTCGTTGGGAGCGAAGCATGACAGTGGCGCCCGTCAGCAGGACCGCCGCTGCCGCAGCCGCCGGAATCCAGCGCCGCCGAATCCCGGTCATGCCTGCGGCAAGCGCGGATCGTCGAACAGCAAGGTCTCGATGTAGCGATCCGCCCATTTCGGATTGAACGCCTTCTCGAGAACCCGACGGGTCTTGTCGTTTCGTTTCTGATGCTGGCAATAGCCCAGCTGCGCGGTGTAGCGCTGCAGCGTAGCGGGATGGTCCCAGGGCTGAGCTTCGGCGACGTCGATCGCCTCGGCCAGCACCTGCAGAAAATCCACCACCTCCTCAATGAACCATCCCTCCTCCTGCGTCGAGCCAGGGCGCACGAAGCAGACGTGGGGGGAGAAGATCGTGCCCCACGGTGGCAGCTCGCGCCGGCCGCTGAAGGGGCGCTGCAGCCTGGCTTTCAGGCGCTCCTCGATGCTGGGGGGAAGGGTGGCCCCGACCGGCGAGAGGTCAACGATGGCCGCGGACACCTGACCCCGTCCGGCGACGATGTCGGCGCCGAAGACCGGCAGGTCGTAACGGGGATCCGGGAAGAAGACGCAGTGAAGGATCTGCAGTCCGCCCCCCAGACGGGCGGTCTCCAGGTGCAGCTTGCGCAGGCCGCGGCAACGGCGCAGTTCGTTGCGGATGAACAGGGCTTCACCATCGAGGCTGCCGCTGATCGCCTCCAGCTCGGCCTCCAGCGCGAGCGGTTCGAGACCGGGCAGGGCGATCCACTGCTGCCGGATCCGTTCCGCCAGGGCATCGACAAGCGGATGAATGCCTCCGCTGAGGGCCTCGCCTCGGGAATCGGACGTCAAAGCAGGCTTCAGGGCAGCAGAATAAGGATCCTGCCATGACCTTTCGGATCGATCCTTGGGCACCCGTGAACGATCAGGTCCGATCCGGCACAGCCTGGCCAACGCGATTCCGGTGCTCCGGGTCGATCTTCCTGATTCCCCTCTGATCTGCATCGACTTCTGGTGTCGGGCCGGCAGTGCCGCTGAAACGACTGAGGAAAGCGGCATCGCCCATTTTCTTGAGCACATGGTGTTCAAGGGGAGCCGCATGCTGGCACCCGGCGAATTCGATCGCCGCATCGAGGCCCTCGGAGGCAGCAGCAATGCCGCCACCGGTTTTGATGATGTGCATTTTCATGTGCTGATTCCGCCGCAGGGGGCCCCCGAGGCCCTCAGGCTTCTGCTGGATCTGGTGCTGGAACCCCGCCTGGATGCCAGGGAGTTCCAGATGGAGCGCCAGGTGGTGCTCGAGGAGCTTGCCCAGAGTGAGGATCAGCCCGAGGAGCTTGCTCTGCAGCACCTTCTGGCCCAGGCCTGCCCGAACCATCCCTACGGCCAGCCGATCCTCGGCCAGCGTCAGCAGCTGCTATCCCACGATCCCGCCCGGATGGCGTCGTTTCATGATCGGACCTACGGCGCCGGTGGTTGTTGCCTGGTGCTCAGCGGTGCCTTGTCTGACGGTGCCTTGTCTGACATCGACTGGATCACCCCTCTGGAGCACTCCCGCCTGGCCCAGTTGCCACCGCTTCCGACCATCAAGGTCGCCCCGGCCCTGAACCTCAGCACCGGTGAGGAACGCCTCCGCCTGCCCCGGCTGGAATCGGCCCGTCTGCTGATGGCCTGGCAGCTGCCTCCCGCCGCTGATCTGGAGGCCGTGGCCGGCGCGGATCTGCTCACCACGCTGCTCGCTGAAGGGCGTCGCAGCCGGTTGGTGGCCCGCCTGCGGGAGGAGCTCCGCCTTGTGGAGAGCATCGACCTCGACCTGCACGTCCTCGAAGGCGGCAGCCTCGCCCTGTTGGAGGCGGTCTGCGAGGAGGAGCAGCTTCCGGCCTGTCGTCAGGCGATCGATCGGGTGTGGCAGGAGCTGATGGAGACGCCGCCGTCGGAGGTCGAATGGGGCCGGGCCCAGCGGTTGGTGGGCAATGGCCATCGCTTTTCGCTCGAGGCCGCGGGATCGGTGGCTGGCCTGGTGGGCTCTCAGGCGCTCTGGGAGCGTCCTCTCGACCTTCAGGCTCCTTTGAAGTTGCTGGAACGCTGGACGCCGGCCCGTCTGCAACGGGAGCTTCTGCCCCTCCTGGCACCCTCCCGCAGCTTCTGCCTGGAGGCGGTGCCCGCATGAATCACGCCAGCAGCACCAGCAATCTCACGGTTCCGCCGCTTCAGCTGGCCGGCGGCTGTCCGCTCTGGCTTCTCCCCCGGCAGGGGGTGGAGGTGCTGGCCGCACGCCTGTGGATTCAGGGCGGCAGCAGCCAGGATCCACCGGGGCAGCGCGGTGCCCATCAGTTGCTGGCAGGGGTCCTGAGCCGGGGCAGTGGCCACCATTCGGCTGAGGCGCTGGCGGACCTGGTTGAAGGCTGCGGTGCCGGCCTGCGCTGTGAAGCCCACGAAGACCAGCTGGTGCTCAGTCTCAAGTGCGCTCCTGATGATGGGCCGCTGCTGCTCCCCCTGTTGCTGGAGATGGTGCAGCAGCCCTGGCTCGCCGCCGATCAGGTGGCCCTGGAGCGCCAGCTCAATCTGCAGACCCTGCAACGGCAGAGAGAGGATCCCTTTCAGCTCGCCCACGACGGGCTGCGGGGGCTTCTTTATGGCGACGGTCCCTATGGCCACGATCCGCTCGGATCGGAGGGCGATCTGCGGGCCCTCGAGCAGCGACAGCTTCAGGGTCTGCTCCCCACACTCGGGGAACGGGGAGCCTGGATGGTGCTTTGCGGTCAGGTGCCTGATCAGGCTCAGCAGCTGTTGGAGGCCGCGATGGTGGCCACCCCGTGGCGGGTGCCGCCTCAGAGGTCCGAGGCGCCGTCCGCGGCCGCTCCGGTCTCGGGGCCAGCGACCTCACGGCTGGCCTGCTGCCATGAGGAGACCGAACCGTTGATCCTGATGCTGGGATCAGCCACCGTGCCCCTGGCTCATCCCGACAGTCTCGCCCTGCGATTGCTGAGTGCCCATCTGGGCATCGGGATGTCGAGTCGGCTGTTCGTGGCGTTGCGCGAGGAGCATGGCCTCGCCTATGACGTCGGTGTGCATGCGCCGGCGCGGCTCAGGGCCGCACCCTTCGTGTTCCATCTCTCCACCTCCAGTGATCGGGCCGGAGAGGCCTGTCAGCGGCTGCTGGAGGAATGGGAACGGCTGCTCACGGTGCCCCTGAGCGACGCTGAACTGAGCCTGGCCAGAGCCAAATTCCGTGGTCAGGAAGCGATGGGTCGCCAGACCTGCGGCCAGATTGCTGATCGCCAGGCCCTGCTTCTTTCCCATGGTTTGCCGCCCCACCACGCCAGCGACTGTCTCCAGGTCATCGATCAGCTCGATGCCGCCACCCTGCAACGGGTGGCGCAGGAGCGACTGAGCCAGCCCAGCCTCAGCCTCTGTGGCCCCTCATCGGCTGTGAAGCAGGCGAACAGGGTCTGGCGGTCCCATCCGCTCAGCCGTCAGCCTCGACCTGTGGCTCCCTGAGCGGCTCTCTGAGCTCGCGCAGATCCCGGCTTTCGATCAGGAAGGTTCCGCGTCTGAACCGCACGGCGCACTGACCCAGGGGCTGATGAGCCACCACCTTGCCCGTTTCACCCTGATCGATCAGATCCGGCGGTCGCAGCATCGGGCGAGGATCCGCGGTCTTCAGATAGGGCAGCGGATGGGTGAGCATCACGGTCGCGCCGATGGCTGGGATCGGATCAGCGATGGCTGGGGTGGTGGATGGAAGGGGAGATGGTGTGGTGGCGCTCTTCTCGATCTCTGGCATGGCTGGGCCTTCTCAGCTGACCTTAGCTGGAGCAGGATGAGGGCCGTTCTTGTTGTCGGTGCGTGCGGGCTCTGGCCAATTGGAGTGGTGCCCTGATGGGGGTGTTGCTGATCGTCGTCGGAGGGTTGGTGCAGGCTGCTGTTCCCTGGCCGAGTGCCTCCGGCCTGGTGCTGCAGCCGCTGCCGATCAGTCTGCAGGTGCCGGCCCTGCTCCTGGCGGCTCTGGTCTGCGGTCATCGGGCGGCGATGCTGGCAGCGGTGGCCTATCTCAGCATCGGCTTGTTTCAGTTGCCGGTGTTCCACGGCGGGGGCGGCCTGCATTATCTGCTGGATCCCGGTTTCGGCTACCTCGCCGGTTTCGTGCCGGCAGCCTGGCTGTGCGGTCGCCTCTCCCGTCAGAACGGCATGGAGGATCCACTCAGCCTTGCCGGCACGGCGATGATCGGTGTGGTCGTGGTACAGATCTGCGGAGTGCTGAATCTGATCTTCGGGTCGCTGGCCGGTCGCTGGGATCACGGTCTGCCATCGCTGTTCCTCACCTATTCCGTGGTTCCGCTCCTGCCTCAGCTGCTTCTCTGCTGTGCCGTCGGTGTCCTTGCCGTGCCGCTGCGCCGTCTGCTCCTGATGTCGTCATGACCGGCGCCGGCTTCCTTTCCGCATCGACGGCCAGGCGTCTGGCCTGGGGGGTGGCGATCACGGTGGTGGTGGTTGATCAGGCCAGCAAGGCCTGGGTGACCAGCCATCTCCAGCCTGGTCTGAGTCATCCCTTCCTCCCGGGCCTCTTCGCTCTGCGGCCCCTGCGCAACACCGGAGCGGCCTTCAGCCTGTTCTCCGGTTCCACGACCGTTCTGGCTTTGATGAGCCTGCTGGTCAGTGTGGCGGTGGCGCTCTGGATCTCCCGCCTGCAGCGGGTCAGCATCTGGCGGGCCCTCGGGGCGGCTCTGGTGCTCGGTGGCGCCTTCGGCAACGGTCTGGACCGCTGGCGCCTCGGTGCGGTCGTCGATTTCCTCGCGTTCCTTCCCTTCGAGTTTCCGGTCTTCAACCTGGCGGATGTGGCCATCAATCTGGCGGTGTTGTGCCTGGCCATCGACCTGTTCCAACCTCATGGTTCCGCTGCGGAGTGAATGGCGCCGCTGGCGCCCCTGGCTTGCCATCAGGCGCGTCTGGCAGCGCTGGCAGGCGGCCCCGGTCCTGCAGCTGACCTTGATCCTTCCGGATCAGGCGCCGCAGATTCTCGATCTTGCCGCCGGCCCCTACCGGCTGGGGCGAGAGAGCAGCCAGGAGCTGCCGATCGCGCATCCCGCCGTCAGTCGCCGTCACGCCCGGCTCGAACGGCAGGGGGTCCACTGGCTGCTCAGCGATACCGGATCCAGCAACGGTCTCTGGCTCGGCGAGCGCCGCGTCGAGGCGTTGCTGCTGGTTGAAGGCGACAGCATCCGCCTGGCCCCGAGCGATCGGGGAGAAGCGCCACTGCTGAAGGTCAGCTCCTGCCCGCTCACCCCCCTCCAGACCGGCCTGCGCGGTCTCAGTCTCCTGGCCCTGGTCCTGGCGGCGCTGGGTCTGGGGCTGGTCGTGGCCTCCCTGGCCCAGGGCTCGATCCGCGGCAACCTCAGCGGGGTGCGGGGGCCCCTGGTGCTGCGCGATCATCTGAACAAGCCCATCCAGGCCACCGTGTCGCGCGGTCACCGTGATTTCGACGGTCTGGATCCTTACCCCGGCGTGCTGATCGATGCCCTGCTCGCCAGCGAGGACAGTCGGTTCTGGTGGCACCCCGGTGTCGATCCGATCGGCACCGCACGCGCTCTGGTGGCCAACCTTCTCGGTGGCCGGATTCTCGAGGGGGGCAGCACCCTGACGCAGCAGTTGGCCCGCAATCTCTATCCGTTGCAGGTGGGTCACGGGGAGACTCTCGAACGCAAATGGCGCGAGCTGCTGGTCGCGCTTCAGCTGGAGATGCGGTTCAGCAAACGCGATCTGTTGCTGGCCTATCTCAACCGGGTGTACCTGGGCTCCGGTGGCTGGGGATTCGATGATGGCGCCAGGAGCTATTTCGACAAGGCGGCCCGGGACCTGACCCTGGAGGAGGCCGCTCTGCTGGTCGGTCTGCTTCCCTCCCCCCATGGTCATGACCCCTGTCTGCATCCCCAGGCGTCGCTTTCGGCGCGCAATGCCGTGATCACCAAGCTGGAGGATGGCGGTCGCCTCAGCCCGGACCTGGCCCGGCAGATCCGCCGCAGGCCCCTGCGGCTCGGGGCCAGGGCCTGTCAGGCTCTGGCGTCCACGGCGGCAGCCTCCTACTACGCCGATCAGGTGCGCAGCGATCTGCAACGGCTGGTGGGGCCCGAAGTGGCAGCGGAAGGTAACTTCCAGCTCGACACCTATTTCGAATCGGCGTTGCAGTCGACCGTCGAACGGCAGCTGGGTCGGACGCTGGCCCGCCTGGCACCGCTGGGGATCCGGGAGGGTGCGGTGGTTGTTCTCGATGGCCGCAGCGGCGGGATCAGTGCCATTGCCGGTGGCCGTGACTATCGACGTAGTCAGTTCAACCGGGCCAGCATGGCCCTGAGGCAACCCGGCAGCGCCTTCAAGCTCTTCCCCTATCTCGCGGCCCTGGAACAAGGGGCCCGTCCCGATGATCGGATCGACTGCGGCAACCTCCGCTGGGGCGGTCAGCTGTATGCGAGCACCTGCAGCGGTTCCCTGAGCCTGCGCCAGGCATTGGCGATCAGCAACAATACGGCGGCCCTGCGTCTTGCTCGCCGTCATGGTCTCCGGGCCGTGATCGCCCAGGCCCGTCGTCTCGGACTCACCACCGCGCTGGATCCCGTGCCCGGCCTGGTGCTCGGCCAGAACGAGACCAGGCTGGTGGAGCTGACCGCTGCCTATGCCGCCGTCGCCAATGGTGGTCTCTGGCATCAACCGACCACGATCCGGCGCCTCCGGGATGGCGAACTCTGCCGCCACCATCGCGGCAGCGGCAGCGGTTGCATCAGCTATGGCCCTCCGCCTGCCCGCAGGGTGTTGCAGCCGGTCGTCGCCCGGCGGATGCAGGAGCTGCTGAAGGCCGTGGTTCAGACCGGCACCGGTCAGTCGGCGGCGATCGCCGCCGGAATCGGCGGCAAGACCGGCACCACCGATCAGGGCCGGGATCTGCTGTTCATCGGCTTTGATCCCCGCAGCCACCGCGTCGCGGGCGTATGGCTCGGCAACGATGACAACCATTCCACCGAAGGCAGCGGGGCCCTGGCGGCCTCGCTCTGGGGTGACATCATCCAGGCCGCAGGCCCTGTTCCGTCGCCGGTTCCCCCGCGGTGATTGTTTCCCCACGCCAACGGCTCTGGCTGATCCTGCTCGGATCGGTGCTGACGCTGATCGTGGTCGGTCTGGTGCTTCAGGCCGTCAACAGCCTGCGCTGGCAGCTGAGTCTGCTGGTGGGCAGTGCTCTGGCCGATCTGCTGCTGCTGCTGCTGGTCGGTGCCCTGCTGGTGGGGGTGGCCCCGTTGCTGATGGCCTGGATTCAGGCCTGGCGGCGGCGACCTGTCGCCCGCGATTCACGCCCCGGGGCGCCGGCGGAGGTTCCGGCAAATCGCCATGACGCTGCCGAACGACAGCTGCAGGCGATTGATCAGACACTCGCCAGGATCCGTGATGCGGTGCAGCGCCAGGCGCTTCTGCAGGAGCAGGCCAGGGTGCGGGAGGAGCTGGAGCGGGGCGATCTGGTGATCGTTGTCTTCGGCACGGGCTCGACCGGCAAGACCTCGTTGATCCAGGCCCTCCTCGGTGAACTCGTCGGTCGTGTCGGTGCGCCGATGGGTTCCACGGATGCCACGCACACCTATCGGCTGCGCCTGCGGGGCCTTGCCCGCGGTGTCAGGTTGGTCGACACCCCCGGCATTCTCGAAGCGGGGCCGGAGGGGTTGCAACGGGAGGTTCTTGCCCGCGAGCAGGCGGCCCGCGCCGATCTGCTGCTGCTGCTGGTGGATGGCGATCTGCGTGCCTCCGAGCACGAGATCCTGCGCACTCTGGCGGGCCTCGGCAAGCGGTTGCTGCTGGTGCTCAACAAGTGCGACCTGCGGGGTGAACAGGAGGAACGACAGCTTCTGACCCTTCTGCGGGCCCGTTGTCAGGGATTGATCGCGGCGGAGGATGTGATTCCCGTGGCGGCTTCACCCCAGAGCGTGCCGATGCCGGGCGGCCGTCCGCTGCAACCGCCCGCGGAGGTCGATGCTCTGCTCAGGCGCCTGGCGGCGGTGCTGCATCAGGACGGGGAGGAGTTGCTGGCTGACAACATCCTTCTGCAGAGTCGCCGTCTCAGTGAGGCGGGTCGGGCGCTGCTTGCGGATCAACGCCGGAACGATGCCGGTGGCATCATCGACCGTTACATGTGGATCGGTGCCGGCGTCCTGGTCGTCACTCCACTGCCTGGGCTTGATCTGCTCGGGACGGCCGCCGTCAATGCCCAGATGGTGCTGGAGATCGGCCGCGTCTATGGCGTCAGTCTCAGTCGTGAGGCCGCCCAGGAGCTGGCGTTTTCGGTGGGCAGGACCCTGGCCAGCCTGGGGATGATCAAGGGGGGGGTGTCCCTGCTGAGCACGGCCCTCAGTCTCAATCTTCCGGCCCTGATCCTCAGCCGTGCCGTGCAGGCGGTCACGGCGGCCTGGTTGACCCGCATCGCCGGATGGAGTTTTCAGCGTTACTTCCAGCAGGATCAGAGCTCGGGCGATGGCGGCATCCAGCAGGTGGTGCAGGAGCATTACGACCTGAATCGACGCGATTCAGCGCTGCAACGGTTCCTGGAGGCGGCCTTCACCCGGGTGATTGAGCCATTGCAACGGCAACGGGAGCGACAGCTGCCGCCCCGCCGAGGGCCTCGGGGGGCGGGGGGAGCAACGGGCCGCGCTGATCCAGGACTGTGATCAGAATCAGGTAGAGGACGCCGATCAGGATCGAGAGGGCGCCGGTGAGGATGGCCACCCAGCGGCCGCGTTGTTCTCCCGGAGTCGTGGCCTTGGCTTCGGGACGGGGACGTTCGCTGCTGTCGGTCATCGGGGTCATCGCAGTCGCAGCAACGGGGGACAGGCAGGCTCAGACCCTAGAGGGGAAGTCCGGCCGCCACGATTGACGCCAGCCTGCGCAGCTCGCCATCGCCGGTGTGGGGGTTGCCGAGCACCGCCTTCAGGTGATGCCGACCATGCACCAGGGGTCGCGAGAGCAGCAGCTGGGCCTCCAGCAGCTGCCGGCGGGTCGCGTCACTCCAGCGGGCGGCGGCGTCACTGTTCAACCCCTCCGGGCAGAAGGCCAGCAGATGCAGAGGACCGCTCCGGCATTGCAGGCGGCGACCGGAGGGTGAACGCAGATCGCTGAGCAGGCCCAGAAGACGGCGGCGGCGTCGCACCGCTCCATCGAGGACGGCTTCGATGCCGTCGAGGCCAAGCTGGCGCAAACCCAGCCAGAGTTTCAGAATCTCGGCCGGCCGGCTGCCCTGCAGGCCACATTCCCCACCGTGGTGACCGCCCCAGCTGGGATCCATGTAAGGCAGACCGGTCGCGAAGGTCCTGGCCAGCCACTGAGGTTGTTTCAGCAACAGGACGGAGGAGGTCTTGGTGATGCCGAGCAGCTTCTGCGGATTGACTGTGAGTGAATCGGCCAGGCCCAGTCCATTCACACGGGTCTGATGACTGTCGACAAGGCCGAACACGGCGCCGATCGCACCGTCGACATGCAGCCAGACGTCATGCCGTCGGCAGAGTTCAGCGATCGTCGGTAAGGGATCGACGGCACCCCGCACGGTGGTTCCGGCGGTGGCCACTACGGCGATCACGGGTCGTCCCTGCCGTTGGAATCGCTCCAGAGCGTCAGCCAGGGCCTGGATATCGAGTTGACCCAGGGCATCGGTGGCCAGACGCTGCAAGGCATCCGCAGCCAACCCCATCACCCGCATGGCCTTATCGAGGGAGACGTGGGCGTCTTCGCTGCAGAGCACCACACCATCGCCTCTCTGTTGCAGGCCGCTGGCCTCTCTGGCGCAGATCAAAGCCATCAGATTGCTGAGGGTGCCACCGCTGGCTGGAACCCCATTGGCCTGGTCACCCAGCCCGAGGCGATGGGCCAGCCAGCCGAGCAGGGAACGTTCCAGCCGCGACAGGCTGGGTGACAACTCCTCCGCCAGCGGATTGTTGTTCAGGCCGGCGACGATCAGATCGGCCGCGATCGAACCGGTCAGGGCGGGAGGATCCAGATGCGCCATGGCGCCTGGATGGCCCGGGTTGTAGGCCCCTTCCATGATCAGGTGAAGATCGGCCAGCAATTGCTGGCTGCTCAGACCCTGGTGCTGGGGCTCGATTCCAGGCAGGGCGGAGAGGGCCGGCAACGGCGCCCGGCAGCTGGCTGTTGCCAGCCATTGACAGAGAAGGTTCGAGGCCTGGTCGAGAAAGGCCTGCAACCCAGGGTCAAGCGCCGCAGGATCCGCGAAGGGGGAGAGATCCTCACACCGTGGTGCTGGGGTCGAAGGGGGCAACGGTGCAGCGGAGGGATGATCCATTCTTCCTTGCGGTCGGTCGCACTCCGATGTCACGATCTGGGGGATGCATCCGGGGGCCTGGGTGGAGCGACCGGGACGGCCGATGCTGATCGATCTGAACCCTGAGGAGCTTCAGCAGTCCTTCGTTGAGGGATGGATGCGGCGGTTGCTTCGGGAGGCTGAGCGTGCCGGAGACAGCGGTGAGGTGCCCGTGGCCGCTGTGGTGCTCGATCAACGCGGTCGCTGCCTGGGCTGGGGGCGCAATCGGCGCGAGAGCGATCAGGACCCCCTCGGCCATGCCGAGCTGGTGGCCCTGCGCCAGGCCGCCCAGGTTCTCGGAGACTGGCGCTTCAATGACTGCACCCTTCTGGTCACCCTGGAGCCGTGTCCGATGTGTGCCGGCGCCCTGGTGCAGGCGCGGATGGGACGGGTGATCTACGGCGCCGGGGATCGGAAGCGGGGGGCCCTGGGTGGTTGTCTGGATCTGGCTTCCCACCCGAGTGCCCATCACCGGATGCGGGTGATGGGTGGGGTTCTTGAGCAGGAGGCCAGTGCCCAGCTGGCGGACTGGTTCAGGCGACGGCGGCGGGAATGCGGGTCGCGGACGTCCGGAACGCGGGAAGCTCGGTAGCGAGAAGGTCGAGGAGGCGGTCGACGTTCTCCTGGCGGCTGTTGTAACCCATCAGGCCGATGCGCCAGACCTTGCCGGCCAGGACGCCGAGTCCACCACCGATCTCGATGCCGTGCTCGTTGAGCAGATGCAGGGAGAAGGCCTTGCCATCCACTCCCTCCGGAATCCGCACCGTGGTCAGGGTCGGCAGGCGCAGGGCTTCAGGAACGAACAGTTCGAGGCCGAGCGATTCGAGACCCTGCCAGAGAGCTTCGGCGTTGCGGCGGTGGCGTTCCCAGGCCTGATCGAGACCTTCCTCGGCCAGCAGGCGCAGGGCTTCGCGCATGCCGAAGTTCATGTTCACCGGCGCCGTGTGGTGATAGACGCGATCGCTTCCCCAGTACTGATTGAGCAGGGAGACATCGAGGTACCAGTTCGGCACCTTGTCCTGACGAGCCAGCAGCTTCGCTTCAGCGCGCGGACCCATCGTGAAGGGACCGAGGCCGGGGGGGCAGCTCAGTCCCTTCTGGCTGCAGCTATAGGCCAGGTCCACGCCCCAGTCATCGAGGTGCAGCGGCACCGCGCCCAGGGAGGTGACGGTGTCCAGCAGCAGCAGGCAGTTGTGTCGGCGGCAGAGCTCGCCGATCCCCTCCATCGGCTGGCAGACGCCGGTGGAGGTTTCGGCATGCACCATCGCCAGGATCGCCGGACGGTGTTCGATCAGCGCCGCTTCCAGTTGTTCAAGGCTGAAGGCTTCTCCCCAGGGCGCTTCAATCGTTGCGACGTCGGCGCGGTAACGGCCGGCCATATCCGCCAGCCTGAGGCCGAAATAGCCCTTGATCGCCACCAGTACCTTGTCGCCGGGTTCGATCGTGTTGGCCAGGGTCGCCTCCATGGCGGCACTCCCGGTCCCACTCATCGGGATCGTCAGGCGGTTGTCCGTCTGCCAGGCGTAGCGCAGGAGCTCCTGCACCTCACCCATCAGATCCACATACAGGGGATCGAGGTGACCGATCGGCATCCGAGCCAGGGCCTGGAGCACCGTCGGATGGGCATTCGAAGGACCGGGGCCCAGCAGCAGCCGTTCGGGCGTGGCAATGGGCCCGAGTTGGAGCCGATGACGATCGTTCACGGTGGGCAGGATGAAAAAGGGGCCGGGGTCTGGAGGGGCTGACAGCGCTCGGATCTGACGGTCTGATGACCATCGGAACAGGCGAGAGGCCAGGGAACTGAAGCCTCCCAGGCGGGGCTGCAGCCTGAGCTGGGCACCACCTGTGCAGCTGAGGAACAGATACCGATGTCGCGCGGTTCAGCAGAGCTGGTGACGACACGGATCGAAGGGCCAGAAGAATCAGCGTTTCAGCTGTTCCAGCCTAGTTTTCCGTCTGACCGGAACGTCATTCAGGACGCTTCCGTCCCCCCTGACAGCGGGATCAACGGGTGCGGACGTTCGTGGCGGCGAGGCCACGGCTGAGGTGGTCGAAGGGAGCACGGGCGAGGCTGGTGTCGACGACACCGGCATCGGAGAGGCGTTCGCACACCACATCACCCAGCAGGTTGATGCCGCGGACTGTCGGACCGGTGGGAACACCAAGGCTCTTGTAGGTGTCGTCGAGACCGTTCAGAACCCGTTCGTTGAGGATGGTGGAGTCGTCGGCCACAAGGGCGTAACTGGCATAGCGGAGGAAATAGTCCATGTCCCGCAGGCAGGCCGCCAGGCGCCGGGTGGTGTAGGCGTTGCCGCCGGGAAGCAGCAGCTCGGGATCGGACAGCCAGAGGCGCTGGCTGGCTTCGCGAACGATCTCCGTCGCCTCACGGTTGATCAGTTCAACGGCGGCGAGGCGCACCGCAGCCTGGCTGTAATACGAAGAGATGCGATCGATCGCTTCCCGATCGAGGTAACGGCCGAGCTGGTCGTAGCGCCCGATCAGACCGCTGATGGCATCACGCATGGCTGGAAGACGCTGACAACAGCGCAGAGTGGCAGTCGTGCTCGGAAGCTAACACCCGCAACCGATGAGAACCCTGACTGGGCAGGGCTTTTCGGCAATCTGACAGAAACAGTTACGCAAGTGCTCGCCAAGGCCCGGCATCGAGCAGCGATCCGGCCTCTGGACGATCCAGAGACTGCCGAGGGCCGGCCTTGCCCTAGGCGGGCCGTGGCCTCTGGCCGATTTTTGTTACGACTACTACAAAACGAAGGGAGCGTGGCTCCGTACCTTCCCGCCAAGTCCGTCCAGGGGCGGCACCACCCACGTTGGCCATGGCGAAAACAGCCCAGGACGTCCTGCGTCTGATCAAGGACGAAGGCATCGAACTGATCGATCTCAAATTCACCGATCTGCACGGCAAGTGGCAGCACCTGACGGTGCATGCCGACCTGATCGATGCGGAGGCCTTCAGCGAAGGGCTGGCCTTTGATGGCTCCTCGATCCGCGGCTGGAAGGCCATCAATGAATCGGATATGGCCATGGTGCCCGATCCGAACACGGCCTGGATCGATCCGTTCTACAGCCTGCGCACCCTGAGTCTGATCTGCTCGATTCAGGAGCCCCGCAGCGGTCAGCCCTATGCCCGTTGTCCCCGGGCTCTGGCCCAGAAAGCCCTCGACTATCTGGCGTCCACTGGCCTTGCTGATACGGCCTATTTCAGACCGGAGCCGGAATTCTTCGTCTTCGATGATGTCCGCTACAACTCCAGCGCCGGTGGAAGCTTCTATCAGGTGGATTCGATCGAAGCCCCCTGGAATACCGCCCGGATCGAGGAAGGCGGCAATCTGGCCTATAAAATTCAGCTGAAGGAGGGCTATTTCCCCGTCGCTCCCAACGACACGCTTCAGGACATGCGCAGCGAGATGCTGCTGACCATGGCCCAGCTTGGGGTCCCGATCGAGAAGCATCACCACGAAGTGGCGACAGCTCAGCATGAACTCGGCATGAAGTTCGCTGAACTGATCAGTGCAGCCGACAACGTAATGATCTACAAATACGTTGTTCGTAATGTGGCTAAAAAGTATGGAAGAACTGCCACTTTCATGCCCAAGCCGATATTTTCGGACAACGGCAGTGGCATGCATGTGCATCAGAGCCTCTGGAAGATGGGTCAACCCCTCTTTTTCGGTGAGGGCACCTACGCCAATCTTTCACAGACAGCCCGTTGGTACATCGGCGGCCTCCTGAAGCACGCTCCCTCCTTCCTCGCCTTCACCAACCCGACCACCAACAGCTACAAGCGCCTGGTGCCAGGTTTCGAAGCTCCCGTCAACCTGGTGTATTCCCAGGGCAACCGTTCCGCGGCGGTCCGCATTCCGCTCACCGGCCCCAGCCCCAAGGCCAAGCGCCTTGAATTCCGCTCGGGTGATGCCCTGGCCAATCCCTACATCTCCTTCGCGGCGATGCTGATGGCCGGCCTGGATGGCATCCGGAATCAGATTGATCCCGGCGATGGCACCGACGTCGATCTGTTCGAGCTCTCCGCTGAAGATCTGGCGAAGATCTCCACCGTTCCCGCTTCCCTCAATGGAGCGCTTGAGGCCCTCAAGGCCGACAACGCCTATCTGCTCGCCGGTGATGTCTTCACGGAAGACTTCATCAACAACTGGATTGATCTCAAATACGAGGAGGTTCAGCAGCTCCGTCAACGGCCCCATCCCCACGAATTCACGATGTATTACGACGCCTGAGGATGGTGATGTCTGAGGCGTCTGCGTCGACGTTCTCCCGATCAAGTTGACCGTCCAAGGGTGTCTCCTGATGACCAGGCCCCGGCCTCAGGCCGGGGCTTTTCTGTGGCCCAACGCTCTCGAACGCTCTCGGCTGACAGTCCCCTCGGCCTGTGCTGGAGGTGAGACCCGGCGGCGCCGGGAGCGGGATGGGCCCGACGGCATCAGCTGGACCGCCTGATCATCGTCAGGTCCGAGAGCTTCAGTCTCCGTTGCCTGGCGCGCTGCAGAGCCCAGCTCCGTTGCTGAGCCAGACTGCTGGCCGCTTCGGTCGGGTCGGGATGGCGGCGGATCTGGGCCATCTGCGCCTGCTGACGGCGCGTGTCCCGACGTCGCTGTCGCATCAGCCCCGCCAGCTCGGGATCCACCACCACAGTCCCTACCGGCGATCCCGTGTTCGCCCGACCATCGTGACCGATCGCGTCCTAGGTGGCCATCGGCTCGTTCACCCCAGCCTCTGCCGCCCGGATCACAGCCTCTGCCCCAGTGTTCGCAGCCTCCGGCTCGATGGTCGCCGTTTCTGCCCCAGGGATCATGGTCTCTGCATCAGCCATTTCAACCTCTCTCCGACTCTCCTCAGTCTGTAGCGATTGCTACGTAGTCCCTGGTTTCGCCATGGAGCGTCATCTTGCAACCGATTCCTGTCCCTGCCGCTTGGATCCAGCGCTCATGGCGCGTTGAGGTCCGGTTCGGTCACGGAAGGGGTCTGTCATCAGCTGAAATGGAAGGCCCCATCCCGCTTGCATGGCCGATCCGCTCACCCGTCTGGCTTACCAGACCCTGCAGACCGGAAAAAGCCTGATGGGACTGGCCCATAAGGAGGTGAGCACCCGGCTGATGGAGGCCCTTGCGCCCCAGGGGACACCTCGGACCGTTCCGGTCGAGCCCCAGACCATGGTCACCCTGCGCGCCTCGATGGATCGGCTCCTGGCCCGGGACTGGGAGGAAGCCGAACGGGGCCTTTATCCGACCGCACTGCTCTTCGACGCTCCCTGGCTCGACTGGGCCAGTCGCTACCCGCTGATCTGGCTCGACATGCCTTCCACCTGGAAGCGCCGTCAGGAGCGTCGGGTCCGTGATCTCCCCAACACTGTGGAATCTTCGGATTATCCCGATTACTACCTGCAGAATTTTCACCATCAGACCGATGGCTATCTGAGCGATCATTCTGCTTCCCTGTATGACCTGCAGGTGGAGATCCTCTTCAATGGCACAGCCGATCCGATGCGTCGGCGCGTGCTGGCTCCGCTGCTTGCCGGTCTGGCCAGATTCCATGACCGTCCGGCCGGCCAGATCCGGGTGCTCGATGTGGCCACCGGGACCGGTCGTACCCTCCGTCAGCTGCGAGGAGGGCTGCCAAAAGCGCAGCTGATCGGCCTCGATCTTTCAGCGGCCTATCTCCGTCAGGCCAATCGCTGGCTGTCCGCCCTTCCCGGGGAGCTGCCGCAACTGGTGCAGGGCAATGGTGAGGCGATGCCCTTCGCGGAGGCCAGTGTTCAGGCCGTCACCTGCGTCTTTCTGTTGCATGAGCTGCCGGCGGATGCGCGGCAACAGGTGCTGCAGGAGGCCTTCCGCGTGCTTGAGCCTGGTGGCACCCTGGTGCTGGCCGATTCTGTGCAGTTGGCGGATTCACCGCAATTCACAACGGTGATGGAAAATTTCCGACGTGTCTTTCACGAACCTTTCTATCGCGACTACA
>JBJTBH010000188.1:0-25684 GCA_046091285.1 Cyanobacteriota bacterium | reverse complement strand
CAAGTACGCCAGGCGCTACCTCGCCGGCTACTGCTTCCGCTTCAACAGACGCTTCTCGCTGGCGGCGATGACCGAACGGATCGCCAATGCGGTCTGTTGCTGCATGCCCTGCACCGAGCGCGATCTCAGGGTCGCGGAGGTGTATGGGTAATCAAGTGACGACATGAACACCAAGACGCGACTGGATCAGCATCTGGTGAGCCTGGGGCTGGCTACCAGCCGCCAGCAGGCGCAGCAGCTGATTCGTGCCGGTCGGGTCAGGGATCCGGCGGGCGCCCTGCTGGATAAGCCGGGACATCTGGTGCTCGGGACGCAGCAACTCCGCGTCGAGCAGCCGCCACGGTTCGTCTCCAGAGGTGGCGAGAAACTGGCCGCCGCTCTGGATGCCTTCCCGATCCCGGTGGCCGGGCGGATCTGCATCGATGGCGGCATCTCCACCGGTGGCTTCAGTGATTGCCTGCTGCAGGCGGGAGCCGTGAGGGTTTACGGCATTGATGTGGGCTATGGCCAGACGGCCTGGAGCCTGCGCACCGATGAGCGTCTGGTGTTGAAGGAGCGCACCAACCTCCGGCATCTGCAGCCGGAGGATCTCTACGGACCGGAGGATCCCCGGCCCGATCTGGCCGTGGCGGACGTGTCGTTCATCTCCCTGGGGCTGGTGCTGCCGGCGTTGGGTAGGTTGCTGGCGTCCGGAGCGGCCGAGGCGGTGCTGCTGGTCAAACCCCAGTTCGAGGTCGGCCGCCAGCGGGTGGGCAAGGGAGGCGTGGTCAGAGACCCCATGGCTCACGTGGATGCCATCACCTCGGTGCTCACGACGGCGGAGACGCTCGGCTGGCAGGGGCATGGGGTGGTGGCTTCTCCGATCACAGGACCGGCCGGCAACCATGAATATCTTCTCTGGATTCAGCGACCTGGGATGTCAGCCAGCGCTGGCGCCACCACCGTTGGCGTCACCAGCGATCGCGCTGTCAGCGATGGGCACGGGAGCAGCGGGGATCGGGCGGATGGCTCCCCTGGGGCGTTGACCGCCCGGAGTGCCGGCTCGGAGCTCTCCTCGCCGGATGGGGACCGTCGGCTCGGTCTGCGGCGCCCTGATCTCGAACGTCTGGTGCGGGAGACGCTCCGTTGAGGCTCCCTTGACCAGGGCGTCGTTTCCGGATGCTCAGATCGCGCTGGCGTCGCGATCACCGGTGCGGATCCGGATCACGGAGTCAACCGTGCTGATGAAGATCTTGCCGTCGCCGATTTCGCCGGTCCGGGCGGCTTCCTGCACCGCATTGACCACCGTTTCGACGCGCTCATCCTCAACGACGATCTCAAGCTTCAGTTTCTGAAGAAATTCGACAGTGAACTCCGAGCCGCGGTAGCGCTCGACCTGCCCTTTCTGACGACCGAAACCCCGGACCTCGCTGACCGTCATGCCCACGATGCCAGCGTTGACGAGGGCGATCTTGACGTCCTCGAGTTTGAAGGGGCGAATGATGGCCTCGATCTTTTTCATGGCGGCAGAGATGGCTCTGGGATCAGTCTCTCAGGTCAGAGCGGCCTGAGGAAGGGATGGAAACAGGCCTTCAGGGGGGATCCAGGGGAGGGTCCCGGATCCGGACCCCAGGAAGGCTGATCCCATTAGGCTGGGGCGTGGCCCCTGCTGTGGTGCTGATTGCTACCGGATGCCAGGGCTTTCGTAACATCCAGGCATGATCAGCCGCTGTGGTGATGGCTTCAACTGTCCCGTCCGTCCAGGTGTCAGAGGCTCTGCCAGGGGACGCTGAGCCGAGCGCAACCCGCACCCCCCTCTATGGCGAGCGGGCGATCGCGGAGGCCGAGCTCATCTGCTTCGACAATCCAAGGATCGGTCGCCCCTATGAGGTGTCGATTGAGCTGCCTGAATTCACCTGTAAATGCCCGTTTTCTGGCTATCCCGATTTTGCGGTTCTCCGTCTGATTTATCAGCCTGGTCCACGCGTGGTCGAATTGAAGGCCATCAAGCTGTACATCAACAGCTATCGCGACCGTTCGATTTCCCATGAGGAAGTGACCAATCGAATCCTTGACGACCTTGTGGCGGTCACCGATCCGGTATGGATGCAACTGGAGGCTGATTTCCATCCCCGTGGCAACGTGCACACGGTCGTGCGGGTCAGCCATGGAACGCGTCAGCCCTGCTGAATGCAGCCGGCGCCCTTGAGCGGTCGATGGAGCTGAGTTCAGGCCATCAGGGCCGGAAGTTCCTGGGCGAAAGCTGTCAGGTTGCGGTTGCAGAGTCCACCCACATGCAGGAGTCCGGCCGGCATTTCGGCCACCGCCCACAGCTGACGTGTGGCCACCAGGCTCAGGGCTCCGCCGACGAGGGTGATCGCGAAGCCGGTATAAACGAGGGGCACGCCAGGGTCTTTCTTCAGCAGCAGCCCGCTGGCCGGGAGGACCCGCACCACCTTCAGCGGTAATCCCAGCACCTCCAGCGGTTCTCCTCCAGGCACCAGCTGACCCAGGAGTGTTCCGTCGCTGCTGTAGACCTCCGCCGGACCGAGTTCCTGGCGCAGGACCAGCAGCACCGGCTGGCTGCCATCCGGGCGTGTCGGCAGGACCAGTCCCCAGACCTGTTCGCCGAGTTGGGGGAAGCTCTGAAGCGGGAGTTCAAGTTCGGGGGAGCGTCCGAGCTGCACCGTCACCGTGGCCAGGGCCCAGTCGGCCTGGTAGACGGTCATGCCGCGGTAGCGCAGGGGATGGTTGACGCTGATGGTGCGTTCCTCGGCGCTGTCACTGCCGCTGTCCTGCAGGCTGAGGGTCGATTGGAACTGCTCCGGCCGGCCGGCCGGATCGCGTTGGATGCTGAAGGCCTCGAGCTGCAGGTGCAGCTGGCTTTCCCCGCGGTTGTTGAGCAGTTCCAGCTCCCGCCCGGGGGCCAGAAACCGTTCCAGCCGCTGACCGGCCAGGGCGCCCCAGGCCGCACCCACCATCAGCACGATCAGTCCCGCGTGCACCAGTAACGGCCCCACCCGACCGATCACTCCGCGGCGGGCCGCCAGGCGTTCACCCTGTCGTCTGATCTGCCAGCCCTGTTGGCGCAGGTCCTGTTCGAGGCTGTCCAGCCGGTCAAGCGGTGTGGGACAGGGGATGGTCTCGGCGATCGCCAGCTTGCTCAGCTGCCGGGGCGTGGTGTAGTCGATCCAGCGCAGGGCCGCCTGCAGGGCGGGCCACTGACGTCGCCAGCTGCAGAGCACCAGCGCCAGGCCCAGCCAGGCGAGCAGGCCGAGGAACCAGTGACTGGAATAGATGTGATCCAGTTCCAGCTTCAGGATTCCCTCGCCATCGACCAGGCCCAGCCAGGGTCTGGCGTCGTAGAGCTGGTGGTAGAAAGCGAGGCTTTCCTTCTGGGGAATGGCGGTGCCGAGCCCGCTCGCGACAGCCACGAGCACCAGCAGCACGATCGCCAGTCGCAGATCGGCCAGCCAGGCCACCAGACGCAGCAGCGAGCGTTTCATGGCCATTGCGCGATCAGGGTCAGGCTGCCGACCATCAGCAGCACCACACCGCTGATGGAGGGAATCCACTGACTGGCGACCCGCAGTTTCAGCAATCCGGGCAGGCTGCTGGCCATCAGGCCCGCCAGCAGCAGCGGCAACACCTGACCGGCGCCAAAGCATGTGAGCACCAGCACACCCGCCAGGGGCTGACCGGCCTGGGCGATCCAGGCCAGCAGCACCGCCATCACCGGCGTGGTGCAGGGAGAAGCCGCCAGACCGAAGGCCAGACCGGCCGCCAGGGGCGCCAGCGGCGCCGGCACCCGCCGCCGCCATCGTTCCGGATCCGGACCTGCCGGCAACGGGATCCGCAGCAATCCCAGCAGCTGCAGGCCCATCACCACGGTCAGGGCAGCCACGATCGCCGGCACAACGCGGGGCACCTGGCCGTAGATCCGCCCGAGGACACTGCTGGCCATTCCAAGCATCACCAGGGAGCTGACGATGCCGGCACTGAAGCTGACGCTGCGCAACCAGGGTCGGGATTGATCGCCGCGGAATCCGGCCAGGTAGGCCAGGGTCACGGGCAGCAAGGAGAGGGAGCAGGGACCCAGGCTGGTGAGAAGCCCTCCGACAAAGACCAGCCCAAGCGTCAGGGGACCCGGGTTGGCGAGGGAGGTGCGCAACAGCTGTTCCCCCGTGGTGGCCCAGTCCGTCAGCTGGGACCCGAGGCTGATCATGCCGTCGTGAAATCGGAGGATCAGCCTATCCGGCAACTCGCTGGCGCCGCCTTGGTCGAACCGGGTCGGGGCCTTCGGATTCCAGAGAACAGCGCAGTATCAGACCGGCACAGAGCAGCGAGGCCAGCAGGGAGTTGCCGCCGTAGCTGACCATCGGCAGGGGCAGACCGGTGGTGGGCATGGCACCGCTGGCGACGGCGATGTTCAGGATCGATTGACCGACCAACAAAGTGGTGGCGCCGATGGCCACCAGGCGGTTCTGGTTGGTGCGGCAATGGATGGCGATCCTCAGGCCGACGAAGGCGACAGTGATCAGGAACAGAATCATCACCACCCCACCGATGAAACCGAACTCCTCCGCGAAGACGGCATAGATGAAATCGGTCGTCTGGATCGGTAGGTATTGCAGTTTCTGGGTGGAAAGCCCGAAGCCCTCTCCGAGCACCCCGCCTGAGCCGATGGCCAGCAGGCTCTGCACCAGCTGGTAGCCGTTCCCCTGAGCATCCGCCCAGGGATTGAGGAAGGACACCACCCGCAGGCGTTGATAGGTGTTGATCGTGATGCTGAACAGACCGACCATCGAGCCTGCGGCCGCGGCACCGAGTAACACCAGCAGGGGCACATTGGCAGCCAGGGCCATCAACCAGAGCACCAACCCGGTGAGAGCGGCGGTGCTGAGATTGGGTTGCTTGAGGATCAGGGCGATCAGCGTCAGGAAGATCACGAGCCACAGCAGTCGCTGATCCCGACCGAGGCGGGGCCACTGGGAGAAGAGGCTGGCTCCCTGCAGGACAACGAACGGCTTCACCAGTTCGGAAGGCTGGATCTGAATCGGACCGAGCACAAGCCAGCGACTGGCTCCATTGACGGTGCTGCCGGCCACCAGGGTGAGGGCGATCAGCACGATCCCGACCAGCAGTCCGGTCGGTGCAAGCCGCAACCAGCGACGCACGCTGGTGTTGATCGCCAGCCAGAGCAGTCCCCAGCTGG
This sequence comes from Cyanobacteriota bacterium, assembly GCA_046091285.1. Lineage (GTDB taxonomy): Bacteria > Cyanobacteriota > Cyanobacteriia > PCC-6307 > Cyanobiaceae > CAIXOZ01. The sequence goes on along the minus strand of JBJTBH010000188.1, from coordinate 20,490 downwards.
CGATCAGCCAGAGGGCCTGACGTTTGAGGTAATAGGCGGCATCCCCCATTTCCCGTTCGGCCACCCACCAGCTCGCGGAGGTCAGCACCAGCAACCCGACGAGGCTCCAGATCGCCATCAGGCCAAGCATCAGCCTGGATTCGGCTGGCCAGTCTGCCCAGGGCAGAGGCAGAAGGCCCGAGGAAGCGGGGCGGGGCTGGGAGCTTTTGGAAGATCGCTGGGGCACGCAGGCTGGCGGGTGAGCAGGGGGACGGTTCCTGTTGATTCTGACGTTCTTGATCGGTGATGTCCCGGGATCGGCGGACAACAAAAAAGCCCGGGTTGAACCCGGGCCTTGATCAGAAGATGCAGGGGCTGAATGGAGATCAGTTGCCGACGTTGACCTGACGACGACCGGTGACCAGTTCAACCTTCAGGATCTTGCCGCCCTGTTTCATGATTCGCTGCTGTTCAGCGAACCAGCTTTCATAAGGCACCCACTTGGTGAAGAAGGTGTTCTGCAGCTCGCGTTGGCTACGGCTTTTCTCAGGGCAGGGAATGCAGGCCGTGACTTTGAACAGGCGCATGGAAGTGATCCTCAGGGTTTGCCGTTGGCAGGGATCAGTTACCCAGGCCGGAGCTGATGTAATCGAGGTACACACCCAGTTCACGACCGGCATCGGGACCGATCAGGGAAGCGGCAACTTCCTTGATGGCCTGGATCGATTGCACTGTGGCACCGATGGGCACACCCAGGGAGTTGTAGGTTTCCTTGAGTCCATTCAGCACGCGCTCATCGAGAATCGATGTATCACCGGCCAGCATGGCGTAGGTGGCGTAGCGCAGGTAGTAGTCGAGGTCGCGGATGCAGGCGGCATAGCGACGGGTGGTGTACATGTTGCCGCCCGGACGGGTGATGTCCGTGTAAAGCAGCGACTTGGCCACAGCTTCCTTGATGATGGTGGAAGCATTGGCGCTGATCGTGGCGGCAGCACGCACGCGGAGTTCTCCGCTGGCGAAATACTGCTCGAGGCGACCGAAGGAGGAACCATCCAGGTAGAGACCCTGGACGTCAGCCTGGTTGATGACGTTGGTGATTGCGTCTTGCATGAAACCTGGGAGTTGGCGGAGAACGAAAGAGGGTGCAGCCTCAGGAGAGGGCGCCGACCACGTAGTCGAAGTAGAAGCCAGCCTCTTCGGCGTCGGAGCCGGTCAGCAGGCTGGTCGCCACAGCCTTCATCTCGCGCACGGCCTCGGCCATGGCTTCGAGGGGAGTGCCCAGGGCGCGGTACATTTCGCGGGCACCGATGATGCCGATTTCTTCAATCGGTGTGACATCACCAGCCACCACGCCGTAGGTGACAAGGCGCAGGTAGTAGTCCATGTCGCGCAGGCAGCTGGCGGTCATTTCCTCGCCGTAGGCATTGCCGCCGGGGGAGATGACGTCAGGGCGCTTCTGGAACAGCTGGCCGCCGGCCTGCTTCACGATGCGCTCGCGGCTTTCGGCCAGGACCTGAGCCACGCGAAGCCGGCGTTGACCGCCTGCCACGAATGACTTGATCTGGTCGAGTTCGCCAGGGCTGAGGTAGCGGGCTTCGGCGTCCGCGTTGATGATCGAGTTGGAGACGATGCTCATGCAGTTCTGCCTCGAAACAAGCGGTCGCCGTGAAGGAGACCGATATCCGGTGGGTAAGTGGAGGGGGGTCGCTTCTGGACCGGGACTATGCGGCCGGAACCCCAGGCGAGCCTGGGCCGGATTCGAGGCGGCGTCTGGCGTTCCTTGCGGTCGCCGGCGAAGCGGGGTGCGGTTCAGCGGTGCTGATCGCCGAATCATTCTGCGCCAAGCCTCCGCATCGGCTCAGGGGGTGGTAACAGTTCTTCACCCCGTGGCGATTCCTGAGATCCCTTGGCTTGCAATGGGTTTCGGCCGAATTGTTTTCATGTCAGCGGTGGTTCCTTTGTGATTCTTCTTTGTGTCATCGCAGGTCAATCTTTGTGAATCATGCATCCTGCTCCCGGCTCAGGCCCTGCGGATTACGAGCGCTTTCCAGCTGCTGAGGTTGCCTCAGGCGCGCTCCACTCACGGGCTGCCGGCATGACGACCATGCCGCTCTGCCGGACGGCCGGAAGGGAACCTGGTGCGCTCGTCGTTCTCCACGCAGGACGGTCGTTTCCAGGCTTGTCGAGCCCCTGGGTCGGTGCGCCTTGATCAGACTCTGACCTCCGCAGCGATCGCGTCGGGTCAGGCCGGGCCCGCAGCCAGAAAAAATCCCCCTTGGACGGACGTCCAAGGGGGAGAGAGGGCCTGGAAGCGAAGCTGAGAGGCTGGAAGCAGAGCTTCAGAAGCGGGAACCGCGTCCCCGTTGGCTGGGCTGAGACGACGGGTGGTCCACCCGTTGTCCTCAGAGCGCCGGCCGTGGCGCTGGGTTCAAGGCCGCGTTGCCGTCATAAAGGGAGGCCGTGCGATTGACCGTGCTGAGCGGCTGTCCCTTGCTGGTGTCGAGGCCTCGGATGGAGGGCACGGTATCCGAGGAGAAGGCCAGGGCGTATTCCTCGGTGTTCAGGAGGGCTTCAACGGCGGCTCCCTGACCGATCTGCGCCCGGGTGGCCAGGAAACGACTGACCTCGCCGGGTTGAGCGGCACGACCGAGCAGTGCCAGATAGGCCGCAGAGGCGGCCCGCAGGGGGGCCAGTCGTTGCAGGCGCTCCTGGAACAGGGGACTGGCGGCGACGGTCGCCACGAATTCCGCCACCGTCAGTTGCCCGTTGCTCAGCTGCGATTCAGCGATTTCAAGCCGTTCGGAGGCCAGAACCGGACGGTTCAGCAGCTGACGGTAAACCGCATCCACGGCAGCGCGCAGTTCGGCACGGCTCGGCCGGGGCGCCAGGGTGATGGCGGGAGCGATGCCACCGCGACGGGCATACCCCTGAAGGTTCTGGGGACGGATCGCCCGGGCCATCGCCGATGGTGGCGTTGCCAGGGACACCGCCAGGCCGGAGCTCGTCGTGGCGCGCCACCCAGCCGTTGCTGCAACGGACGGGGAGGAAGGAGCCACGGGGGCCGGTGCAACCGTCTTGATTCCGGATGTTCAGAGCACCGGGGAGCTGCCGCCGGGCTGCCAGCGTGGCTGGCTCCAGCGACGGGTCGGGGCTGGGGGTTGCTGCAGGCTGGCGGGGCCTTCCCGGAGCTCGTTGCTGACGGTGAGGCTTTCGCCGCCGCTGACCTGAGCGCTCCAGCCTCCGACGACGCGTCGGGGAGCAGAAAGGTTGCGGGTGATCAGATCACCGCTGTTGCCGAGCTGCTGGGGCGGGGCGACATCCGGGCGTTTGGCCGGGGTGAGATCGGCATAGGCGGAAGCCTGGAAGGGACGCTTCAGGGCTGGCACCTGCCGGGCATTGCGGTCGGCCGGGGTGATGAACCGTTCGTATGGAACGGTATCTTCACCGAAGGCTTCGCTGTATTCCTGACTGTTGAAGATGGCGTCAACCAGTCCGTAGAAGCCCTTCCGGGCCGAGATATCGAAGTAGGCATCGATTTCCCAGCGCCCGAAGGTGGGACGACCGAGGATTCTGCGATGAATGATCTCGATCGCTTTACAGATGTAGAGACCACTCCAGTAGCGCTTCCGGAAGGCATCCGAGCGGGCCACCTGGCGAATGAACTCCCGCAGGCTGATGTCGCCGTTTTCGAGCTTGATTTCGGCGACCTTGTCACGCTCACCGGCGTAACCGGCATTCCCGAGGATCTGCACATAGACGGCATTGATCACTGCCTGCGTGCTGGCTTCGGTGTTGCGCACACTGGGCTGACCACTGCGACGGGGCACCGAGCCACCACCGGTCGCGATCTGCTGCAATCGGATCACCCTGGGGCCGACCCTGCGGGGGCTTGCCTTCCGGAACTGGGCAGTATTCATCTGCCCAGGCTGCCGCAGGCCATTGCCGACCAGAATCCTGCGGCTGTCGTAGCTGAAGGGCGCAGGACGGGTGGCGACGCTGGCGGTCCCTGACGGGAAGATCGCCCCGTAGGTCAGCGCCAACGGATCGTTGCCACCGCCGTAGGGGTGCTGATCGCTGAAGGGTTGGCGATAGCTCGCATACAGCGTGACGTACTGGGGGGCGCCTTCGAAGGGGGCGCTGTAGCGGAAGAGCTTCCGGGTGGAACCCCAGCCGGCACTCTCCTGGGCTTCCTCGCCGATGTCGCGCAGATAGGGAACAGTCTCTTCCCCGAACACCTGGGCGTATTCGCTGGTGTTGATCAGGGAGTCGACCAGACCCTTGAGGCCCTGGGCGCTGACGATGTCGAAGTAGCGGGTGAATTCCTCCCGGGAGCTCGGACCGCGGCCGAGGAAATGACGGAAGGCCAGCTCAACCACCCGGCTGTTGCTGAACCGTCCATAGAACTGCTGGCGGTACTCCTTGCTGTGACCCAGGCTGCGGATGAACTCCCGCATCGAGATGTCACCCTGGCGCACCTGGGTCGCCTGAACCGGGCAGACCACCTGGCTGTAGGCCTTGGCGATGTCCCGCTCAAAGACCTGTCGGTAGGCGGCCCGCACCACTTCCGCTTTCTGAGCACCGGTCATGCCGGGCTTCATGTTGAAGCGCTGGGCCTTGCCCTGGGCAGCGAGGGCCTAGATCGCCGGCAGCTGCAGACCCTGACGTTCCGGGTTGCCCAGACGCTGGCGGGAGGAGGGCGTGGAGATCGCCAGCTCCTCAAGCAGCACATTGAAGCTGTCTATCACCAGCTGACGTTCCGTCGGCTCCCCGCGGAACAGATTCGCCGCGGCGGCCCGCATCTCCTGCAGGGCGACGTTGGTGGCCGCCAGGGAACATCCTTTCTCGAGGATGTCGCGCAGGCCACGGGTGTTCACCGCCAGGATGCTCGGATCACCGGCAACGATGGCGTACCCGACGTAACGCAGGAACCAGGCGAGGTCGCGGATCGACTTCTTCATCCGCTCGGTGCCGTAGACCCCGACGCTGATCGCTGAGAAGCCGGTGGGGATCACGACCCGGACGTCGGCATCACCGCCGCCGCCACCCTCCAGCAGTCGGGTGAAGATGTTGCCGCGGCTGACGCTGTCGCCGGTGAAGGTCTCCACCGACCGTTGGAAAGCGGCCTGGTCGGCAGCCAGTGGGCTGTCGCCGGCCCGCTCACTCGGCGGGGTGTCGAGATAGGACAGCGGGGTGCTGCCCACGAAAATGCGATTGGCCGCTCGGGCCACGATCTGATTGGCGTTGGCAGCCAGGCGGCGGGCCACCTCAACGCGGACTTGTCCGCCCTGGAAGAAGGTGATCAGCCGGTTGAGTTCGCCGCCGTCGGGGAAACGATCCTCTTGCTCCGCCTGACGGACGCTGGAGAGCGGCAAGGTGTCGTAGCGCTGCGGAGCGACCCTGGTGCTGCCGCTGCTGGCGGTCACGGTCATGAACGAGAGCAAACCGGGCTTGGTCACGTTACGGCTGCCTGCCTGGTGCTTTACGTGGCCATGAACAAATGTTTGCAGCCCGGGCCCAGGTTCTTCCCAGCGGCATCCCCCGGCCGTGAAATGCTCGCCAGGCTTTCCCCCGCCCTGTCTTGGCCACGCCCTCCCGTTCTTCGTCCGCTTCGGCCAGCTCAAGCCCCGGCCCTGACATCGCCGAGGCGATCGGCCATGGTCCGCGCGATGCCGCCACCCCGGTTGTCAGCGCTTTCTACGACCGCTTCCCCAACCCGGGAGATGCGCTGCAGGATGGTCCTCCGCCTGGTTACAACTGGCGTTGGTGCGTGCCGAGCGCCTTCAGCGCCGTCACCGGGGTTCGACCGGGCTCCGAGGAACCCTGGAAGCTCCTGGATGCCGGGTGTGGCACCGGGGTCAGCACTGATTACCTGGCCCATCTCAATCCCGGCAGCGAGATTCTGGCCGTCGACATCAGTGCCGGGACCCTGGCGGTGGCCCGGGAGCGACTGCGCCGCTCCGGTGCCGAGACGCGTGCATCGGTTCGGGTCGAGCAGCGGAGTCTGCTGGATCTTGAAGGGGAGGGTCCCTTTGACTACATCAATTCCGTCGGGGTGCTCCATCACCTGCGCGAACCGGAAGCGGGCCTGAAGGCGCTGGCCCGTCTGCTCAGGCCCGGGGGTCTGTTGCATCTCTTCCTTTATGCCGATGGCGGCCGCTGGGAGATTCATCGCACGCAGAGGGCCCTGACTCTGCTTGGTGCGGGTGACGGTGCCGACGGTCTGCGACTTGGCCGTCAGCTCTTCAGCGATCTGCCCGAAGCCAATCGCCTGCGTCGCCATCACGATCAGCGCTGGGCCCTGGATACGGCCGCGGATGCCAACTTCGCCGATATGTATCTGCACCCTCAGGAGACCAGCTACAACCTCGAGCGTCTGTTTGCCTTCATCGCCAGCGCCGATCTCCAGTTCGCCGGCTTTTCCAATCCTGAGGTCTGGGATCCGGCCCGGTTGCTTCTGGGTGAGCTTCTGGTGCGGGCTCGGGCGCTTGACGATCGTCAGCGCTGGCAGTTGGTGGAGGACCTCGATCCGGACATCAGTCACTTTGAGTTCTTTCTCAGCCGCGGAGCGCTTCCCCGTCAGGACTGGATCGATCCGGACGCGATCCTGGCGGCCAGTGGTGAACCGAATCCCTGTCTCTGGGGATGGCCGTCCACGGATCTGCTCGGACCTGATCTGACGCCGTTGTCGATCGCGCCCGAAGGGCTGGCCCTGATGGAGGCTCTGGCCAAGGCTCCCGCCGGCACCACGATCGGACAGTTGCCTCTGGAGGCTTCCGCCCGGCAGCGGGCCGCGATCGCCCGCCGGCTCTGGGAGCAGAAGGTGCTGCTGCTCTCGTCCTGATGGGCCCGTGCAGGGGCGGACGCTCGCGAACCGGGCGCCGCGTGATAGATTCCGCGCGCCAATTCCAGATTTTCCAAAGGCTTGTCGGTCCCCGCCCCTTCCATGGCGAATCCGGAGGCTCAAGGCTCGGAACCAGAGGTTTCCTCTTCTGAATCCGAGGCTTCGGCTCCTGGGTCCCGGGATCAGCAATCCTGTCGGTCCTCTGGTGCATCCAGTCCTGGTGCGTTCGCCATCGGTGATCCCGCCGGTGAAGCGCTCGAATCCCCTGTCACCACGGTCCTTGGCCTGCCCAATGACCCTGTCACCACGGGCGACGCTGTCATCTCCAATGATTCTGTGATCTCCGATGACTCTGTCAATGGAGATTCCGTCAAGGGAGCTGCCGCCGATGGAATGGATGATTTCCAGCGCCTCCAGCGCAGGCTTCAGTGGATCACCCTGTCCCTCGCCGCAGGTGCTGTTCTGATCACGGTTCTGGTCTTTGACCGGTCCACCGCTTTCAGTCTGTCGATCGGAGCTGTTGGAGCCCTGCTCTACCTGCGGCTCCTTGCCCGCAGCGTCAGCCGCCTTGGGGAGAACTCCCGCTCTGTCGGCAAAGTTCAGCTGCTTGTTCCGATTGTGCTTGTGCTGGCGGCGTCACGCCTGCCCGAGCTTTCGATCCTTCCGGTCTTCCTGGGCTTTCTGCTCTACAAGCCGGCTGTGATCATTCAGGCCCTCACGGACCCCTGAATCTCCCGATTCCGTCGCTCCCGGAACCGGACACCCTGCCCGCCGCGATCGCGGCTCCGCCTCTCCCATTGATGGCTCCGCTGCCTCTCATCCTTCCCTTTGCCGAACTGGAGGTGGGTCAACACCTCTATTGGCAGGTTGGTCACTACAAGATCCATGGACAGGTCTTCCTCAGCTCCTGGGTGGTGATCGGTGCTCTTCTGGCACTCGTGGTGGTCGGCACCCGCAAGCTGGAGCGTGATCCTCGTGGCGTTCAGAACCTCCTGGAGTTTCTCTGGGATTACATCCGCGATCTTGCCCGCGAACAGATCGGTGAAAAGGCTTACCGCGATTGGTTGCCCTTCATCGGCACCCTGTTCCTGTTCATTTTTGTGAGCAACTGGGGTGGAGCCTTGATTCCCTGGAAGCTGATTCACCTCCCCAGCGGCGAACTCGGGGCTCCAACGGCGGATATCAACACCACCATCGCCCTGGCCTTGTTGGTGTCTCTCGCTTATTTCTATGCGGGCTTGAGCAGGAAAGGTTTCCGATACTTCGAGTATTACGTGGAACCGACTCCGATCATGCTTCCGTTCAAGATCGTTGAAGATTTCACCAAGCCTCTCTCCCTTTCTTTCCGTCTTTTCGGAAACATTCTGGCTGATGAGCTTGTGGTGGCGGTGTTGGCCTTCCTGGTCCCCCTGATTGTGCCCCTGCCTGCGATGTTCCTGGGTCTGTTCACCAGCGCGATTCAGGCGCTTATCTTTGCCACTCTCGCCGCCTACTACATCGGCGAGGCCGTGCACGAAGAGCACCACTGAGCCTTCAGGCTCCGTTTCACGCTCTGCTAAATCTCCTGCGCGCAGGTCCGGCTGCACCCGGGCCCGTCCCCTCCCAGGGATGTCCCTGGCGCCAGGTTCCATCCGCGCTCTCCCAGCGCCCCACACTCCCCGTTCCACCATGGATTCCATCACCTCCGCTGCGTCTGTTGTGGCTGCTGGCCTGGCCGTCGGCCTCGGCGCCATCGGCCCCGGCATCGGTCAGGGCACCGCTGCCGGCGGCGCCGTCGAAGGCAGCGCCCGCCAGCCTGAAGCCGAAGGCAAGATCCGCGGCACCCTGCTGCTCTCCCTGGCCTTCATGGAAGCTCTCACCATTTACGGCCTCGTGGTCGCTCTGGTGCTGCTCTTCGCCAACCCGTTCGCTGGTTGATCCTGTTTCGAGGAACGGATGGTGGGGGCTTGTCCCCTGCCGCCCGATCCCTCGAATTCCAGCTTTCCCGGGGTGAGCCGCTGATCCGGCCTCGGTCGATTCCAGAGTGATCGTCTCCAGTGATTCCTCACGGAGTGATTTCTGGATCGTTCATTTCCTGAACGGGGTGATTCACCTCATCAGGGCTTCAACCCCACCAGGCACCAGCTCTCCCCCCACCCGATCCTTCCAGCGCCCTCGCCCCATGACCAGCTGGCTTCTGCTCGCCGAAGCAGGTGCAAAGGAGGGAGGTCTCTTCGACCTCGACGCCACCCTGCCTCTGATGGCAGTGCAGGTGGTTCTCCTCACCTTCATTCTGAATTCCCTGTTCTTCCGTCCCGTTGGCCGGGCCGTTGAAGAGCGCGAGAGCTTCATCACCACCAGCCGTGCCGATGCCAAGCAGAAGCTTGCTCAGGCCGAGCGGCTGGAAGCCGATCTCAAGGATCAGCTCCGGGAGGCCCGTCAGCAGTCCCAGAAGCTGATCGTTGAGGCTGAAGAGGAGATGGATCGTCTCTATCGCGAGGCGCTGGCCACCGCCCTGGCCGATGCCAATGCCACCCGCGAACAGGCGCGTCGTGAGATTGACGCCCAGCGGGATCAGGCCTTGGCTCAGCTCGGTTCCGATGCTGAGCGTCTGGGTGATCTGATCGTTTCCCGTCTGCTGGCTGCGTCATGAGCATGTCCATCCCTCTCCTCCTGGCCAGCCATGGCGGTTTCGGTCTCAACCTCAATCCCTTTGAGACCAACATCATCAACCTGGCGATTGTCATCGCCGGCCTCTGGAAATTCCTTCCCGATTTTCTTGGCTCGATCCTCAGCCGTCGTCGTGAGGCGATCCTGAATGATCTCCGCGATGCGGAAGAGCGACTGAACGCCGCCACCGTCGCCCTTTCGGCGGCCCAGAAGGATCTTGCCGATGCTCAGATCAAAGCCGAGCAGATCCGGGCCGACGGCAAGGCCAGGGCGGAAGCGATCCGGCTTGACAGCGAACTCCGCACCATCGAGGAGATGGCCCGGGTCAAGCAGGGCGCTGTCGCCGATCTCAATGCCGAGGCTTCTCGTGTCATGGATGTCCTCCGTCGTGAGGCTGCCACCCGTGCCATTGCCCGGGCCCTTCAGGTGTTGCCCGGCAAGCTCGACGAAACTTCCCAGAACGATTTCGTCAACCAGTCCATTTCATCCCTGGGGAAAGTCTGATGCCTCTCCTCAATTCGATCGCCACCCCTTATGCGGAAGCTTTTCTGCAGGTGGCTGAGCAGAACAACGAAACAGACCAGGTCGTCGACCAGGTGAAGGCGATTCTCGCCCTCTGGCATAGCAGTCCTGAGCTTCGTCAGGCGATGGGATCGCCTGTGCTGGAGCCGGCTGCCAAGAAGGCCGCCTTGATTTCCCTGTTCGCGGAATCCGTTTCCCCGATCCTGCTCAATCTGCTGAAGCTTCTCGCTGATCGTCAGCGCATCAACGTCCTCGATGCGGTGCTTGATCGTTTCCTTGAGCTCTACCGGGAACTGCGTCAGATCGCCCTGGCGACCGTGACCTCTGCGGCTCCCCTGAGCGAAGACCAGCAGGCTGCTCTCAGTCAGAAGGTCAAGGACGTCGCCGGTACGGAGAACGTCGAATTCGATCTTCGGGTGGATCCTGCGCTGATCGGTGGCTTCGTGGTCAGCCTGGGATCCCAGGTGATCGATGCCAGCCTTGCCGGTCAGGTCCGCCGCCTCGGTCTGGCACTCGCCAAGGCGAGTTAGCATCCCCCCAGCTTCAGACGCTTCCCTTCCTTCTCCCTTCCTTCCCCATCACCCCTCCCAGGGATTTCTACCCATGGTTTCCATCCGACCCGACGAGATCAGCGCGATTCTCAAGCAGCAGATCGAGGACTACGACAAGTCCGTTTCCGTCAGCAACGTCGGAACCGTGCTTCAGATCGGTGATGGCATCGCCCGGGTCTATGGACTCGAGCAGGTCATGGCCGGTGAGCTCGTTCAGTTCGAAGATGGCACCGAAGGCATCGCCCTCAATCTCGAGGACGACAACGTCGGCGCCGTGCTGATGGGTGAGGGTCGCGGCATTCAGGAAGGAAGCACCGTCAAGGCCACCGGCAAGATTGCTTCGGTGCCCGTGGGAGATGCCCTGCTCGGCCGTGTCGTCAATCCCCTCGGTCAGGCCATCGATGGTCGTGGTGATATCCCCACCACCGAAACCCGCCTGATCGAATCGATGGCCCCCGGCATCATTCAGCGGAAGTCGGTCCATGAGCCGATGCAGACCGGCATCACCGCCATCGACGCGATGATTCCCATCGGCCGCGGTCAGCGCGAGCTGATCATCGGTGACCGTCAGACCGGCAAGTCCGCCATCGCCATCGACACCATCCTCAACCAGAAGGGTGAAGACGTCGTCTGCGTTTATGTGGCCGTCGGTCAGAAAGCCGCTTCGGTGGCCAACGTTGTGGAAGTGCTGCGTGAGCGCGGCGCCCTCGACTACACCATCGTCGTCGCTGCCAACGCTTCCGAAGCGGCGGCTCTTCAGTATCTCGCCCCTTACACCGGTGCGGCGATCGCTGAGTACTTCATGTACAAGGGCAAGGCCACCCTGGTGGTTTATGACGATCTCACCAAGCAGGCTCAGGCCTATCGTCAGATGTCCCTGCTGCTCCGTCGTCCCCCCGGTCGTGAGGCCTATCCCGGCGACGTGTTCTACTGCCACAGCCGTCTGCTGGAGCGTGCCGCCAAGCTCTCCGACGCCATGGGCAAGGGCTCAATGACCGCTCTGCCGATCATCGAAACCCAGGCCGGTGACGTTTCGGCCTACATCCCCACCAATGTGATCTCGATCACTGATGGTCAGGTGTTCCTGAGCTCCGACCTGTTCAACTCCGGTCTGCGTCCGGCCATCAACGTCGGCATCTCGGTCAGCCGGGTCGGCGGTGCCGCCCAGACCAAGGCCATCAAGAAGATCGCCGGTACCCTGAAACTGGAACTGGCTCAGTTCGACGAACTGGCGGCGTTCTCCCAGTTCGCTTCTGACCTGGATGCCGCCACCCAGGCCCAGCTCGGTCGCGGCAAGCGTCTGCGTGAGATCCTCAAGCAGTCACAGTTCAGCCCCCTGCTGCTGGCTGAGCAGGTTGCCGTCGTCTATGCCGGCGTCAAGGGTCTGCTGGATGAACTGCCTGTTGATCAGGTTTCCCAGTTCTGCCGTGAACTGCGTGAATATCTGAAGACGAACAAGGCCGACTACATCACCAAGGTGCAGACCGAGAAAGTGCTTTCCGACGAGTCGGAAGCGCTGCTCAAGGCGGCCATCCTCGAGGTGAAGTCGACCATGCTGGCCACCGCCTGAGACGAGCACATTCATGGCGAACCTCAAGGAAATCAGAGACCGCATCAGTTCGGTCAAGAACACCCGCAAGATCACCGAGGCCATGCGCCTGGTGGCGGCGGCCAAGGTTCGGCGCGCTCAGGAGCAGGTTCTTCGCTCCCGTCCGTTCGCCGATCGCCTGGCCAGGGTCCTGGAGAATCTTCAGTCCCGCATCCGTTTTGAGGATGTTGATGCCGCTCTGCTTGAATCGCGCACCGTGGAGACGATCACGCTCGTCTCCGTCACCGGTGACCGCGGTCTCTGCGGTGGCTACAACGCCAACATCATCAAGAAAACCGAGCAGCGTTATGCAGAGCTCCGTTCTCAGGGGTATGGCGTTGATCTGGTGCTGATCGGTCGTAAAGCGATCACCTATTTCCAGAACCGGGCCGATCAATACAAGATTCGCGCCACCTTCACCGGTCTGGAGCAGGTCCCCAATGCCAGTGAGGCTTCTTCGATTGCCAACGAGATCCTCGCTGAATTCATTGGTGCTGATACCGATCGTGTCGAGATCATCTATACCAAATTCATCAATCTGGTGAATTCCAGGCCGGTGGTGCAGACGCTTCTGCCGCTCGATCCTCAGGGCATTGCCAGTCAGGATGATGAGATCTTCCGTCTCACCACCCGCGAAGGCCAGCTCCGGGTCGAGAAGGACAAAGCAGTCAATGCTGAGCCTGCAATCGCTTCCGATCTTGTGTTCGATCAGAGTCCTGATCAGTTGTTGAATGCTCTGCTGCCTCTGTATCTGCAGAACCAGCTGCTGCGTTCGCTTCAGGAAGCGGCCGCCAGTGAATTGGCCAGTCGGATGACGGCCATGAACAATGCCAGTGACAATGCCAAGGCTCTCGCCAAGACCCTGACCCTTGATTACAACAAGGCTCGTCAGGCAGCCATCACCCAGGAAATTCTTGAAGTGGTTGGCGGCGCTGCTGCCATGAGCTGATTCTCCGTTTGGAAATCATCTGACAGACCGGCCTCAGGGCCGGTTTTTTATTGCTTTTCCCTTTTCATTCACCGCGATCCTGTGGATCCACGTCTGACGATCACCAGCCTGTTCCCGCTGGCCATTGCCCGGGTGCCTCTTCCCATCGACCCCCTCGATACGGCCGTGTTGATGCAGGAGATTCTTTGGCTGCGGGATCAGGCACGCTCCAATCCCGACCCTGGATGTGCCTGGACAGGCGATCTTCAGGGTGTCTGGCAGTTTCATCGCCATCCAGCCTGTGCCTGGCTGAAGCAGCAGGTGGCTCGGCAGTCGCTGGCCTACCTTCGCTCCGTCGGTTTTGACACGGATCGCGTGGCCCTGCACGTTCAGCGTTGCTGGCCGGTTGTCAGTGAACCGGGCCAGGTGGTCGGTCGCCATCACCACCCCAATGCCCACCTCAGTGCCGTCTTCTATCTCAATGGGGATGGCAGCGGCCGCAGCGGCTGTCTGAGGCTGTATCCCCGCCAGTCCTGCAATGAGCTCGTGCCCGGTCTTGCCGTCGGCCATGGCGGTCCGATCGCTCCCGTCCATCCCCTGAACAGCCCCTGGTGGGATCTGGCTCCGGAGGCCGGACTGCTGGTGCTGTTCCCTTCGAGCACCGACCACGCTGTTCTTGTCAATGACGATGAGGACAGCCGCTTCTCGATCAGCTTCGATCTCGTTCTCACCGCTCCTTCACCAGTGCACGACCTGGACGCACCGCCCGAATATCTGTCCCCGCATCCCAGTGGCTGGGATGCGCTCGCGGCGGCGCCAGAGGGCGATCAGGCATGATCAACCGCCAGGCCATTCCCTACCCATGAGCGAGATCCACCGCATCTCCGTCGAGCTGAGCGGCACCGTCCACACGTTTGATTGTTCCGCTGATCAGACCGTGCTGGCGGCGGCGGAAGCGGCCGGCGTTTCCTTGCCCAGTTCCTGTTGTTCCGGTGTCTGCACCACCTGTGCGGCTCTGCTCCGGGAGGGTGAGGTGCATCAGCCGGATGCGATGGGCGTGAAGGCCGAGCTTCAGCAGCAGGGCTATGCCCTGCTCTGCGTGGCCTTCCCCCGCACCGACCTGACCTTGCTGGCCGGCCAGGAGGATGCCCTCTACGAGGCGCAGTTCGGTCAGTTTCAGAAGTGAGGCCGCGTATCGGAGCGTTCATTCGGAACGCTGGGTTGCCTCGATTTCGGCTCAGATGCAGCTCCATTTCGCGGTAGTCTCGCAGCTTCACGATTCTGTAAGTATTTGCGGTGCGGATCCTCATCCTTCGACCGGGGGCTCCGTCCGTCTCCCTGGAACTCAGGAAACGCTGGCTGGCTGCGGCGTTGCCGCTGCTTGTGACGGCTCCCTGGTGGCCCCTGCGCACGGTCGCTCCGGGTGCAGGGGTGTCGTCGGTTCTGGGGCGTCCCGCCGCATCGACGGATCAGGAGCGCCAGCGCCTCATCGGCCTCGGCCGCAAGCTGTCGTTCCTCGAGCAGCAGCTCGATCGCCTCGGTGTCCGGACTCCCTCCGGAGCCGGAGGTCGCGGTGGTCCCGAGGTGCCGGTCACGCTCGCCTCGCTGGAGCAGGAGGCTGAGACCCTGCTCGATCGCGTTCAGGTGCTCTCCAGTCACCGCGAAGCCCTCAGCGCCCAGCTCAGGCGTCGTTACGCCCTGGAGGTGCCTCTGGCCAGCCTGCCGCTGGGGGTGCCGATACGTGGCTCCTTCGAATACACCTCCGGTTTCGGGTTCCGCTCCGATCCCTGGACCGGAGCCCCCACCGCGCATAACGGCATCGACCTTGCCGCCGATTATGGGTCCACGATCGTGGCCAACGCTCCCGGTCGGGTGATCACCTGTCAGAACACCTCCGGGTATGGCCTGATGCTGGAGCTGGATCACGGTGGTGGGCTGGCCACCCGCTACGGCCATCTCTCCGCCTGTCGGGTCCAGGTCGGCGCTGAGGTTCGACGTGACCAGCCGATCGCTTCGGTCGGTAACAGTGGCCGCAGCACGGGCCCGCACCTGCACTACGAGGTCCTGGTCAAGGGTCGTGCCATCGATCCGGTTCCGCTTGTCTGGCTCTCTTCCGTTTCTCCCTCCTGAATCCCGTGACCTCCCTTTTCACCAGGGGCCTGGCAGCCCTGGGGTCCCTTGGCCCCCGGCGTCGTCCTGCATCTGAACGCAAACCCCGTCATTCTCTGACCCTGGTGTCTGCCGGTTCCAGTCTGAACGGGTCGATCGATGCTCCTGGGGGCCTGCGGGTGGAGGGGCGTCTGCAGGGGGATGTGCGCGTTCAGGGAGCGCTGGAAGTCCTGAAGGAGGCCTCCATCATTGGAACGGAGGTGCATTGCCGGGACCTCCTGGTCGCCGGGTTGATCGAGGCCAATGTCTATGCCGCCGGTTCGGTCACGATCGTCGCTGGTGGTCGTGTTCACGGTGATCTCCATTGTCGTGACCTGCAGGCGCCCCGTGGAGCGCAATTGCAGGGGCGCATCACCCTTGGGGAGCCCCCTGCCGAGACACGACCGCCGGGGCGTCAGTCTTCGGATCCTGCGGTGGAGGCCAGGGTGGCGGCGGTTGACGCCAGCGCATGAGGCTCGAACCTCTGGACTTCTGGCTTGAACTGCCGGCCTCCGGTCCGCTCCTGCCTCAGTTACGGGAGGCCCTTGGCCGGCACCTTGGTGGGGCATCAGAGCCCCTGCGTTGGGCGATCACCGCTGCGGAACCGACCGCCTCCGGCGGGCGCCGGCTCCGGGTTGAGGCTGTCCTGTTGCATCCGGAGGAGGAATGACGGCGTCGCTGCAGCCATCCCCGCTCCCGATTCTGATGGTGGTCCCCACCGGGATCGGTTGTGAGATCGGTGGCTATGCCGGTGATGCTCTGCCGGCGGCACGTCTGCTGGCTGCGGCCAGCGGCTGTCTGATCACCCATCCGAACGTCCTGAACGGCGCCTCCCTCTACTGGAGTGATCGCCGCATGCATTACGTGGAGGGTTGGAGTCTCAACCGGTTCGCCGCCGGTGATCTCCTGCTGCGGCCGGTGCGGCAGCAGACGATCGGGTTGCTGCTCGATGCCGGCCTCGAGCCTGAGCTGCGCCACCGCCCCCTTCAGGTGGCTGATGGCTGCCGCGCCACCCTCGGCCTGGCGATCGGTCCTGTGGTGGTCACCGATGAGCCGTTGCAGGTGACCCTCAGCCTCGGGGCCAGTGGAGTCAGCTGGGGGAAACTGGGGCGGCCGGATGCTCTGCTGCGGGCCGGTGAGCGGCTCAAGGCGGCTGGTGCTTCCGCCATTGCTGTGGTGGCGCGTTTTCCCGATGATTCAGGCAGTGCAGCTCTGGCGGCCTATCGCCAGGGCAGCGGCGTCGACGCCCTCGCTGGTGCCGAGGCGGTGATCAGTCATCTGCTCAGCCGGACGTTCGGGTTGCCCTGCGCCCATGCCCCGGCCCTCACCCCGTTGCCGCTCGACCCTGCGCTTGATCCGCGGGCGGCCGGGGAGGAGCTCGGTTTCACCTTCCTGTCCTGCGTGTTGGTGGGTCTGAGCCGGGCACCGGACCTGGTGGCGCCTGAGGCGTATCGCTGCGGAGACCTGCAGGCCGATCAACTGGGTGCCGTCATCGTTCCCGATGGTGCCCTGGGCGGTGAGGCCGTGCTGGCCGCCCATGGGCGTGGCGTGCCCCTGATCGTCGTCCGTGCCAATCGGTCGCTTCTTTCTGTGGATGCCGCGGCCCTGGGGCTCGAGGACGCAGGAACCGTGCTGCCGGCCAGCAGCTATGCGGAGGCCGCCGGCCTCGTGACGGCGCTGCGGGAGGGATTGAGCACCGCAGCGCTGCAGCGGCCCCTGCGATCGTTGACCGTCAGCGCCGACGCCTGACGCGGCGGACAGCGTTCAACGGGCCGCGATCGGCATGCGCCAGCCGTTCCCGAAGGCCCGGCGGCTCACCTTGAGCAGTGGTGGGGCCTGGCGTCGCTTGAACTCCGCCCGTCGCAGCAGCTGGTGGATCCGTTCCACCAGGGGCCGATCAAGTCCCGTCGCCACCAGCGCTTCCGGGCTGCGCAGCTCTTCGATGTAGCCCTTGAGCACCTGATCGAGCAGGGGGTAATCCGGCAGCGAGTCGCTGTCCCGTTGGTCGGGACGCAGTTCAGCGCTGGGAGGTTTGTTGCGGATCTCCGCACCGATCAGGGGGCCGGCCGGCGGCAGCCCCAGCTCCTGCCGGCAGGGACCGGCTTCGGGGCTGTCCAGCCAGGCGCAGAGCTGAAAGACGGTGGTCTTGTACAGGTCACCGATCACGGCCAGACCGCCGTTCATGTCGCCGTAGAGGGTGCAGTAGCCCACCGCCAGCTCGGATTTGTTGCCGGTGCTCAGCAGCAGATGCCCCTGCTGATTGGCCACGGCCATCAGCAGGGTGCCTCGGATCCGCGACTGCAGATTTTCCGCCGTCACTCCTGAGGCACCCCCTGCCAGAACCGGCTCCAGCGCCTGCTGAAAGCCTTCCATCAGGGGCGCGATCGGTACGGTGCGGCACTGCAGACCCAGCCGCTGTCCGAGGGCGAGGGCATCGTCGATGGAGCTACGGGAGCTGTAAGGCGATGGCAGCAGCAGGGTGTGCACCTGATCGGCTCCCAGGGCCGCTGCGGCGATGGTGGCCACCAGGGCGGACTCGATGCCGCCACTGAGGCCGAGCAGGGCGGAGCGAAAGCCGCACTTCCTGGCGTAATCGCCCACACCCAGCACCAGCACCCGGAACAGCTGTTCCAGGGCGGCCGGTTCCGTGGCCTGGGTCGGCGGAGGGGGTGTTGGCTGAGTCTGTGGCGTCTGCCAGAGAACGACAGCCTCCCGGGTCCAGGGCAGCTGGGTCAGCAGCGCTCCGGTTTCGTCGACCACGAAGCTGGCGCCGTCGAATACCAGATCGTCGTTGCCGCCCACCTGGTTGACGTAGACCACTGGACAGCCCAACCGTCGGGCCGCCGCTGCCGCCAGCTGGCGCCGCTGACCGGCCTTGCCGATGCCGAAGGGCGAGGCGGAGAGATTCAGCAGCAGCTCCGGCCGCAGGGGTTCCAGTGCGGCGATCGGATCGCCACCCCTCAGCCGCTGCCCGGCGAGGTCCGGCTCCACCCAGAGGTCTACGCAGATGGTCAGCCCCAGGCGCCAGCTCCTGCCATCCAGCTCCAGCTCCAGCAGGGCGGAGTCGTGGCCTGGCCGGAAGTAACGGCGTTCATCGAAGACGTCGTAGCTCGGCAGCAGCTGTTTGCGAGCCACCACCCGCCAGCCCCCCCCATGGATCAGGGCGACGGCGTTGTGGAGGTTGGGGAGATCGGGATCCGCGCTGCTCTCCACCAGGCCCACCAGCACGGCCAGTCGTGGATCCAGCCGCTGGCAGAGGTCCGAAAGCACGGCCTGTTGTCGGTCCACCAGGGCCGGCCGCAACAGCAGATCACGGGCGGGATAGCCCCAGAGCATCAACTCTGAGGTCACCAGCAGCTGGGCGCCCTGGCCGACGGCTTCGGCGCAGGCGGCCTCGAGCCTGGCGCCATTGCCCTCAAGATCCCCCACCAGGGGATTGAGCTGGGCCAGGGCAAGTCGCATCAGGGGCGTTGGGGGGCGTCGTTGGAACCGTAGAGCCTGTGCTGCAGCAGGGTCGCTCGGATCGCCGCGGGGATCTGAGCGATGGCTTCGGCCCCCTGGGCTCGATGGTCGCGAATGGTTGAGCTGGCCGTGGCCTCGATCGTCAGTGGCAGGATGTCCACCCGGGCCCCCAGCCGCCGGAGGGTTTCGAGATCCTCAGCCTGCAGTGGCCAGCCCCGGCGCGGAATCACCGCCAGCCGCAGCTGCGGCAACAGGCGGTCGGCAGCACGCCAGCGGGGGATCTGAGCCAGCAGATCACTGCCCACCACCAACACAAGAGCCGCACCGGGCCAGTGCTGCGCGGCGCTGGCCAGGGTGTCGATCGCCCAGGGGCTGCTGAGGTCCTGCACTAGCGCCACCCGCGGGTCGGCCAGATCCTGCACAACCCTGGAGAGCAGCTCCGCCCGGATCGCCAGTGGCGCACCGTGGTCCTTGAGCGGATTGTCGCTGGCCCAGGTGGCCACCAGGGGATAGCGATCCGCCAGCGCCTTCAGGACGGCGCGATGGCCGATGGTGGGGGGATCGGCACTGGTGCCGAACAGGGCCACGCTGGTGGGGTGTGGCGATCGATGCGCGTTCATGGCAGCAGCTCCACGGTCGGCTTCGCAGGGAGGTGGCCGGGCCAGCGGTGCAGCCAGCGACCCACCCGTTCGTCCTGGCGGGCCAGGCGCCTCAGGAGGGCCCCCGGTCGGGCGCCCCCACGGCGCTGGCTGTTGATCAGGGCCATGGCGGTCAGTCGAGCGGTGCGTCTGGTGGTCTGAACGGCCAGGGCTGCCTGGGCCAGAGCCACCGGTGCGGCCGGCGCCAGGGTCAGTCCCCCGCTCAGGGGAGCGGCTGCCAGCAGCAGCTGGCGGATGACGCTCAAGGTGGCCTGAATACCGAGCTGGGCACCACTGAGCAGCAGTCCCTGGGCCGAGAGGCGCAGCAGCAGCTGGCGGGCGGCCGAGCCGGCCATCGGCAGGCCATACAGCTGGCTCAGTTCCACCACGAGGGCGGTGTCGCAGGCCAGGCCTGCCGCCAGATCGAGCATCACGAAGGGGTTGGCGGCCACCCCGGCGGCCTTCAGGGCTGCGTAGCGGCCGACCAGCCTGCCGGCACCGGCCTGTCCCAGTCGCAGGCGCCCGGCCAGAAGGAGGGTCTGAAAACGGTCCGCCTCCCGCAGGGCGTTGATCGCCAGCAGCAGGGCTCCGTCCTGGTGAAGCAGCGGCCGCAGAACCTTGATCAGCTCGTCGATCTGCGGCGCTGTCGGGTCACTGCGGACCCGGCCATCGGAGAGCAGTTGCGGTCGTCTCGGGGCCGCCGCCACCGCCACCAGCGTCAGATCACCGTTCACCGGAGGCAGGCGGCGACGGATGCTGGTGATCAGAGCCTCCTGTTCCGCGGCGGGCCAGGTATCGAGGCGATTCAGCACCAGAACCAGCGGTTTCCCCCGTTGCAGCAGCTGCTCCAGGGCTTCGAGATCCACAGATGTGAGATCGCTGTCGACGACGAACAGCACGAGGTCGGCGGCCACGGCCAGATCCGCGGCCAGGCGTTGTCGTTCCGCTGCCGCCACCTCATCGATCCCCGGGGTGTCGAGCAGATCGATGCCGCTCAGGCCGTCGATCGCCAGGGGCCAGGGTTCGATCTGTTGGCGGCGGGTGCTGCCATGGGCGACGTTCGTGGCGAACAGCTCCGTGCCTGCCATGGCGTTCAGCAGGCTCGACTTGCCGACGCCCACCCGGCCGAACGCCGCCAGCCGCAGCCGTCGTTGTTCCAGGCGCTCCAGCTGGTGGTCCAGGGC
>JBJTBH010000187.1:0-9107 GCA_046091285.1 Cyanobacteriota bacterium | reverse complement strand
GGGGAGGCGTCGCCGGGTTCCGGAGCACTGATCACCGGCCGGCGATCGCGACGGCGTCCGGGGGGCTGCTCAACCGGCGCCTGTTCGGGGAACCGCGCCGGCCCCTGCTGCAGCGGCGGGGCCACGAGCTGGGCCAGCAGGGGGAGGGGGAGCAGCACGGTGGCTCCGGATCTGCGGAATGGATGCGGTAATTGTCCTCGATTGGATCGGAACCTGCCAGGGCCGTGGTTCTCTTGTTAAGCTGGATTGGGCGGCCTGGGTCTCCTCGGCGGTGACGGGTGTGGGCTTGCGATGGGCTGCGCCACCGGGTCGTGCCATCGGGACGTGCGGTGGGGCCTCACCCGAATGAGGTTGTGCACTTCTGAAGGATCAGGGGATACTGAGGCCACAAGAGGACATATCCCCCGGATTGGCCTCGAATCCGCTGGTCCCCGAGGCGCGCCTGATGTTCTTCGGGACCCCATCCAGCCCGCTGAGATCCATGGCTTGTTTCCTGCGTCTGTTGATTTGGCGGCGTGCCCCGCTGCGGAGGATCCTGCGGCTGGGTGTGCTGGCGACGCTGCTGGGTGTGCCGGTGGCGGCATGGGGAGATGCGTATGTTGTCGGCGATACAACGACCAACACCACAGTCGCCCCGCTGACGTCTTCTGGCGGTTACGTCAATGTTGTTACGGGGGGCACGCCCTCCGGCCCCAACCTTTTTCACCGATTCACCACCTTTGATACGGCTGCGGGTAGGAATGCTGGCCTGAAAGGGGTGTTCTTTGATCTCCAGAATCTGTCTCTTCAGAATCTGATCGTTGGTGTTTCCAACGGCTTGGGGGCCACGTTGGCGGTTCCGATTGTGCTCTCGCAATCATCGAATCTGATCTTCATGTCGCCCTTCGGCATCACGGTGTCGGGGGGAGCGAGCTTCGGGTCCGCCTTTGAATGGGGTGAGCAGATCACCCCTTTGCCGAGGCTCGGCCTGACCACCGCCAATGCCCTGACCTTCAATGGCGGCACGGGAGCCAATCTGTTTGAGGTGATTCCTTCCTCTCAGAGCACCACGTCCGGTTTTCCCAACGGTTCGCCGCTTGTGCCTGAGGGGCTGTCCTCCGGTTCAGCGTCGGCCTCGATCGTTCTCGATGGCCTGTCCAGCGGTCCGGTCACCCTGGAGGTGGATCAGGCTCTCATGGTGGCCAGTCTGTCACCGAATTCCAGCGATTTCGAGGCTGCTCTGACGCCGGTGGACGTCAAGGGTCTGGTGACGCTGAAGACGGCGGCGGCGGCACAGATCATGGGCAAGTTTGGTGTCGGGGGCAGGGATTCCGTGGCCAATCAATGGGGGGCTGCCACGCTGGTGGTGGATTCCATGGCAGGCGCCCTGAACTGGAAGGCCCCGGTGGAGGTGAACCCGAGTTCGGCGTTTGTGCTTCAGGGATCGGTGGATCTTGCCCTTGCTGCGCGGGTCAGGCTTCAGGGTTCGGCGGTCGGCGGGACCATGATGTTTGCCAGCCTGGTCGGCCGCTCCGGGGATCATGTCGTCCAGGGCGGTGTCGATCTGACCGGTCCTGGACGGATTGCGGTGGAGCAAGGCTCTCTGAAACTTCAGGGGAGTGGTTCGACGGCGGTCTTTGCGATCTATCCCGGCACGATCAATAATGGTGGCAATAATGGCGTTAATTTCTACAATGCATATAATCTTCTGTTTGATATATATCCTGGCGCTTCGGCAACGGTGAACGGCGCCATTGTGCTTGGGCAGGGTGGTGTGACTAAGGTGGGCGATGGTGACCTCACCTTCAACAGTCCCGAAAATTCCTACACCGGTCCCACCAAGGTGCAGGGCGGCCACCTGCAGGTGAATGGATCGGTGCCGGCGTCAGCCACCTGTGCCAATGGCGGCACCTCCAATATCTGCGGCACCAGCGACAAGCCTGAGCTTCCTCCTCAGGATCTGGTCCTGATCGAAGATGACGCCGTTGTTGTGGCTCAGGCCTCCGCTCCCGATACAGCCACGGACGATCAGGTCAGCTCCTTTGATGCGGGCACGGGGGAGGGGGCGATCGTCGCGCCAGATCTTGATGTCGAGGTGGCGATCAATGATTCCTTCGTGGTTCCTGAGGCGGACTCCGGTGGGGAGGGTTCCGTCATCGCCGCTGGAGCGGAGGCCGGGGGGCCTGCTGCTTTTATCGCTCTGGGCTCTGAGCAGGCCAGTGCCGGCCTGAGCCGCGCCGATGGTCGGTCCACCCGCGAGACCTTGCAGGCCCTGGCGCCGGAACTGAACAGCGCTGGCCTCCCACCCACCCCCACGCCTCAGCAGCTGCAGGCAGAAATGCAGCGCCAGGTTCAGCAGATCCACTCCGGTGGCGGTGGTTCCCCTCAGGCGCTCCTCAGCGGGCCCCGCACCGATGAGGTCGCCTGGATCGCCAGCACCGATCTGCGGGCCGCTGGTCCCCTGCCGCCCAGCTTTCAACGCGCCAGCTATCAGCCGGCTGTTGTCCACATCAGTTTTTCTGAGGACCGTCCGGGCCCGGTGGCCGGCAAGCCCAGGGACAACGACGCCTTCCTTGACATCACGCTGGTCCCTCTCGATGGGCCGGTGGAGGGGCGGCGGGTCGAGCTCTCCAAGAAGGTATTCTCGGAGCGGTTGCGCCAGCTCTATACCAGCCTTTCACGCCAGGACTCCCTGGAGGTGGCCAGGGCCCAGGCACCGGCACGGCAGCTGTTCAACACCTTGATCGGGCCGATCGCTCCCCTGCTGGAAGCCCGTGGGGTGACCACGCTTCTGATTGCTGCCGATCGGGGCCTGCAGGCCGTGCCCTTTGCGGCGCTTCATGACGGCAGTCGTTACTTCGGTGATCGTTATGCCTTCTCGATCACCCCATCCCTGGCCCTGACCAATCTCCGCGCCAGCGGTGGTGAGGTTCGTGGTCAGACGCTGCTGGCGGCCGGTGCTTCCCGTTTCGATGGCCTGGCGCCCCTGCCGCTGGTGCCCCAGGAGCTCGACAACGTCGGTGGCAAGGCGTCCAAGGATCTCTTCCTCAACCGTGAGTTCACCCCCGAGGTGCTGCTGGAGAAGGCGGGAGATTCCCGCTACGGCCGTGTGCATGTGGCCACGCATGCCGAATTCCTTCCCGGTGGTCCGGCGGCTTCTTATCTCTATTCCGGAACCGGTCCGATTCCTCTGAGCACCTTCACCCGCCTGCGTCAGCAGCGCAAGAATGCACCCCTCGATCTGATTTCCTTCAGTGCCTGCCGCACCGCCCTCGGTGACCCGTCCAGTGAGCTGGGCTTCGCCGGTCTGGCGGTGCAGGCCGGCGCCCGCAGTGCCGCCGGCACTCTGTGGTACGTCGATGACGTGGCCACCTCGGCCTATTTCCAGCAGATGTATCGCTATCTCGGTCAGGGTGTACCCAAGGCCGATGCCCTGCAGCTCACCCGCCAGGCGTTCCTGCGGGGCCTGGTGCGCCTCGATGGCGATCGCGTGCTGGCTCCCGACGGGGTCGTGCTGCTCCAGAACCTGACCGGTGTTCAGCAGCGTCGTGTGCGCGACGGCTTGCAGAATCCTTACTTCTGGGGTGGGATCGAGCTGGTCGGGGCCCCCTGGTGAGGGTCCCTCAGCGGCGCCGACTTCCCGTCCAGTCCTGAAACCAGCCGCGCTGCCAGAGCAGCACGGTCTGGGCCACGGCCACGATCGCCATCACACCGAGTGCCGTGTAGTAGCCGTAGCCCCAGTGCAGTTCCGGCATGTTCTGAAAGTTCATGCCGTAGACGCCGGCGATGAAGGTGAGCGGAGCGAAGATGCTGGAGATGATCGTCAGCGTCTTCATGATCTGATTCATGCGGTTGCCGACGCTGGCCGCATAGGTGTCTGTGATCGCATCGCACTGATGGCGAAGCAGTTCACACTGATCGAAGATCAGATGCACCGTTTCCTCCATGTCCCGGAATCCCACGAGGGCTTCGGCGCAGAGGCCGGCATGGTTGCGGCGCAGCACATTGCGGATCTGGTGGTTCAGGGGCCAGCTGATCCCCCGGATCTGTCTGAGATCGGTGCGGCACTGGATCACCTTGTTGAGCACCTGCGGTTTTGGATCGCGCAGGGCCAGTTCCTCAATTCCGTCAATCCGGTGGGCGAGCAACTCCAACACCGGAAACAGGCCATCGAGAATTTTATCCACCATCTCGTGCAGGAGATTGCCGAGATCAAAGCCTTCGTCGATGCGGCTGTTGTTCTGCAGGAAGTCGATGTTGTAGAGCCAGGGGCTCAACTCTGGGCTCTCCTCGATCGTGATCAGCAGATTATTCATCAGGAGAAAGCTCACCTGCTGACTGATCAGCGTGGCGCTGTTCCCTGGTGTGACCAGTTGCTGCAGGATCACCACCAGGCCTCCGTGCATCGATTCCACCAGTGGCACATGGGGCACCCGGCTCAGGCGATCAATCAGATCGGCCGGCACCGCCAGCGCCTCCAGCAGGGCTTCAATCCGCCGCGGCTGGCCCAGGCCGCTGATATGCACCCACAGGCCGCTTTCCTCGTTGTCCAGCGGCAGACGAGGGTGCTCAGGGTCGAGCGTCAGTTCGCTCACCCGTTGCCCCTCAAAGTGATAGGCCCGCACCACGGTCGGCACGATGCCGCCCTGGTGATGGAGGTGATCCGGTATGGGGGCCGGCCGCCTTTTCATCAGCCGGGGCCAGGCGTTGTCAACGGCCATCGTCGCTGCGCAGGCCTGCAGGGGCAGGAATCTCTCTTCAGGCTATGCCGCGGTACCGGATCGGCAACGGATCGGCGGACTGTTGTGCCGTGCTTCGCCGTCACGACGATCGTCCGTGGATTCCGGCCCCGGGCCGCTGTCGGTCTGTCCCGGCGGCTGCCCTGGTCTTCAGCTCTCCAGGTAGGTCGTCTGCCGCAGGCTCGTCTCCAGGTGGCTCATCAGCCGGCGGGCATCGCTGATGGCCAGATGCCCCTGGGTGATCGCCGTTTCGCTGGCCACGCGCAGCCGCTCCAGCAGGACGTCAGGGTTGTGTTCCATCGCCTGCAGCACGTCGGCGTTGGTGTCGCCACGCACCACATGGTCGATCTGGTAGCCGCCTTCGCTCTTGAGACGGATGTGCACGGCATTGGTGCTGCCGAACAGGTTGTGCAGGTTGCCCATCACCTCCTGATAGGCCCCGCCGAGAAACAGGCCGATCCAGTAGGGCTCGTCGGGCCGCAGCTTGTGCAGCTCCAGCAGGGGCTTCACCTGGCCGCGGTCGATGAAACGCGCCAGTTTGCCGTCGGAATCGCAGGTGAGGTCGGCGAAACTGCCCAGTTCGGTGGGTTGTTCATTGAGGCGATGGATCGGCAGCACCGGGAACAGCTGCTCGATCGCCCAGGTGTCCGGCGCGGAACGGAACACCGAAAGATTGGCGTAATAGGTGGTGGCCAGGGTGGCGCGCAGGGCCAGCAGTTCATCGGGAAGGCCGCTGGCTGGCAGTCGCTCGACGATGGCGCGACAGCAGGCCCAGGTGAGATCTTCGGCCAGGGCCCGATCCGGCAGGGTCAGATAGCCCAGCCGGAAGGCGGCCAGGGCATCGTCCTTGAATTTGAGGGCGTCATTCCAGGCCTCCTGCAGCCGCTCCACCAGGCCGGGGTCTTCGGTCGTCAGGGTCTGCACGCCGCCCAGGGTGTCGCGCAGGTTGCGCACGATCAGCGGTTCGTCGGCGCCGGGTGGGCGCAGGTGGTCACTGACCCGGCCGGTTCCGAGCACGTTGAACACCAGCACGCTGAAGTGGCTGGCGATCGCCCGTCCGCTTTCGCTCACCAGGGTCGGCACCGGCACCCCATGGGCCTCACAGCCTTCACGCACCGTCGCCACCACGTCGTTGGCGTAGTTCTGCAGGCTGTAGTTCTTGGAGGCGGCCGTGGCGGTGCGGCTGCCGTCGTAGTCGATCGCCAGGCCCCCGCCGACATCCAGATGGCCCATCGGTGCTCCGAGACGGGTCAGCTCGACATAGAGGCGCGTCGCTTCCTGAAGGGCGTCCTTGAGCACCGCGATGTCGTTGATCTGGCTGCCGACGTGGAAGTGCAGCAAGCGCAGGTCGCCGAGGAGGCCGGCGTCCCGCAGGCCGTCGATCGTCTCCAGCACCTCCGGGGCCGCCAGGCCGAATTTGGCGCCTTCCCCCACGGAGCTGCCCCAGCGGCCGGTGCTGCGGGTGGAGAGTTTGGCGCGGAGGCCGAGAAAGGGTGAGGCTCCCAGGGCCTGGCTGGCGGCGATGATCCGCGGCAGTTCATCCGGCTGTTCGATCACCACCACAGGCCGGCGGCCGAGGCGGCGGGCCAGGATCGCTGTTTCGATGTAGCGCTGATCCTTGTAACCGTTGCAGATCAGCAGGGCTTCCGGATCGGAGACCAGGGAGAGGGCGATCAGCAGCTCCGCCTTGCTGCCGGCCTCGAGGCCGAAATGCCAGCGGCGTCCTGATTCCACCAGCTGCTCCACCACATGGCGCTGCTGGTTGCATTTCACTGGAAAGACGCCCTGGTAGCGGCCGTCGTAGCGGTAGGTGTCGATCGCCTGGGCGAAGGCCTGATGCAACCGTTCCAGCCGGTCTTCGAGCACGTCGTCGAAGCGGATCAACAGCGGCAGGGAGAGATCCCGTCCCTGAAGTTCCTGCACCAGAGCCACCAGATCGAGCGAGCGATCGGCGTTGCCCTTGGGCTGCACGAGCACATGACCCTGCTCGTCCACAGAGAAATAGGGGTCGCCCCAGCGATCCAGTCCGTAGAGACGGGCCCCGTCAGCGGCGGTCCAGGGGCCCGGGGCAGTGGTCGGCGTTGGCACGGGCGGCAGGGTCCCAGGCAGTGGCGAATCTAGGCAGGGTCGGGGGAGGGACCGACGTCGCGGATGCGCGTGTCAGAGCGGCAGAAACCCACTACCATCCGGTGCAACCATGGAGCGGCGAGGTGCAGAGCAACGGGCAGGCGGGCCTTCCGTGTCGGGGAGTGCTCCAGCGGTTGCTCTTGAAGGCGCGGCTTCTCCCAACCTCCGCTCCGGTGCTGAGGCGGCCCTGGCCTCGAACCGTGGGGGCGACCTTGCGATCAGGCGCTTCCGCCCGTCTGGATGGGCGTCTGGCCGGCATGGCGACGTTGATCGGATCCACCGTCCTGTTTGGCCTCAACGGCGCTGGCGGCACCGACGGCCGCGCCAGGGTCGGTGGTGGCGGGTTCGTCAGCGGTGCCGTCTGCATCCGCTGAGCACCCGGAGGCACCGGTCGTTCTCGATCGGTGGGCGGTGGCCCCTGAGATGTCAACCACGTCTCCTCCCCTGCGCTCCCCGGAGCCAGTTGTGGCGTCCGGGACGGAGGCCGGTCTGACGCCGGTGCCGGCCGCTTCTGCGCCTCTGGCGAATCCCTTCGGACTGACGCTGCAGCCACCCCGGGGCCTGGCGGAGCAGCGCCATCAGCTGCATTGTGATGTGCTGCGGCATCTGAAGGTGCCGATCACCTATCGACGCCTGGATTCCTACATGCGTCCTGCGTTCATCCTGCCGGCCACCAACCCCGATGGCCAGCGGGCAAGCGTGCAGTTGCTCGGAGATTTCGGGGGCGAGCGGGAGAAGCTTTATGTGGCTGGTTTTGACATCTACGGCTGTTCGGCTGTGGATGCGGCCGTTGATCTGCAGAGCAATACCCAGACCGGAAACCAGGTGATCACTGGGAGTGGTGAGCTGCATCACTGGCAGGGAAATCTCAATCAGCTGATCGGTGTCGATTTCTATTCGCGGCTCGTGTCCAAGAGCTGGGATGGTGGCCAGCTGCATCTCTCCTTCGCCTGGCCGGAACCACTCAATGGTGGGCCCTTGTACAACTATGGCAATGCCGTCAATCCCAATTGGTATCCAGCTCGTCAATATAATGGATACTTCTATACGGATGTCGGCGGCGAGCGCTCACAGAATGCCCAGTATCAGGGGTTTCGCCTGTTTGAATACTGGTTCCAGCAGACCTATGGCAAGGATGGTGAATCCTGGATCCGCCTCGGCGCCATCAATCCCTGGATCACGTTCAACACCTCGATTCTTAGTGGTCTGTTCGGGAGCTGGTCCTTTGACGAACCCGGACTGATCGGCACCACCCCCCAGCTCCAGAACGGCCCATTGCTGGTGGCGCCCCCGCCTGGGCTGTCGATTCAGCATGTGATTAATGAGCGGATGGTGGCCAAGCTCCAGGTGAACAGTGGTTACTGGGATCCTTCGGGCGGTCTCTGGAACCGTCGTGGCACCAATCAATACTGGGACCTTTCGAATTATGGGCTGGAGTTCATTTATGAACTCACCTACAAAGGCGGGACCTACAGCGGTAATCCAGGAGACTTCGGTCAGCCCTGGTTCATTCGCATTGGCGGGCAGAACCACACCGGCCAGGGGATTAATAATTATCTGGATATCAATGGTCAGCCCTATCTCCAGACTGGTCTGCCCCAGGCGACCTATTGGGGAAACAGTCAGTACTACGCCATGATTGAGGCGATGCTTTACCGAGAGAAGGGCAGTTATAGCCGTGGGCTGACCGGTTTCCTGAAACTCAAGACCAGTCCTTGGAATTACAAGGGGACGATCACCAACTACTGGGCTCTTGGTTTTGGCTATGAGGGGATTTTCGGACGCGATCGCGATGTTCTTTTTGCAGGAATTTCACGCTCGTACATGAACTCAGGCACGAACCAACTCTTGGCCCTGTCCCCCTCCTGTCAGCAGGTGGCGGCTTGCGGCATCACCGGTTACGAGGGAGTTGTCGAGGTTGGTTACAGTGCTCAGATTACGGATTATTTCACAATTACCCCCAAGGTTTTCTGGGTTCAAAGCCCGGCCGGTGTTGCCGCCTTTGGTGACATTGTCAGTTTTGGGGTCGAATTCCGGGCGTCCTTCTGAAAACTTGGCATTTTGAATTGCGTGGCTACGCTGCGCACGAGCCCGTCTGTTTCCTGTGGTGCATTCCCGCTTCCTTAAGAGTTTGCGGAAAAACCGCCTGAGCAGGCGCGTTTTTTCCCGCTGAGAGCTAATCACGCTCTGATCGGGCTGGTTGTCAGCGAATCAGCGGCTCAGAACGCTCGATTTCAGGCGTTTTGCCCCGTTGGGGCTCCC
>JBJTBH010000186.1:0-12179 GCA_046091285.1 Cyanobacteriota bacterium | reverse complement strand
CCGCAACAGCACCCGCCAGGGGGCGCCTTCCGCCGCCCTGAGCCGTCCCGCCCGCCGCCGCTGAACGGATCCCGATGCAACGCCCCATCCTCTGGATTCACGGCGAGGCCCTCGGCCCCGCCAACCCCGCCCTGGTCGCCCACCCCGGCACACCGGCCGTGTTCGTGTTCGACAGCGCCCTGCTGGCGGGCCGCAGCGCCAGCAGCGGAGATCCCGCCAGCCCCGCCGAACCCGTGAGCCTGAAGCGGATCGGCTTTCTCTACGAGTGTCTGCTGGAACTGCCGGTGAGCCTGCGTCGCGGGGATGTCGCGGAGGAGGTGCTGAGCTTTGCCACCATCCATGGTGCCGACGGGATCATCACCTGCTCCAGCAACGACCCGCGGGTGGCTGCAATCACCGCAACGCTGCGTCAGCGGATGCCGGTGGAGGTGCTGCCGGTGGAGCCCTTCGCGCCTCTCGAAACACCGGTGGATCTGGGGCGCTTCAGCCGCTACTGGCGCCGCGCCGAACCGAAGGTCTGGGCCCTCTGGGGCCAGAGCATGCCCTGACACGTCGAGGCCTGCCCCGGCCCCGTCCCGAAGCTCAGGGACTGGTCGGCAGGGGTCGGCCCTGAAGCAGCGCCGCCTCCTGCCGCCTGATCCGCTCGGAATCCTCGGAAGCGGGTCGCTCCTCCTGCAGGGAAAAGCCCGGAGCCCGCAGCTGGGCGGCCTCACGGGGCGGCTCCCGCCACTGCCAGGTGCGGCCGGGAGCCCGGAGGGCACAGAGCTGCTCCATCTCCCGCCTCAGGACACGCAGCACATCAGGCCGGGCCACGGCGGCAAAGAACTCGGCCCGGGTGGCCAGACCGGAACTGAAAGGAGCCGTGCCATTGCCGTTGAACAGCCGCGGCACATCAGCGATCCATCGGGGACGGCAGACGCCGGCGTCACCGGTATCGGTCTCAAGCCAGAGATGCAGGCCATAGCCATCGGGTTGGCTGACCACCGCCAGGCCGTCATGGGGCTGCTGACGCTGCAACGGATAGATCCTCCAGCTGGGCCGCAGCTGGGCCGGCACACAGGCCGTCAGCAGCGGGAGAACCGTGGTCAGCAGCAGAACCTGCCGGCCGAACGCCGACCACGCTCCGCAGGCGGACGCTGAGGCGGAACGTCTCAGGACGGCGCCACTCCGGTGCCCTCGCCGCTGAAACACGGTGTGATCCCCTCCAGGATGAAACGATCCTGGCAGCCAACGCGCACACCCCCTCGATGGCCCTCACTCCCTCGACGATGCTGGAACTCGGCACACCGCTGCCGCCCTTCCGGCTTCCTTCGGTGCTGGCGGCGGCCGATGCACCGCCCCTCGAGAGCAGCAGCCTCGACGACCGACCGGTGCTGGTGCTGTTCCTCAGTGCCCACTGCCCCTACGTGAAGCACATCGAGGCCGAACTGAGCCGCCTGGCCGCCGATTACGGCGATCGCATCCAGCTGATCGGGATCGCCAGCAACAGCCTCCACACCCACCCGCAGGACGGCCCCGACGGTCTGCGGGCCCAGGCCCGGTCCCGTGGCTGGACCTTCCCCTATCTCCATGACGCCACCCAATCGGTGGCCAGAGCCTTCCAGGCGGCCTGCACTCCCGATCCCTTCCTCTTCGACAGCCGCCATCACCTCGTCTACCGCGGACAGCTCGATGGCAGCCGCCCCGGCAATGCTCAGCCCTGCGATGGCCACGATCTGCGTGCCGCCCTCGATGCCGTGCTGAGCGGACAGACCGTGAATCCGGACCAACGCCCCTCGATCGGCTGCAACATAAAGTGGCATCCGCAGCCGGACGGGACGGAACAGCCGCAGGCGGGATGAACGACCGAGGTCGGAAACCCGTACCCAGGGCTTAAGGTTTGCTCCATGCAGGTGCCTCCCTTCAGCCTCAGCGAACAGCTGATCCGCCTCGGATCAGAGCTGGACACCGCCGTTCTGCAGGTGCTGCGCAGCGGTCAGTACATCGGCGGCGAAACGATCCGCACCTTTGAGGAACGTTTCGCCGATGCCTGCGGCAGTCCCCATGCCATCGGCTGCAACAGCGGCACTGATGCCCTGATCCTGGCCTTGCGAGCCCTGGGGATCGGCCCGGGCGACGAGGTGATCACCTGTTCCTTCAGCTTCTTCGCGACCGCCGAAGCCATCAGCGCCGTGGGCGCCACCCCGGTGTTCGTGGATGTGGATCCCGACACCTACCTGATGGACCTCAGCCAGGTGGAGGCGGCGATCACACCGGCCACCCGGGCGCTGCTGCCGGTGCACCTGTTCGGCCGCCCCGTGGACATGGAGCGGGTGATGACCCTGGCCGCCAGCCACGGTCTGCGGGTGATCGAAGACTGCGCCCAGGCCAGCGGCGCCAGCTGGGCGGGACGGCCCGTGGGCAGCTGGGGTGATGCCGGCTGTTTCAGTTTCTTCCCCACCAAGAACCTCGGCGCCGCCGGTGACGGAGGGGCGATCACCTGCCGCGATCCGGAACTGGCCCAACGGCTGCGTGAACTGGCCGTGCATGGCATGCCGCGTCGCTACCTGCACACCAACCTCGGTTACAACAGCCGTCTGGATGCGATCCAGGCCGCTGTGCTGACGGTCAAGCTGCCCCATCTCGAACGCTGGGTGACCCAGCGACGTCAGATCGCTTCGACCTATCTCGAAGCCCTGGGAGATCTCGACGGCCTCGCCCTTCCGGAAGCCGGCCCGGACGGCCACAGCTGGAACCAGTTCGTGGTGCGCGTGCCCGGCTGCCCGATCAGGGGCACGGCCTGCGACAGCCGCTGCACGCCATCGAGCGACAGCGCCGCCTTCGGACTGCCTGAAGCCTGCTGCCGCGACTGGCTGAAACAGGAACTGCAGGAGGCCGGCATCACCACGATCATTTATTACCCGATCCCGATCCATCGTCAGCCGGCCTACGCCGATCTCGGCTACGGACCCGGCTCCCTGCCGATCACCGAGCGCCTCTGCTCGGAGGTGCTCAGCCTGCCGATCTTCCCGGAACTGAGCCGCGCCCAGCAGGATCAGGTGATCGCGGTGATCCGCCGGCTGCGTCAGGGCCGCACGGCTCAGGATTCAGTCCTGAGCGCGGCATAGAGGGCCTTGAAGCGGGCCTGCTGGGTCTTGTGGTTGACCAGGAGCGGTGGATAGCCACGCCGCTCCAGGGGCGCGATCTCACCGCTGATCAGATCCCTGGTACTGACATGCCGGAGCTCCGGCAGCCAGGTGCGGATGTACTGCGCCTCCGGGTCGAACTTCGAAGCCTGGGTGGCGGGATTGAAAATCCGCAGCGGTCGTGGATCCATGCCACTGCTCGCACTCCACTGCCAACCGCCGTTGTTGGCAGCCAGATCACCATCGACGAGATGCTGCATGAACAGCCGCTCGCCCCAGCGCCAGTCGCAGATCAGATCCTTGACCAGAAATGAGGCGACGATCATCCGGCAACGGTTATGCATCCAGCCGCTTTCCCGCAGCTGCCGCATCGCCGCATCCACGATCGGCATCCCCGTCAGCCCCTCACTCCAGGCTTCGAAGGCCCCGGCATCGTTATCCCAGGGGAAGTGGCGCCACTGAGGCCGATAGGGCCCGTCCGCGAGCTCCGGGAAATGAAACAGGGCCTGCTGGTAGAACTCCCGCCAGGCCAGTTCCTGCTCCCAGACGGTGATCGAAGCCAGCTCCTCGGCACTGCGAGCGAGGCTGCGGGCCCCCTGGGCCGCGGCCCAGGCCTGGCGGGGGCTGACAGTCCCGAAGCGCAGGGCGGCACTCAGTGTGGAGGTTCCGGATTCCGCTGGCAGGTTGCGACCGTCTTCGTAACGCAGCAGCGCCGGACCGCGACCGGAACCGGCGGATCCGGGACCGGTGCTGCAAAAGCGGGCCAGCTGCTCGGCGGCGGCCAGCTCTCCGGGACGGCAAGGGCAGAGCTCGGCGCCGGCGAAGGGCCGCGCCAATGGACCGCTGGAGGGAACAGCGTCCAGGGGGGCCAGGGCCCGCCAGCGCTCCTGGGCGCCAGCCGCCGGCAGGGACTCCGGATCGAGATCGATCAGGCCTGAGGGGGCCGCCAGGGGCTCAACGCCACCAACCGCCGCGCGCTTGTCCACCTCAGCCCGCCAACGACGCCAGTAGGGGCCATAGACGCGATACGGATCGCCGCCGCCGGTGCTGAGAACCTCGGGCGGCACCAGCAGCTGATCCCAGTCGGCCTGCACGCGGCAGCCACGGGCCTTCAGGGCCGCCGCCACCTGGCGATCGCGGGCCCGCACCACCGGCTCCACATCCCGATTCCAGGCCACACCCGCAGCACCGATCAGCTCCGCCAGCTCCGGCAGCACCTCGACAGCGGAACCCTGCAGGATCAGCAACCGGCCACCGGCCCGCCGCCAGGCCCCAGCCAGCTCCTGCAGACTTTCGCGCAGGAACCAGAGACGGGCCGGCGCCTGATCCTCGGCCTCAAGCTCCAGCGGATCGAGCACCACTACGCCGGTGAGGGCCGGTGTGACGGTCGCAGCAGTTGCCAGGCCGAGATTGTCGGTGACGCGCAGATCACGGCGATGCCAGAACAACCAGCGGGATGGGGTCATCGAGCGCCTCCCTCCTCAGAGTCCGAGCAACTGGCGGGCCCGGAACCAGGCCGTGACACTTTTGCCATCGAGCTGTTCGTGACCGCTGGCCAGGGCCCGATCGAGCTCCTCCGGCTGCAGCAACAGCACCTCGAGATCCTCATCGTCATCCCCGGCGGGTTGCTCGGCCAGGGGGGTGAGCTCCCGCGCCAGGAAAAGATGAATGCGTTCATCGGAATAGCCGGGACAGGGCACCATCACCCCGAGGGAATCCCAGCGGGCGGCGCTGTAGCCGGCCTCCTCCCCGAGCTCCCGCTGCATGCTCGGCAGGGGCTCCTCACCGTCCTCCAGGGTGCCGGCAGGAAATTCGAGCAGACGGGCCGCCACAGCGAAGCGGTACTGGCGCAGGATCACCACCCGGCCGTCATCGAGCACCGGCACCGCCAGCGAGGCGCCGGGATGGCGCACCATGCCGTAGGTGCCCTCGACCCCCATCGGCAGGGCGAGGCGATTGCGCTCGAAGCGCAGCTTGCGCACCGCCAGGGTGGCTTCCGTCTCCAGCAGGCGGGCAGGCTCGGGCGGAGGCAGGGGCGCCATCGGAGCGGATCAGCGGCCCTCCAGCATCGCTCACTCCGGCCAGGCGGTCCTGGGAGGGAGGCGCCGCGGCGGCGGCTCCGGGCACTGCGGCAGCAGCGCCGCCAGCAGGGTGGCCACCGTCGCAGCCTTCTCGAAGCCGATCCCGGCCGCCGGTGGCACCAGGGATGGATCGATCGCCGCCAGGGGGGCCAGCACAAAGGTGCGCTCCCGCAGCCGAGGATGGGGCAACTGCAGGGTCGTGCTGTCGCTGCGCAGATCTCCCCACCAGAGCAGATCCAGATCAAGACAGCGGGGCCCCCAGCGTTCCAGCCGCTGGCGACCGAAATCCTGCTCCAGGGCCAGCAGATCCGCCATCAGGGCCTCGGCGGCCGCGACATCCCCAGGGGGCTGATCGCGCAGCACCACCACGGCATTGAGGTAGTCGGGCTGATCGCCGGGGCCCCCCACCGGGGCGGTGCGGAACAGCGGTGACCACTGCGGGACAGCCGCGTCCAGATGGCGGCTGAGCAGCTCCTGCAACGGCTGCCGCACCGCCAGCAGCGTCTCCAGCGACGAACCGAGCGCACTGGGAAGGTTGGCCCCCAGGGCGATGGCGACGCAGACAGGCGGCTGATCGCACCGGCAGGACGGGCGGCAACCCATGACGTCGCGGGATGACGGGGACAGCGACCCTACGCGGGTCCACCAGCCCAGGTCCGGCCTGATCAGCGAGACTGCCCACTGATCCCAGGGCCTTCGCCGTTCTTCCATGGTTGCCAGCGGACCTCCGGCTGCCACCCCCTCCGCCCGCGGCACCGCGGTGGACACCCGCGCCGCGATGGCGGAGCGCGCCGTCCCCCTGGCGGCGATCACAGGCCACGGCACCCTGAAGCTGGCGCTGCTGCTGGCAGCCGTGGATCCGGGACTGGGCGGCGTCGTCATCGCCGGGGGGCGAGGCACGGGCAAATCCGTACTGGCCCGTGGCCTGCATGCCCTGCTGCCACCGATCGATGTGCTCGACCTGGGCGGCTCGGGACCTGATGTGGGCGCCGGCCGCAACCTCGATCCCAACCGCCCCGACGACTGGGATGCGGCCACCCGGGAGCGGCTGCAGTCCCTCGGTGCCGACCCCAGCGGTCTCGATCGCAGCGCCCTGTTGCCGACCCGCGTCGTGCCCGCCCCCTTCGTGCAGGTGCCTCTGGGCATCACCGAAGACCGGCTTGTCGGTTCCGTCGATGTGACCGCTTCGCTGGCCAGCGGCCGGGCCGTCTTCCAGCCGGGCCTGCTGGCGGAGGCCCACCGCGGCGTGCTCTACGTCGATGAACTGAATCTGCTGGATGACGGCATCACCAACCTGCTGCTGGCGGCGGTGGGCAGCGGCGAGAACCGCATCGAACGGGAAGGGCTGAGCCTCAGCCACCCCTGCCGCTGCCTGCTGATCGCCACCTACAACCCCGAGGAAGGTGCGGTGCGCGATCACCTGCTGGATCGCTTCGCCATCGCCCTCTCCGCCAATCAGGTGCTGGATATGGAGCAACGGGTGACGATCACCCGCAGCGCCATCGGCCACGCCGAATCGAGTGAGGCCTTCCGCCGCCGATGGCTGGAGGAGACCGATGCCCTGGCCACCCAGCTGCTGCTGGCCCGCCAGCGGCTGCCGGATGTGACGATCTCCAGAGAACAGATCGGCTACCTGGTGAAGGAGGCGATCCGGGGCGGCGTGGAGGGACACCGCTCGGAGCTCTATGCCGTGCGGGTGGCCCGGGCCCACGCCGCCCTCAGCGGTCGCGACCGGGTGGAGGCCGAAGACCTGCAGGTGGCGGTGCGTCTGGTGATCGCCCCGCGGGCGCTGCAGCTGCCGCCTCCGGATCCCGACCAGCCCCTCGAGCCACCGCCGCCACCGCCGCCGCCCCAGGGGGAACAACCACCCGAACAGCCGCCGGAGAACGAACAGGAGCCTGAAGATCCGGACAACGACCCCGACGACCAGGAGGAGGACGACGACCGTCCGGATGATCAGGCGCCACCTCAGATCCCGGAGGAATTTCTGCTGGATCCTGAAGCCACGGCCATCGATCCCGACCTGCTGCTCTTCTCCGCCGCCAAGTCGAAATCCGGCGGCAGCGGCAACCGCTCGATCGTGTTCAGCGACAGCCGCGGCCGTTACGTGAAGCCGATGCTTCCCCGCGGCCCTGTGAAGCGGATCGCGGTGGATGCCACCCTCCGAGCCGCAGCGCCTTATCAGAAGGCGAGGCGCCAGCGACAGCCGGATCGCACGGTGATCGTGGAAGAGGCCGACCTGCGCGCCAAGCAGCTGCAACGCAAAGCCGGCTCGCTGGTGATCTTCCTGGTCGATGCCAGCGGCTCAATGGCCCTGAACCGGATGCAGAGCGCCAAGGGGGCCGTGATCCGCCTGCTCACCGAGGCCTACGAAAACAGGGATGAGGTGGCCCTGATCCCCTTCCGCGGCGAGCAGGCCGAGGTGCTGCTGCCCCCCACGCGCTCGATCACCGCTGCCCGACGGCGGCTGGAATCGATGCCCTGCGGCGGCGGATCACCCCTGGCCCACGGCCTCACCCAGGCCGCGCGGGTGGGGGCCAATGCTCTGGCCACCGGCGATCTCGGCCAGGTGGTGGTGGTGGCGATCACCGACGGCCGCGGCAATGTTCCGCTCAGCCGCTCCCTGGGCCAGCCGCAGCTCGAGGGTGAGGAAGCGGTGGATCTGAAGGAGGAGGTGAAGCAGGTGGCGAGCCGCTACCGGGCCCTGGGAATCAAACTGCTGGTGATCGACACCGAACGCAAGTTCATCGGCAGCGGCATGGGCAAGGATCTGGCCGAGGCGGCGGGGGGACGGTACGTGCAACTTCCCAAGGCCAGCGACCAGGCGATCGCCGCCATCGCCATGGAAGCGATCAGCGGGGTTTAGGAGACGGGGTGGGCGCGACCTGAGGGGCGGTCGTCGCCGGGTACATCTCATCGAAGAACTGGCCGAGGCCGATCGCCACGCTGCGGACTCCGGCCATGAAGGTGGGATCGGCGGTGAGGCGATTGACATCGCCACCCACCGCCTTCCAGCGGGCGGTGAGCTGCTCGGCGTTGGCCACGGTCTGCTGCATCTGGCGCACCGTGGTCGGGTTATCGATGGCGGCGGTGACGTTACGGATGTGGGCGGTGGCGGCATCGACGTTGCCACCGGCCCGATCAAGCTTCTGCACCAGCCCCTGGGCCTGCTGGAGAAAAACGGTGGCCTGGCTGGCGGTGATCTCGAGCTTATGGGCGGCGTTGGTGACCGTGGGCACGAGCTTGCCCCTGTCGGCCTCCTCCAGCAGACGCTGAACCAGATCGGTGACCGTGCTGAGACTGGGAGCCGTGCGACCGACGATCACGGAATCGGAGCAGACGATGCGGCGGTTATCGCAGCGACGCGACAGCGGACCGGGGAGATCGGCGGGAACGGCTTGCGACGAGCCGTAAAGAGCGACCTGGGCATCGGCACCGAGCAGGGAACCGCTCTGCACCTGGGCTGCAACCGGCCGCAGGAGCCGCAGGTCCGGGGCATTGATCTCGAGCACCGCCACCACCGCCTGGGATGTGGCCTCCACCGAGCGCACATGGCCGACCACCACACCGCGATAGGTGACAGCGGAGCGGGGGGCCAGACCCGCCGCATCCTCCAGCTGCAGACGCACCTGCCACTGGTTCTGGCCGAGGCTGATGCCTCGCAACCACAGCCAGAGACCAGCACCACCGATGAGGGCGGCGAGCAGGGAAAAACCCACGATCGCCTCGCGAACGCTGCGACGCATGGATCAGAGCTCCGAAGGTTGCATGGGTCCGCGCAGACTACCGCTCCGGAATTGCTCCACGTAGGGGTTGTCACTGAGGCGAAAGTCCTCGACGGTGCCCTGCCAGCGAAAACGCCCGTCGTAGAGCAGGGCGACACGATCGGCGGTGCGGTCGATGGTGCTGTGCACATGGCTGACGACGATCGAGCTGCCGCCCGCCACCTCAGAGCTGCGCACGAGCAGATCCTCGATCCGCGTGCAGGCCCCCGGATCGAGGCCTGCGGTCGGTTCATCGAACAGCAGCAACGGCCTCTGACCAAGCGGCTGGGAGGGGTCATCGACCAGGGCGCGAGCGAAGCTGACGCGCTTCTGCATGCCACCGCTGAGCTCACCGGGGAAGAGATCGTTGACGCCATACAGCCCCACGGCCTCCAGGCAGCGGCTGACGCGCTCGCGGATTTCGGGCTCCTTCAGGCGCCCGTCGCGATACAGCAGGAAGCCGACGTTCTCCTGAACGCTGAGGGAAGCCAGCAGGGCCGGGTTCTGGAACACCAGGCGCACATCCGGCGGCTGGCGCTGATCGAGGCGCAGATAGGTCTGGGGGAGGCCGTTGATGCGCACCTCACCGGCCTGGGGCAACAGCAGACCGGCCAGCAGGCGCAGGATCGTCGACTTGCCGGACCCGGAGGGTCCGACGACCACCAGCCGCTCGGCGGGTGCCAGGGACAGGCTGACCCCATCGAGCACGCGATGCTCCCCCCAACCGATCGACACCCCCTCCATCTCGACCACCGGCAGGGCGGCGACGCCAGGGACCAGCGCCTGGGGCTGGGCAGAGACCACGGAACGCGTCACAGGGAGATCAATCCATCCTGACGCGAAGTCCTTACAGTTCAGAGGTCTGCAGCCGGCGCCTGCGCCCTGCCCGCTTGAGCATCCAGCGGCCCAACCGTCGAAACCGACGCCTGCGCAAGGCCCTGAAGCCTTCCGGCTGGGTGAGCCGCAGCGATCAGCATCGCCGCGACCTGATCAACCGCTCCCGCCAGGCCGCCCGCTGGCTGCAGCCGGGTCTGGTGGTGAAACGCTGGATGATCACCTCGGGCCTCGGCCTGATGCTGGCCGTGCTCGGAGCCGCCGTCTGGCTGGATCTGAAGCCGATCTACTGGAGCCTGGAGTCGATCAACTGGCTCCTCTCCAATGTCACCAAGGTGATGCCGCGCGGGATCACGGGACCGCTTGTGCTGGTGCTTGGCGCAGCCCTGGTGATCTGGGGACAGAGCCGCAGCTTTGATTCGATCCAGCAGGCCCTCGCCCCCGAGAAGGACACGGTGCTGGTGGATGCCCTGATGGCGCAGCGCCGTCTGAACCGGGGACCGAACATCGTGGCGATCGGTGGCGGCACCGGCCTGTCGACCTTGCTGAGCGGCCTGAAGCGTTATAGCAGCAACATCACGGCGATCGTCACCGTCGCCGACGATGGCGGCAGCAGCGGCGTCCTGCGCCGGGAGCTCGGAGTGCAGCCCCCTGGAGACATCCGCAACTGCCTGGCGGCCCTGGCGCGGGAGGAGCCCCTGCTGACACGGCTGTTTCAGTACCGCTTCAAGGCCGGCACGGGACTGGAGGGCCACAGCTTCGGGAATCTCTTCCTCTCGGCTCTGACGGCGATCACGGGCAGCCTGGAAACGGCGATCACCGCCAGCAGTCGCGTGCTGGCGGTGCAGGGCCAGGTCGTTCCAGCCACCACGGCGGATGTGAAGCTCTGGGCGGAACTGGAAAACGGCGAGCGGATCGAAGGGGAATCAGCGATCGGTCAGGCCAGCAGCCCGATCGTGCGGCTGGGCTGTACCCCGCTGCGCCCCCCTGCCTTGCCGCGGGCCCTGGAAGCGATCGCAGAAGCGGAATTGATCGTGCTCGGTCCCGGCAGCCTCTACACCTCATTGCTGCCGAATCTGCTGGTGCCGGAACTGGTGAATGCCATCAGCCGCAGCAAGGCCCCACGGGTCTATATCTGCAACCTGATGACCCAACCGGGAGAAACCGACGGGTTGGATGTGGAGGGCCACCTGCGGGCGATTGAGGCGCAACTGGCCAGCCTTGGGGTGCAGCAGCGACTGTTCGAGGCGGTCCTGGCCCAGGAGGAACTGCTTGATCCGGATCTGGTGGCCCACTACCGCCAGCGGGGAGCGGAACCGGTGCGTTGCGACCTGAAGCGACTGCGCAGCCTGGGCTACGAGGTGATGGTGGCGCCCCTGCAGGGCAGCCGACCGAGCCCCACGCTGCGCCACGACCCGCGCAGTGTGTCGTTGGCCGTGATGCGGCTGTATCGGCAGATCCGTCGCGATAACAGTGCGCGGCCGCATCAACGCCTGTCGCGGCGGGCGATCCTGAGCAGTCGTCGGCGTCGCATGCGTCCAGGACCGTGAGGATCTGAGGCCATGAGCGGCCGGAGCTGATCGGGATGGGGCCGACAGGGGCGGCAACGCCCCAGGACCGAAACGACGGCACCGGGACGGCACCGAATCAGATCCACAAGCAGGCGGACAGAGACGTCCGGCGCTCAGTAGGCGTCCTGCATCTCGTAGAAATCGGGCTGGACGTAATCCTTGCGCAGGGGGAATCCCTTCCAGTCCTCCGGCATCAGCAGGCGCTTGGGATGGGGATGGCCGGCGTAGTGAATGCCGTACATGTCGAAGGTTTCACGCTCCTGCCAGTCGGCGCCGCGGAAGAGCCCGTAAAGGGTGGGTACGGTCAGATCGCCATCCCGGGGCAGAAAGACCTTGAGGCGCAGCTCCTCGGGCTTCTGATCCGTCGGCAGGGGGCGATCGGCCTCACAGCGATCGGCGAGAGCCGCCAGCTTCACCAGGTGATAAAAGCTGACGAGGCGGCCGCCGGGGCCTTCGTCGTAGCCACCCTGGCACTGGAGGTAATCAAAGCCGGTGGCCTTCAGGGCGGTGGCCACAAGGGGCAGGGCCTGCGGATCGACTCCGAGGACCTCAACCCCGAGATGATCGGGGCCGAGACTGAGGGTGTCAAACCCCTGAGCGCCGAGCCAGGTGGCCCAGGGACCGGGGGCCGGAGTGGTGGCAGCCAGGGCTTCGCTGCCGGAATCAGGGGCGCCGGCGGCGGCAGTGGTGGGATCAGGCATCGAAGGAACGGGCGGCGGGGATCGCCTCGGAACGACTGGCGTCGGAGCTGCCGACGGTGGCGGTGGCGGTGGCGGTGGCGGTGGCGGTGGCATCAAAAGGAAG
>JBJTBH010000185.1:0-2625 GCA_046091285.1 Cyanobacteriota bacterium | reverse complement strand
GGGCCGCGGCCAGGTTGGCGCTGGAGCGTTACAAGCAAGGCCTGGATGGATCCCTGCAGCAGGAGCAGGCTGAATTCGGCAGTTTCAGCAGTTGTCACCTGGCCATGGTCGGGCCGGGGGGTGAGTGGTGCGTGCAGGGCGGGCGGCTGCGGCTGGTTGATGGCGAGGGCACGATCCAGGCCGATCAGCTGGAGGCAGCGGACTACGACCAGCTGCTGGGCGAAGCGCTGGAACCCTGGAGCTGT
This sequence comes from Cyanobacteriota bacterium, assembly GCA_046091285.1. GTDB lineage: Bacteria > Cyanobacteriota > Cyanobacteriia > PCC-6307 > Cyanobiaceae > CAIXOZ01. The sequence goes on along the minus strand of JBJTBH010000185.1, from coordinate 2,380 downwards.
CTTTCGTTTCCCTATGTGCGTGCGCTCGGGTATCCGGCTGGTCTCTATCGGGTGGGTCCCCTGGCGCGCCTCAATGTCTGCGATTGCATCGACAGCCCCTGGGCTGCCCGCGAACTGGCCGAGTACCGCCAGCGGAATGGACGGATCGTCAACAGCTCCTTCGCTTATCACCAGGCACGGCTGGTGGAGATCGTGGCCTGCCTGGAAGCTCTGGAGAGTCTGCTGGAGGATCCCCTGCTGCTGGATCCCCATGTCCGTTATCGGGCCAGCCTCAATCGCCGCGAAGCGGTGGGCATGGGTGAAGCACCCCGGGGCACCCTTTTCCACCATTACCGCGTCGACACCGATGGGCTGCTCGAGCACGTCAACCTGCTGGTGGCCACGGGGCAGAACAACCTGGCGATGAACCGCACGATCACCGGACTGGCGCAGCGTTTCCTTGATGATCGCGGCGATGAACCGATTCCTGAGGGTCTGCTGAATCGGATCGAAGCAGGCATCCGTTGTTTTGATCCCTGTCTCTCCTGCGCCACCCATGCCGCTGGCCAGATGGCGCTGCAGGTGCAGCTTTTTGATCATCAGGGAACTTTGCTGGCGGAGCGCAGCCGGCCATGAGCAGCTGTCCCTTGCCCCTGATGATCGGCATCGGCAATCCCCTGCGCCGCGACGATGGGGTCGGTTGGCGTCTGGCGGCGGAATGGGGGCTGCTCCAGGGGGATCAAGCCCCGGCCCGGGTGCTGGCCGTGCAGCAGGTGCTGCCGGAACTGGCCGAAACCATCGCCCGTCATGACCGTGTCCTGTTCATTGACGCCACCTGCCCGGGCAGCCGTTCCCGGGCCGAGGCCGCAGAAGCCGATCCGATCATCGACGGCCCCTCCCTGCAGGCCCTCCGTCCGGATCCGACCGCAGCCGGGGCCGGGGTCTTCAGTCACAGTCTCGATCCGGCCGTGCTGCTGGCTCTGGCCGCTGAGCTCTACGGCCACAGTCCGAAGGCGCATCGGCTGCTGCTGATCGGGCGGCGGATGACCCATGGCACCACCTTCTCGGCGGTCTTGCGCCGTCAGCTGCCCGCCGCCCGGTTGTTGTTGCGGCAGTGGCTGGAGCATGGCGATGCATGAATGGAGCCTGATGCAGGCCCTGCGTCAGCAGGTGTTGGAGCGTGCTGTCGCTCTCGGGGCCCGGCGGGTGGATCGGATCGTGCTCAGGATCGGCAGCCTGGCCGGGGTGGAGCCGGAATCCCTGCAGCTGGTTCATGGGGCGGCGATGGCCGGCAGCATCGCCGCTGCCGCGGTGCTGGAGATCGAGGTGGTGATGGCGCAGGCTTTGTGCATGTCCTGCCGGACACAATTTGCTCTTCAGGATGGCTGGTGTGAATGTCCCGGCTGTGGTGCGATCAGCTCAACCCTGTTGTGCGGGCGTGAGCTGGATCTGATCGCCGTCGATCTGACCTGCGATGTGCCGTCCTTTTTCTCAGGCAGCGGATCCGCTGCCGCCCCTGCCGCAGCCCCTGCTGCGACACAACAACCACCATGCGCTCGACAACCGCCGCCGTTTCCGGGCAGCGGGGGTGCGGGTGATCAATCTGCTTTCGGCGCCGGGATCGGGCAAGACCGCTCTCCTCGACGCGATGGCCCTGGCCTGGGGCGCCAACCTGCGGATGGCGGTGTTGGTCGGTGATCAGGCCACCGACCGCGATGCACGGCGGCTGCGGTCCTGCGGTCTGGAGGCGATCGCCATCAGCACCGGTCGGCTGTGCCATCTCGAGGCCGCGCGCGTGGCCGAGGCGATCGATCAGCTGCGGCTGCGCGAGCTTGATCTTTTGGTGATCGAGAACGTCGGCAATCTGGTCTGTCCGGCGGCCTACGACCTTGGGGAGGACCAGCGCGTCGTGATGCTGGCGATCGGTGAAGGAGAGGACAAACCTCTCAAGTATCCGGACATCTTCCAGAGCGCTGATGGCGTGGTGATCAACAAGCTCGATCTGCTGGCGGCGGTGGGTGACGATCTGGAGACCACCCGCCGCCATATCGCCCGGGTGGCACCGAGGGCCTGGACCGTGGCCCTCTCCGCCCGCAGGGGAGACAACCTCGAGGCCCTGCATCAGGCGCTGAATCTCTCAGCCCTGGCATGAACGTGCCTGAGAGGTCGGTCCGGCTGCGGTTGCTCTGCCGCGGCACCCTGCAGGGGGTCGGTTTTCGGCCGATGGTGCTGCGCCTCGGCACCAGCCTGGCTCTGGACGGTTGGGTGCGGAATCGCGTTGATGGCGTTGCGATCGAGCTGGTCGGGCACCGGAAGGTGCTGGAGCATTTCCTGGCGCTTCTTCCCAGCGCCCTGCCAGCTACCGCACGGCTCGAGAGCCGGGCGGTCACCTGGCGGGAGG
>JBJTBH010000184.1:0-14818 GCA_046091285.1 Cyanobacteriota bacterium | reverse complement strand
GCCCGCAGCGAACTGCAAGCCGACGGCAGCGTCATCCGACCGGAGCCCCAGGGTCTCCTCTCCGGTCTGAGGAGGGCTTTCTCTTGACCTCCTCCTCAGCCTGGGGGCTCGGCCTCGGCCTTCCGGCCCTGCCGCTGCTGAAGCGCCTGCAGGCGGCCGGCCTCCTGGATGACGTGCTGCTGGCCGCCGGCATCGCCTCGGAAGCCTGGCAGCCGCTCCGCCTGGACCATGTGCAGCAACCGACAGCGGAGCGATCCCTGGCGGACCTGGTCACCAGCCGCTGGCACCAGGGGGGCACCCTGGTGGCGGTCGCGGCCTGTGGCGCGGTGCTGCGACTGGTGGCGCCGCTGCTGACACACAAGGACAGGGATCCCGCCGGGGTGGTGATCGATCCGGCCGGCCGGCACGTGATCCCCCTGCTCGGCGGCCATGGGGGTGGCGGCGAAGACCTGGCGACGCAGCTGGCGGCCCTGCTGGAGGCCACCGTGGTGCTCACCGGCGGCAGCGGCAGCGACGGTCGCCTGCCCCTCGACAGCTTCGGGCGCCGCTGGGGTTGGCAGCGGGGCAGCGGCAACTGGTCGGATCTGATGCAACGGGCGGCGGCAGGCCCAGGGCAGCTGCAGGTGGAGCAGAACAGTGGGTTGCGGCTCTGGCAACAGCTGCCGGCGACCGGCGCGTCCTCCCTGAACCTGCGCCCACCGGCAGGGATTGACCGCCCGGCGGAGGAACGGCCGGAACCAGAGCCCATGGCCACGCCTGGCCCGGAAGCGATCGACACCCCCGACGCGGACCTGTGGATCGGCCCCGAAACCGGCAGCGGCGGCCCGACGCCCTGCCGCTGGCATCCCCCCTGCCTCTGGCTCGGCCTGGGCTGCGAACGCGACACCAGCGTCGAGCTTCTCCGGGAGCTGGTGGACCGCACCCTGGAGGATCACGGCCTCTCACCCGTGGCGGTGGCGGGCCTGGCCAGCATCGATCGCAAAGGCGATGAACCGGCGCTGCTGGCCCTGGCGGCCGAACGGCGCTGGCCCCTGAAGCTCTTTGCCGCCGAAGCGCTGGCCCGCCAGTCGGTGCCGAATCCCTCGGCAGCCGTGGCCCGCGAGATGGGCACCGCCAGCGTGGCGGAAGCGGCGGCCCTGCTCGCTGCAGGCCGCGCCGGCAGGTTGCGGATCGAGAAGCGGATCGCCCATGCCGAAGCCCCCGGGCAGCGGGGGGCGGCCACCCTGGCGGTGGCCCAGATCCCGGACCAGTGGAGCCCGGCCACCGGTGAGCTGCACCTGATCGGCAGTGGCCCAGGGGCCCTGGAGCTGCTCACCGCTGAGGTCCGCAGCACCCTCAGTCGCTGCAGCGTCTGGGTGGGCTACGGCCTCTATCTCGATCTGCTCGAACCGCTGCGCCAGGTGGATCAGCTGAGGCTGGACGGTCGCCTGACGGAGGAACGGGAACGCTGTCGTCAGGCGCTGGAGCTGGCCCAGCAGGGTCTGAGCGTGGCCCTGATCTCCTCAGGAGACAGCGGTATTTATGGCATGGCCGGACTGGCGCTGGAGCAATGGATGGCGCTGGCGGCGATCGACCGGCCGGCCTTCACGGTGCATCCAGGTCTTTCGGCGCTGCAGCTGGCCGCAGCCCGGGCCGGCGCCCCGCTGATGCACGACTTCTGCACGATCAGCCTCAGTGATCGCCTCACCCCGTGGCCCGTGATCGAGAAGCGGCTGGCCGCCGCCGCCGCCGGAGATTTCGTGGTGGCGCTCTACAACCCCCGCTCCCTCGGTCGCGACTGGCAGCTGGGGCGGGCGCAGGAGCTGCTACTCGACGGTCGGGGCCCTGAAACACCGGTGGTGCTGGCGCGGCAACTGGGGCGACGCGAGGAGGAGGTACGACTGACCACGCTCGGTTCGCTGCCGCTCGAGAGTGTCGACATGCTCACCCTGGTGCTGGTGGGCAACAGCAGCCGCAGGATCGAGGCGGGGAAGCTGGTGCCCCCCAGGGGCTACCCCGGCGCTGCGCTGGCGTAGCCGGGCCGGGGTGCTCACTGGCGGCATTCTGGGGCGTTTCCGCCGTGGCCTGAGCGGCGATGACGCCCCCACGAGGGCCGGGCAGCGCCTTCATCCACGGCGGCTGGATCCGATGGATCGAGCTGGGCTTGGGTTGGGGTTGGATCGGGCTGGGGCTGGGGTTGGGTTGGATTGGATTGGGTTGGGATTGGAGTTGGGGTTGGAGTTGGGTTGGGGTTGAACTCGACTGGGTTGATCTGGTCCTGAATGTCTCTCCTGGCCCCTTGACCTGGTCCCTTGAATCGATGGCGCCTGTTGAGCACAGACGATCGACGGACTGCCCTGGGATCAGGTCATGACCCGATCGACAGCGCCTGGAGACCACCCCACACCTGAGGCCTGCCTTCGGGAACAGATGGCGACATCCGGGGGACTGTCCTCGACCGTGATCCCCTGATCACCATCTCGCCTCTGGACAGATCTCGCCCCTGGACGGAACGGGGACAGCCAGCAATGAAGTGACGGCTGATCGCAACCCGCCTCACACCCTCAGAAGTGCCGACAGGCGCACGACCTGCAAAAAATCGGGATGACAGGATTCGAACCTGCGGCCCCTTCGTCCCGAACGAAGTGCGCTACCAAGCTGCGCTACATCCCGATGATCTGACTCTAAAGGATCGCGGGTCACCCCCAGGTCGCTTTCTACAGTGTGTCCCTGCGGCTTCGCCTCCCTCCCTTGAGCGTCTCCAAACCTGACTGGCTGCGCGTCAAGGCCCCGCAACGGGAACGGATCGGAGCGGTGGCCGACCTGCTGCTGGACCTGCATCTGAACACGGTCTGCCAGGAGGCCAGCTGCCCGAACATCGGCGAATGCTTCGCCGGCGGCACCGCCACCTTCCTGATCATGGGGCCCGGTTGCACCCGCGCCTGTCCCTACTGCGACATCGACTTCGACAAGAGCGTGCGCGCCCTCGACCCGAGCGAGCCCGAGCGCCTCGGGGAAGCGGTGGCCCGACTCGGCCTGAAGCATGTGGTGATCACCTCAGTGAATCGCGATGATCTGGCCGATGGCGGTGCCAGCCAGTTCGTGGCCTGCATCACCCAGGTGCGCCGGCGCTCGCCGCTCACCACGATCGAGCTGCTGATCCCCGATTTCTGCGGCGACTGGGACGCCCTATCCGCCGTGATGGCCGCCGCCCCGGATGTGCTCAACCACAACATCGAAACCGTGCCGCGCCTCTACAAACGGGCCCGGCCCCAGGGGATCTACGAACGCTCCCTGGAGCTGCTGCGGCGGGTGCATGCAGGATGGCCGCGGGTGTACACCAAATCAGGCCTGATGGTCGGCCTGGGTGAAACCGACGCCGAGGTGCTGGAGGTGCTGGGTGATCTGCGCCGTCACAGCGTCGACATCGTCACCATCGGCCAGTACCTCTCCCCCGGGCCGAAGCATCTGCCGGTGGATCGCTTCGTGACACCGGAGCAGTTCGAGGCCTTCCGCCTCCATGGCGAAACCGAGCTCGCCTTCCTGCAGGTGGTGAGCAGCCCCCTCACCCGCAGCAGCTACCACGCCGGTGAGGTGCAGCGCCTGATGCGGGCTCACCCGCGCTGATCACCCCCGTCCTCAAGACCGCCTGGATCCGCAACGGCCAGATCAGCGACCGCCAGATCACCAACGGCGGCGATCCATTCATGCAGCTGCCAGGTCACCCAGCCGCCGCTGATCATCGGATCCTGCTGGATCAGCGCCAGGGCCTCCGCATGGCTTGAGGCCTGCAGCAGCAGCAGACCGCCGCCACCGGGGCGGCGGTCACCATCGACCAAAAAACCGCTGGCGATCGGCAGGGCCTGAAGCCGCAGGGACGCCACCCAGGCGCGATGGGCCGAAAGGTGGGCGGATCGCTCCGCCCGATCCAGGGCCAGAAAGGCGGCGTTGAAGGTCTCGGTCTTGACGAACCAGGGCACCGGCGGGGCGCAGGGCTCAGGCGGCGACCGCCTGGCGCTGCTCCAGGCCGACGGTGACCCGCTCACTCGGTGGCACCAGCACCTTGAAGCGGCTCTTCCAGTCGCTCCAGTCCGCCAGGATCGCCGCAGCCCTGGCACTGCCGGTGGCCGTGTGATGGGCCTCCAGCAACGGCCTGAGCAGACCCTCCTGTTCGGCGGTGGTCAGATCGCAGAGGCTGACGGTCTCGGGGTTGAGACGCTCCTGCAGACCCCCTTCCTCATCGAGGAGAAAGGCGACGCCACCGGTCATGCCAGCGGCGACATTGCGGCCGGTGCTGCCCAGCACCACCACCACACCGCCGGTCATGTATTCACAGCAGTGGTCGCCGGCCCCTTCGACCACGGTGCGGGCCCCGCTGTTGCGTACAGCGAACCGTTCACCGGCCCGACCGAGGGCGAACAGCTCACCGCCGGTGGCGCCGTAGAGGCAGGTGTTCCCCAGGATCACCTGACTGCCGGGATCGTTGACGCCAGCGGGTGGAACCACCGTGAGGCGGCCGCCGTTGAGGCCCTTGCCGACGTAGTCGTTGGCCTCCCCCACCAGGCGCACGTTCATGCCCTGCACCCCGAAGGCACCGAAGCTCTGACCGGCCGCACCCTCGAAGGTGAGATCCAGCTGACCCTGGAAGCCGGTGTTGCCATGGCGGGCGGCGATCTCACCACCGAGGCGCGCGCCGACGCTGCGGTCGGTGTTGACGATCGCCACGGTGCGCGCCAGCCGGCCGTGGCCGTCGATCGCGGCCAGCAGCTCGGCATCGGCCAGCAGCTGATCCTCAAGGATGACGCCGTTGCCATGGGCCTCATCGGCATGCCGCAACCAGGAGCGATCGGCTGCCGCCGGGATCGGGGCGATCAGGCAGGACAGATCGAGGGCCTGGGTCTTGGCGAGGGTGACCTCGCGGGGCTGAAGCAGCTCCGAGCGGCCGATCAGATCCTCCAGCCTGGCCACGCCGAGAACGCTCAGCAGCTGGCGCACCTCCTCGGCCACATAGAGGAAGAAGTTGACGACGTGTTCCGGCAGGCCGGTGAAACGCCTGCGCAGCGCCTCCTTCTGGGTGGCCACCCCCACCGGGCAATTGTTGGTGTGGCAGACGCGGGCCATGATGCAGCCCTCGGCGATCATCGCGATCGACCCGAAGCCGTATTCCTCGGCCCCGAGCAGGGCGGCGATGATCACATCCCAGCCGGTCTTGAGGCCGCCATCGGCCCGCAGCAGCACGCGATCGCGCAGGCCGTTCTCCAGCAGCGAGCGGTGCACCTCGGTGAGACCCAGCTCCCAGGGGCTGCCTGCATGCTTGATCGAGCTCAGGGGTGAAGCGCCGGTGCCGCCGTCATGGCCGGAGATCTGGATGACATCGGCATTGGCCTTGGCCACGCCGGCAGCGATCGTGCCGATGCCGATCTCAGCCACCAGCTTGACGCTCACCCTGGCGGCCGGATGCACCTGATGCAGGTCGTGAATCAGCTGGGCCAGATCCTCGATCGAATAGATGTCGTGGTGCGGCGGCGGCGAGATCAGGGCCACGCCGGCCTTGCTGTTACGTAGCCAGGCGATGTAGGGATCGACCTTCGGGCCGGGCAGCTGGCCGCCTTCACCAGGCTTGGCCCCCTGGGCCACCTTGATCTCCAGCTGCCGACCGCTGCGCAGATATTCCGGCGTGACACCGAAGCGACCGGAAGCGATCTGCTTGATCTGGGAACAGGCGGTATCCCCGTTACGCAGGCCCCGCAGACCGGGGAGGGTGGCCGAACGCCCCTCCCCGTCCACGTCATCGAGGGGCTGGAAGCGGGCCGGATCCTCACCGCCTTCTCCGCTGTTGCTCTTGCCGCCGATACGATTCATGGCGATCGCCAGCACCTCATGGGCCTCCCGCGACAGGGCGCCGAGGCTCATGCCGCCGGTGCAGAAGCGGCTGCAGATGCTCTCCACGCTCTCCACCTGATCGATCGGCAGCGGCGTCGGGGCAGGACGGAGCTCCAGCAGATCCCGCAGGGCGGTGACGGGGCGGTTCTCCAGCAGCGTCTTGTAGGTGGAGAAGTGGTCATAACCAGGTCCGGCCGCCACGGCGGCATGCAGGGCCTTGGCCATCTCCGGGCTGTTGAGGTGATACTCCCCACCGGTGCGGTACTGCACGAAACCCATGAATTCGAGCTTGGTGCGATTGAGCTCGGGGTAGGCCTTGGCGTGGAAGCTGAGGGTTTCGCTGGCCAGTTCACGCAGGCTCAGGCCCGCCACGCGGCTGGTGGTGCCCCGGAACGCCTGCTCGATCAGATCGGCGCCGATCCCGATCGCCTCGAAGATCTGAGCACCGTGATAGCTGGCGAGCAGGGAGATACCGATCTTGGAGAGGATCTTTCGCAGGCCATCCTCCAGGGCCTTGCGCACATTGGCCTGCACCTGATCCGCCGTGAGCGCCGGCAGTTTTCCACGCTCGATGTTAGTCTGCACCTTCGGCTGAGCCAGCCAGTGACGGGTGGTCTCCCAGGTCAACCAGGGACAGACCGCGCTGGCACCGAAACCGATCAGGCAGGCGAGATGGTGGGTGCTCCAGCACTGGGCCGTTTCCACCACCAGGGAGGTCTGCAGACGCAGACCGAGGGTGAGCAGGTGGTGATGCACCGCACCCACCGCCAGCAGCGGCGGCATGGCGACGGTGGTGGCATTGAGGCCCCGGGGCTGACCGTCACCATCGCGGCGATCGCTGAGCACCAGAATCTGCGCGCCGGCCCGCACAGCGGCTTCCGCCTCGGTCCGCAGGCGGTCGAGGGCGGCCCCGAGGCCATCGGGACCGTCGGTCACCGGCAACAGGGTCGACAGGATGGACAGCGGCAGACCCTGCTGGCCGAGGGCCGCCAGTTCGGCCTCATTCAGAATCGGGCTGGGCAGATGGAGCACCGAGGCGGCGGAAGCGTCAGGCCGCAGGGGCGAGCCCCGCTTGCCCAGATGCATCTCCAGGCTCATCACCAGCTTTTCCCGCAGCGGATCAATCGGCGGGTTGGTGACCTGGGCGAAGCGCTGCTTGAAGTAGTCGTAAAGAAGGTGGGGCTTATCGGAAAGCACCGCCAGGGGGATGTCGTCACCCATGCAGTAGGTGGGCTCCTTGGCGGCCCCGGCCATGTCCTCGATCACCAGATCGAAGTCCTCGGCGGTGAAGCCGCAGGCGGTCTGCTGCTGCAGAAGCTCCAGATCGCCGAGCCGACGCTCCTGGGTCCAGGGCTGGGCCGCCAGGCTGCGGCGAGGCTCCGCCAGCCAGGCGCCATAGGGATGGCGGGACGCCACCTCCTGCTTCACCTCCCAGTTGCGCAGCAGGCGGCCGTTCTCCAGGTCCACCGCCAGCATCTGGCCGGGCCCGAGGCGCCCCTTCTCGATGATGCGGCTCTCCTCGAGTTCCACCACACCGGTTTCCGAACCCATGACCACAAAGCCATCACTGGTGATGCAGTAACGGGCTGGGCGCAGACCATTGCGGTCGAGGGTGGCGCCGACGCTGCGGCCGTCGGCGAACACCAGCAGGGCCGGGCCGTCCCAGGGTTCCTGGGTGCAGGCGGAATATTCATAGAACGATTGGATCTCCGGCTTGTCCGCCAGCTCGGGCTGATCGCGGAAGGCCTCCGGCACCAGCGTGAGCAGGCTTTCCGTGATCGGTCGACCGCTGCGCACCAACAGCTCGAGGGTGGCATCGAGGTTGGCCGAATCACTGAAAGCGGCGTTGACCACCGGGCGGAGATCAGCGGCCGCCTCACCCCAGACGGCATCGAGATTGGCCTCGGAGGCACGGGCCCAGTTCAGATTGCCCAGCAGTGTGTTGATCTCACCGTTGTGGCCGAGCAGCCGCATCGGCTGAGCCAGGGGCCAGCGGGGCAGGGTGTTGGTGCTGAAGCGCCGGTGATAGACGGCAAAGCTGACCGCGAAACGCGGATCGCGCAGATCGGCATAGAACGCCGCCAGCACCGACGAACGCACCATGCCTTTGTAGACAACCGTGCGACTGCTGAGGGACGCGAAGTACAGATCACCGGCACCGGCTCCCCAGGCCTCCCGGGCCCGATCCCCGCAGCGGCGACGGAGACGGAACAGCAACGCCTCCAGGGCAGCACCCTCCCCATCGGAGCCCAGCAGCCATTGCTCGATCACCGGCGCCGTCTGGCGCGCCAGGGGGCCGAGCACGGCCGCCTCCACAGGCACCTCACGCCAGCCGAGGCTCCGGAGCCCCAGGCGTTCCGCCTCGGCGGCACAGAAGCTCCGGGCCTGCTCACGGCGCGCTGGATCCGCAGGGAGGAACACCATCCCAAGGCCGCGCCCCTGACCATGGCCGGCCGCCGCTGCGGGCCAGACCGACTCCAGGAAGCTCCAGGGGATCCCGCACAGCACCCCGGCACCATCACCGGAATCGCCGTCACCACCGCAGCCGCCGCGATGCTCCATGCAATCGAGCCCCCGCAGGGCCTGCTGCAGCACCCAGGCGCTCGGCTCACCGCGCAGATTGGCCAGAAAGCCGACACCACAGGCGTCCTTCTCGCCGGCAACGGCGATCGGGGCCGCACTGTCGCAATGGGGCCAGACGGGGCGAGAACGAAGGGGCATACCCGGGGGCGTCCTGGTGAAACCGCCACCTGTCCGCCAGGGCGACACAGGAAGCATTCAGAACCTCCCAGCTTAGGGATTGGAGGCACCGATGCCCCATCCCTGTGCCATCGGCCGCAGCGATTGGCGTTAGCGTGCCATTCGCCGCCAGCTGCGTGAGCCTGCGCCGATGCCAGCTCCGTTCGTTGTGCTGCTGGGAATGACCCTGGCCCTGGCACCGCCCCCCCCGCCGCCGCTGCCGGATCCCGCCCTCAGAACCCAGCCGTCCCGATCGACGACACGGGAAGCCTCCCTGCCCGGAGCGACCGCCGATCAGGGGCTCACCTCCGGTCGGGTGGTGGTCCTCGCTGGACGGCGCCAGCAGGCCCGCTGGCAATGGCAACCGGCCACCGCCGGTCAGCCGGAACAGCTGTGGCTGCCCCTGGAGGTGCTGGAAGGCCAGCTGGGCGTGACCAGCCGCAGCCGCAGTGACGGCAGCCTGTTGCTCGACTGGTTCGGCAGACAGCTGGCGATCCCGCCCGAGGGCCAGCGCAGCCTCGACGACGAGGTGGCGGTCGAGGTCTCCACCCTGGTGCGCCCCCTGGGATTGCAGCTGTCGCAACGCGACGACAGGCTCACCCTGATGATCGACGCCCAACCCCTGAAAGGGATCCGCCATCGCTCCAGCGGCGGCCGCCGCCGCATCGTGCTGGATCTCCAGGCCGCCACCTGGATCCGCCGCGACCCGGAAGGCCTGCTGGTCGGCCTCAGCAGCCAGACCGAGCAGGTGCGCCAGCTGGAGCACCTGGGATTGACGGTCCGACAGGAGCAGGACCAGCTGCTGCTGCAACCCGGCAGCGGCCAACGGCTGGAGCAGGTGCTCAGCCTCGGGACCCCCTACCGGATCGCCCTGGAACTGACGGGAGCGGGGACCCCGAGCAGCAGCCCAACGGGCCCCGCGGACGATGCCCGCAGCGAAGAGAGCCGGCTGCGGGCCCTGCTGCCGGCCTCGATGACCTGGCAGAAGCAGGTGCTGGCCGTCGGTTCCCAGTCCGTGCTCGTCAATGCGATCCGCTTCGATCCCCGTGGCGGCGGGCTGGTGCTGCAACCGCTCACCGGCGCCAGCGGCATGCAGGGCCTGAACTCCCTGGTCACCCTGGCCGGCCGCCAGCAGGCGCTGGTGGCGATCAACGGCGGTTACTTCAACCGGGTGCGGCGCCTGCCCCTGGGAGCCTTGCGTGACGGTGGACGCTGGCTGTCGGGTCCGATTCTGCAGCGGGGGGTGGTCGCCTGGCGCCCCCGGCAGCTGCCGAGGTTCGGCCGCCTGAACCTGGAGGAGAGCCTGGTGGATGGAAGCGGGGCCCGCTGGCCCGTGCTCACCCTCAACAGTGGCTTCGTGCAACGCGGTCTCAGCCGCTACACCTTCGACTGGGGCCCCGTCTACCGAGCCCTGAGCGGCGGTGAGAGCGCGCTCCTGATCCGGGGTGACCAGGTCCTGAGCAGGATCGCGGACGACCAGCTGACAGCCGGTCAGCCCCTGACGCCAGGGGACACCCTGGTGGTGGCCCGCGGCGGGGTACCGCTGCCGGGGGATCCGGGCGACACGGTCACCGTGATCAGCCGACCGAGCAATGACCTGGGCGAGGAACCGAATGTGCTGGGCGGCGGACCCTTGCTGCTCAGCGGCGGCCGGATCGTGCTCGACGGTGAGCGGGAGCGCTTTTCACCGGCCTTCCTCAGCCAGGGCGCACCGCGCACAGTGATCGGCAGCGATGGCCGGGAGCTGTGGCTGCTGACGCTGGAAGGGGTGGGCGATTCCGGTCCGACCCTCGGCCAGACGGCGCAGCTGCTGCGGGACCTGGGGCTTCAGGACGCGCTGAATCTCGATGGCGGCAGCTCCACGGGCCTGGTGCTGGCGGGGGTGCAGACGGTCAGGGGGCGAGGCGTGGCCAGCTCGGTGCATAACGGGCTCGGTCTGGTGCCGCTGACGCCAACGTCCACCGTGACCAGCACCAGGCCCCTGCCAAAGTGACCGGACCGCCTGCACCTCCATGCCCAAGGGTCACAGCCTGCGCCTCACCGCTGCCGCCGCTGCGGAGCTCGGACGCCAGGCCGCCGTGGCTGGCACTCCGGGCTGCATGCACCTCGACCAGGTGGCCGGCGGCTGCGAAAGCTGGGCGATCCGACTGCGCCCCGGGCACCTGGCCGGCGCCCCGGTCGCCCGCGGCGATGGCATCACCCTCTATGCCCCGGCCGATCAGGTGTCCCGCCTGACAGGTCTGAGCCTCGACTACCGCGGGGATCTCAGCGGTGGCGGCTTTCTGGTGCGCCCCTCTGAGGGTGTGACCTGCTGCGCCTGCGGCGCATCCTTCCGGCGTACCAACGAGGGGTGACCGGCGACAACGTAATGTGGCGGATTGTCGAAAACGGTCGGACTTCCGACCAGCTCCTCCGGCCCTCGATGCCCACAATCCAGCAGCTGATCCGCACCGAGCGGCAGCGTCTCACCCGCAAGACCAAGTCCCCGGCCCTGCGTGCGTGTCCTGAGCGCCGCGGCGTCTGCACGCGCGTCTACACCTCCACCCCCAAGAAGCCCAACTCGGCCCTCCGCAAGGTGGCCCGGGTGCGTCTGACCTCCGGGTTCGAGGTCACCGCCTACATTCCCGGCATCGGCCACAACCTGCAGGAGCACTCCGTGGTGCTCATCCGCGGTGGACGGGTCAAGGATCTGCCTGGTGTGCGTTATCACATCATCCGCGGCACCCTCGACACGGCCGGAGTCAAGGACCGCCGTCAGGCCCGCTCCAAGTACGGCGCCAAGACCCCCAAGAGCTGACCCTCTCATCCGCTGAAGCGACGATCCGGCCCACCGGATCCGTCCGCGGCCAGCGCCCTCCGCTTTCCTCGCCTCTACCTTCCGCTCTATGTCTCGCCGCAACGCTGCCGAGAAGCGCCCGGTTCTGCCGGATCCCCAGTTCAACAGCCGCCTGGCCTCCATGATCGTGGCCCGGCTGATGAAGCACGGCAAAAAATCCACGGCCCAGCGGATCCTTTCCGACGCCTTCACCCTGATCCACGACCGGACCGGCAACGACGCCCTCGAGCTGTTCGAAACCGCCGTGCGCAATGCCACCCCCCTGGTGGAAGTGCGTGCACGCCGCGTCGGTGGTGCCACCTATCAGGTGCCGATGGTGGTCCGTCAGGAACGCGGCACGGCGATGGCCCTGCGTTGGCTGGTGAACTACTCCCGCGCCCGCAACGGACGCAGCATGGCCCAGAAACTGGCCGGTGAGCTGATGGATGCCGCGAACGAGGCCGGCAGCGCTGTCCGCAAGCGCGAGGAGACTCACAAGATGGCCGAAGCCAACAAGGCCTTCGCGCACTACCGCTACTGAGCGCCGCCTCGGGCGGGGCCGGTGCGGCGTCCGCCCGAGCGCCCCACCCCAACCGGCCCAGTCCCCAAGGCCGCTGGGGGAGTCTGTAGTATTATTTCCCCTTGTTGTAGCACCCTTCGGAGAAGCACCCTGTGGCCCGCGCCTTTCCACTGGAACGCGTCAGAAATATCGGCATTGCCGCCCACATCGACGCGGGAAAAACCACCACGACGGAACGGATCCTGTTCTATTCCGGCGTGGTCCACAAGATGGGCGAGGTGCACGATGGCGCCGCCGTGACCGACTGGATGGCCCAGGAGCGGGAGCGGGGCATCACGATCACGGCCGCGGCGATCTCCACCAGCTGGAAGGATCACCGGATCAACATCATTGACACTCCCGGTCACGTGGACTTCACCATCGAGGTGGAGCGCTCGATGCGGGTGCTGGATGGTGTGATCGCGGTTTTCTGCGCCGTCGGCGGTGTGCAGCCCCAGTCGGAAACCGTGTGGCGCCAGGCGGATCGCTACAAGGTGCCGCGGATGGTGTTCGTCAACAAGATGGACCGCACCGGCGCCGACTTCCTGAAGGTCTACGGCCAGATCAAGGATCGGCTGAAGGCCAATGCCGTGCCGATTCAACTGCCGATCGGGGCCGAAGGTGAGCTCAGCGGCATCGTTGATCTGGTCAAGAACCGGGCCTTCATCTACCGCGACGACCTCGGCAAGGACATCGAGGAGACCGACATTCCGGCCGATATGGCCGATCTGGTCGAGGAGTGGCGCGGTGTGCTGATGGAGAGCATCGCTGAAACCGACGAAGCCCTGCTCGACATTTTCCTCGAGACCGGCGAGCTGAGCACCGAGCAGCTGCAGAAGGGTGTGCGCGAAGGCGTCCTGAAGCACGGCCTGGTCCCCATACTCTGTGGCTCGGCCTTCAAGAACAAGGGTGTGCAGCTGCTGCTGGATGCGGTGGTCGACTACCTGCCGGCACCGATCGATGTGCCTCCGATCCAGGGCCTGCTGCCCGATGGCACCGAAGCGATTCGCCCCGCCGAAGACAGCGCCCCCTTCAGCGCCCTGGCCTTCAAGGTGATGGCCGATCCCTTCGGCAAGCTCACCTTTGTCCGGATCTACTCTGGTGTGCTTCAGAAGGGCAGCTACGTCCTCAACTCGACCAAGGACAAGAAAGAGCGCATCTCCCGCCTGATCATTCTCAAGGCTGACGAGCGCGAGGAAGTGGACGAATTGCGGGCCGGTGACCTCGGCGCCGTTCTCGGCCTCAAGGACACCACCACCGGCGACACCCTCTGCGTCGACTCCTCACCGATCATCCTCGAATCGCTCTATATCCCCGAACCGGTGATTTCGGTGGCTGTGGAACCGAAGACCAAGGGTGATATGGAGAAGCTCTCCAAAGCCCTCCAGTCCCTGTCAGAAGAAGACCCCACCTTCCGGGTCAGCACGGATCCGGAAACCAGCCAGACCGTGATCGCCGGCATGGGCGAACTGCACCTCGAGATCCTCGTGGATCGGATGCTGCGGGAATTCAAGGTGGAGGCCAACATCGGTGCTCCCCAGGTGTCCTATCGGGAAACCATCCGCAGCAAAGCCAAAGGGGAAGGCAAGTTCGCTCGCCAGACCGGCGGCAAGGGCCAGTACGGCCATGTGGTGATCGAAATGGAGCCCGGCGAACCGGGCACCGGGTTCGAATTCGTCAACAAGATTGTTGGCGGCATCGTTCCCAAGGAGTACATCGGTCCTGCGGAAGCAGGGATGAAGGAAACCTGCCAGTCCGGCGTGATTGCTGGTTTCCCGATGATCGATGTGAAGGTCACCATGGTGGACGGGTCTTACCATGATGTGGACTCGTCGGAAATGGCGTTCAAAATCGCCGGATCCATGGCCTTCAAGGACGGCGTCAAGAAGTGCAATCCTGTGCTGCTTGAACCGATGATGAAGGTCGAAGTCGAGATCCCCGAGGATTTCCTCGGTTCTGTGATCGGCGACCTTTCCTCACGCCGCGGCCAGGTCGAAGGACAGTCCATCGACAATGGACAGTCCAAAGTCCAGTCCAAAGTGCCCCTGGCCGAGATGTTCGGCTACGCCACCCAGCTCCGATCCATGACCCAGGGTCGGGGTATCTTCTCGATGGAGTTCAGCCATTACGAGGAAGTTCCTCGCAACGTCGCTGAAGCCATCATCTCCAAGAATCAGGGCAATTCCTGATCTTCATTCCTTACCCACTTAACCCCCCCCGATTCTTTTTTATCATGGCTCGCGAGAAGTTCGAGAGGACGAAACCCCACGTCAACATCGGCACCATTGGCCACGTTGACCACGGCAAAACCACCCTCACGGCCGCCATCACCAACGTGCTGGCCAAAAAGGGCATGGCCAAGGCCCAGGCCTATGACCAGATCGATGGCGCACCCGAAGAGCGTGAGCGCGGCATCACCATCAACACGGCCCACGTCGAATACGAGACCGACGCCCGCCACTACGCCCACGTCGACTGTCCCGGTCACGCGGACTACGTCAAGAACATGATCACCGGTGCCGCCCAGATGGACGGCGCGATTCTGGTCGTGGCCGCCACCGATGGCCCGATGGCCCAGACCAAGGAGCACGTGCTCCTCGCCAAGCAGGTGGGTGTGCCCGCCCTGGTGGTCGCCCTCAACAAGAGCGACATGGTCGACGACCCCGAGATTCTCGACATGGTCGAACTGGAAGTGCGTGAACTGCTGAGCGGTTACGACTTCCCCGGCGATGACATCCCTGTCGTCCAGGTCTCCGGCCTCAAGGCTCTCGAAGGCGAAGCCGAGTGGGAAGCGAAGATCAACGACCTGATGGAGGCCGTTGACACCGCCATCCCCGAGCCTG
>JBJTBH010000183.1:0-3768 GCA_046091285.1 Cyanobacteriota bacterium | reverse complement strand
GCTTGAGCTTGTGAGTTCTTGCTCTTGTGGCAGCAGTTGCTACAACTGCTTGCGGACTTATTCTAACCAGAGCTTCCATGCGGAGTTGGATCGCCATCTTGTCCGCAGATTTCTGGAGCCAATCGTCGGTGAGCTGAATCCAGATGAGCACCAGCGCTCCTTCGCTCGACACTGCAGTTACTTTGATACCGAGAAGTTGCCCGAGCTGCTGACTCAGCATGTATCTACAGCCCGCCAAGGTACAGCCTTTATCCTGAATGACTAAAAAAGCTATCTCTCTTTGCGTGAGCTCGAAAATGCGATTGACTCCCACAAGGCAAATGACAAGCCAGTCCTGTGCGTTCTGAGTCAACTGCCTGGCAATGACGGGTCTACTAAGAACAAGTTTACACGTCGAAAATTTGCAGATTGGATCGACTCAGGCTATTTGGATCTTTATCATCACCCCAGCTCATCTGTCGAGATGTTCTGCCTTGGCATGGGCTCTGCCAATGCTGTCGCAGGTCAGCTCTTGAATCTCCCTGATCAAGAGCCGAAATGTCTGATCACAAGGAGTGCGAGCGGGGTTGAGGATGCCTTCCTGAAAATTCAATCCTTGAAAGATCAGTGCACGAAGGTCTCTTCGTCTGAATTTGACGATCCTGGAACCAAAGTCTTCCGCTTTAAGCCGACTGGCAGTTCGTACAGTGTCGATGACCTGCGCACAATGATGGGGCTTGACTCAGTCCTTCAGGATCGGCAAGTTCTTTCCGCAGACTATTACGATCGATATTTCGAAAAGTAGAGGGGGCAGTATGCGCAAATGCTTGCCCAGTTGTTAAGTGGTCCTTGGCTGACGAATGACAGTCTGATCACAATCCACACGAACCAACTCAGGGAGGAGTTCCAGGACAACCACGATCTCACGCGTCAGGATGCAATCAGGGATCAGCTAAAGAACTTCCCCCATTTCCGTTTACGCTGGCGCAACTACAACGCCCCAGGCACGAAGCTCGAGCACGCGCGGACACTCAAGATGACGTTCGCCGATGATTCCTGTCTTCTGGTGACGTTTGACAAAGGGCTCGACTTCGTTCGGCGCAGGTGGGGTACTGATGAGTATGAAGTCACGGAAAAAACCTATGTAATGATTGAGCCTGGATAAGCACCAGCCGTATATATTCATTAGCAGTAAGCATTTGCCAGTCCCACGTTGCGCACCGCTGACGCTAAAGCCGTTCCTGGTCAGCACGCTGGCCTATGGCCCAAGCGCACCGATCGGAACCACCACAACCCCATCGGGGCGGCGGTAGCCATACCCCTTGCTGCAGATCACGGCCAGAAAGGCAGGTGCGCCCGTGCGTTGGCAATCGATCTGCTCGGAGAAGCGTTTCAGATTGGCGGCACCCTGGTCCACCTGTCCCTCGCCGAGCTTGATCTCAAGCGCGCCCCATCGCCCATCTGGGAGCTGCACGATCGCATCCACCTCCACCCCGTAGTCGTCGCGGTAGTGAAACACCTCAGCGTCGAGACCCTGGCTGTACACACGCAAGTCGCGGATCACCAGGGATTCGAACACCTGGCCGAACCACTCCAGATCCTGCAACAGCCGCTCGGGAGCCGCTCCCAGCGCCGCCAGGGCCAGCGATGGATCCACAAAGTGACGCTTCGGTGCCTTGCGCAGTCGCGCCCGGGAGCGCAGATGCGGAGCCCAGGCGGGCTGATCCTCGATCACCATCAGCCGCTCCAGTGCGCGGAGATAACCACTCACCGAGCGCTCATCCAGGGCGCCATCGGAGCCGCCAATGTCGGCAGCCAGGGTCGAGAGCTTCGCTTCAGTGGCGCAGTGGCGCCCGATCGCGCGCAATAGAGCGCCGACCCGCACGGGATCCAGGCGCCGCTCCCCCACCCGGGTGATGTCCACCTGGCGCACCTGCTCGAGATAATCCCGAGCAGCGCGACCTGCGGCCTGCAGCGAACGCTCCTGCTGGGCGGGCCAGCCACCCCGTCTGATCCATTCACTCAGATCCTTGAGACTGAGCCCAGGGTCCAGGACGCTCGGTGCCGCCCCGTCGAACAGATCGCGCAGTGACACGGCCCCGCTGGACGCACCGGTTTCCACCAGGCTCATCGGTCGCATCCGCAGAAACGCAAAACGGCCGGCACCTGTGTGACGGCTGGCATCGTCCGCGGGCACGGCGGAACCGGTGAGCAGGAACTGACCGGGTTGATCCGCCGCATCGACGGCCCTGCGCACCTGATTCCAGAGCTCGGGGGCCACCTGCCATTCATCGAGCAGGCGCGGCCTGGCACCCTGCAGCACCAGCGCCGGCTCCACCGCCCGGGCCTGGCGGGCGGCCGGGTCAATGTCCAGAAGCACCCGCGATTCGGCCTGTTGCGTGGCGGTCATCGTCTTGCCGCAGGCCTTGGGGCCTTCGATCACCACGGCGCCGGCGGAGCCCAGCAGCTCCCGAAGCTCGGCATCCACGATCCTGGGGACATAGGCCGGCACGCAGACTCACCAATGCAGGAAACACCGGCAGCCTAATGCGGCAAAAGCGGAGCCTCCAATGCGGCAAAAGCGGAGCTTCCAATGCTGCTAATGCGGACATCTCAATGCGGTTTTTGCGGAGGCATCGGCTCGACTCACGCGGCCGCGAGGGCCTGGTGCTGCACGCGACCCATCCCCCAGGCGTTCTGCGATCAGCGCAGGGCTTCAAAGGCCTTCCGCTGGGCCTCCATGGCGCGGCGGCGATCGCGGATCGTGGTCTGTACGACCTCGATCTCTGATTTGAAGCTGGTCAAGTCGGGATTGATGGCCAGCAGCTGCTCTTCACCGTTCTGCAGGGCCAGCAGCTCGGGCAGCAGCACGAGATCGTCCTGCCCAGGCCCGATGACGGCAGCCCCTGCCTGAGCCTCCAGCTGTTGCACCGCCTGATCGAGGCGGGTGCGGAGGCGTTGCTGCAGGCCGGCTCCGATGCCGGGCAGCGAACAGAGTCGGTCGATGTTGGCGCGCAGTTGCTCGCCGTTGCACAGGCCGTGGCTCTCCAGCAGCCGCAGCCGCGCCTCCCCGAACCCTTCGATCTGCCAGCTGCGCAGCGATTCACGGCTGAGCTGTTCGCGCAGCCAGCGCTCACGGCCCTGGTGGATGGCCCTTTGAAGGCGACCCTCGGCCACTCCCTCCGGATCGTCGCTGGCGGTGAGCTCCAGCAGCGGCGACAGATCGAGCGCGGACAGCTGACGCTGCAGCCCCTTGTGCTGACGCTTCAGCCGGCGGACCCGCTCATGGACCAGATCGCTGTTGGCGCGGGCCAGCTGCAGCAGTTGCTCGGCGGCCTTGCGGCGGTTCTCATCCGCCTGGCCATCGCTAAGCCAGGCGCTGAGACGGCGGCGCAGCGACGTCTGGCGGCGCTGCAGCAGTGTCTGATCCAGCCAGTGACCGGAACCGCCATGGCGATCCACCAACGCCTGGAGCTCCTGGGTGCTCTGGCGCAGTTGTGCGGCGATGGCCTCGCGGCGCTTCAGCAGCTCAGCGGCGCGCTGGTGGTGGCAGCGGAAGGCATCCCGCAGCGCCGGCTCCAGGGTCTGCCACTGCGTGCTTGTGCTCTTGCTGGTGCCGGCGGCCGCAGTGGCCGTTGCCGGGCTGGCGGCAGGGCCTATTAAAGGTCCGTCCCATACGGCCTTCCCTCCAGTCCCTGACTGGGATTTCCTGGAGGCGTACCGCTCCTGATCCTTGCCAACGCCGCCGCTCCAGAGCCCTGCTGCAGCCACTGACCTGATCAGCTTCCT
>JBJTBH010000182.1:0-2025 GCA_046091285.1 Cyanobacteriota bacterium | reverse complement strand
CTCGTCTGGTACGCTGGGTTGCTCCCGCAGTGTTCGCAGCGGAGAAGCTGGTGGATCGGGTGCCACTGCCGGTCAGTGCGACGCGCAAAGGTCCGGCTCCCCCGGTTCACGGCTCGCAGCTGCTCGATCTGCTGATGCTCTTCAACACTGAGCAGGGCTTCATGTTGGCCCCACACCACCTCCACCACATCGTTCTCAACCCACTCCATCGCCCTGGTGTTGGGGTTGTATTCCTGCCGGTAGACCCGGCCCTTCCTGCCTCCCCTGATCGTTGGATCGTTGAGCCAATGCCCTGCAGCTGAAGCGCTGAAGCGCAGGAGTTGCTCCAGGCGCTTGCTTCCTTCAATCGGCTCCAGGCCGCTCAGCCACAGATGCCAGTTGTTCCGCCCGGTTCGCAGCGCACCGTCTCGGATCACTGCGTCAACTAGGCGCCGAGCGGCCTCCCACTCGCTCACCATCTCAGCCCCCACCCGGCCGATCGGGCGGTGGTCTGGCATCACAACGCTGTTGCGCACCATGTAGCCCAGCGGAGCTTTCCTGACGGTGCTCAGCCCATTGCGCTCTGCAGTTGCGTAGCTGCGCTTCAGGCGGCTGCTGATCTTCCTGCTCTCTGCTGCCGCGGCCTGGGCCCGGTCGTGAAAGACCTCCTCAGCAGCAAGCGGATCAGCTGAAACGGTCTGCCATAGGGAATGTTCCAAGAACACCAGTGCAGTGCTCTTGAGCTGGCAAAGCCTGAGCAGGTGGAGGGCCTCGGCCTGATTCCGGTTGCCCCGGTCATCCCGGAGCATTCGCACCTCGGCCACCAGGCCGGCCTCCACCAGGCTCAGGAGTTGCTGGTATTGCGGTCGATCGGCGCTAGTGGCGCTACCGGTCTCCTGCAGCACAAGGGTGCAACCACTGGCCTGGAGCACCTGCACCTGGCGCTGCAGACTGGTGGCCTGATCGTCGTGATCTGTTGAGGTGCGGGCGTAGCCCAGCAGCAGACGCTCAGATGCGGATGGGGCTGTTGTCGCCCCGGAGGACGCAGTGGCTGATGCTCCAGTCGTAGTGGCTCCAGACCTGCGGCGGGAGTTTGTAGTTGGCACCTGCAAAGTCATCCAGCAGCACACCCGAGGGCTGAGCTGAACAATACGGGCGTGATCCTGGTGACGCTAAGTATTGCTGGTGGTAGGTCTCGGCAAAGAAAAACGGCTGTCCGGTAGCGATCTCTGTGGTGATGGCTCCGCGACCGTTGGCCTGCAGCAGCTCCTGGTAGCGATCACGGGAGGCCTCCGCGATCGTGAGTAGGGCTGGTTCATTCACGTAAATCGCCGAGCGATATTGCGTCCCTGTGTCATTGCCCTGAGCCATCCCCTGGGTGGGGTCATGGCATTCCCAGAACAGCTTGAGGAGATCGCTGAAATCGATGGCGTTCACGTCCCACACCACCCGCACCGCCTCGGTGTGGCCGGTGCGGCCCGAACACACTTCCTCGTAGGTGGGGTTGGGCGTGAATCCACCGGCGTAACCCACTGCTGTACTGATCACACCGGGTAGACGCCAGAAGCCTTTTTCAGCACCCCAGAAACAGCCGCAGCCGAACAGGGCTTCCGCTTGGCTGGTGCTCAGGGGTGCTTTGAGGGCTGTACCCAGCACCACATGGCGATCAGCGGTGGCGATGGCTGACTCTCGGCCGGGGAGAGCTGCTGAGGGAGCAATCAGTTGACTCTTGGATCCGCCTAGTCCATCAAACAGTCCAAACACTGTTGCTGCAGCCGATGTGGCCAGGAGCCTAGGGCGTTCACCCCTGGGGCGCGCCGGGTTCAAGGGCGATGTGGTTCAACAGCGTTGTGGTGAAAGCGAACAGCAGAAACGGCAGCGACAGCACCAGAATCAGACCTACACCCACCAGGGCAAACAGGGGCTTGCTGGCGCCCATCAGGGCCAGGCCCGCCGCCAAGCTCACGAAAATCACCAGCATCCAGATCAGGATCTGGCCGTAGATATCGCCGAAGGTGAGAGTGCAGCGCAGGCGGTAGGGCACAC
>JBJTBH010000181.1:0-10431 GCA_046091285.1 Cyanobacteriota bacterium | reverse complement strand
TACACCACCCAGATGCAGGGCGCTAACTACGCCTCTGATGCCCGCGGCAAGGCCAAGTGCGCCCGCGACATCGGCTACTACCTGCGTCAGGTGACCTACTGCCTGGTGGCTGGTGGCACCGGCCCGATCGACGAGTACCTGATCGCCGGTCTGGACGAGATCAACCGTGCGTTCGAGCTGTCCCCCTCCTGGTACGTGGAGGCCCTGAACTACATCAAGGCCAACCACGGCATCAGCGGCGACGCCGGCGCGATCGCCAACAACTACATCGACTACGCGATCGCCGCTCTGGTCTGATCCTCAGACCATCGCATCGATCCGGGCCCCTCACGGGGCCCTTTTTTCATGCCCGGATCGTCGCCTTCAGCCGTGGTGTCATTCGGATGGGAGGACCTCGGACGATTTGCTGGTCCCCTGCTCTGCTGTTCCGTCCGGGCAGAACGTTCTCGAGCGTTCGGCAGCCGCCTGCAGTGGAGGTCACACAGTTCAACGGGGACGCCTGAGCCATGACCGCTACCGCCCTCAGGCATGGCAACACTCCGATCGAATCAGACCATCAGATCCGGGACGCGTGATCCCCTGAGGATGGGCATCGGCCAGGCCGCCTGAACGAGTCCCTCCCGTGTCACTCCATCAGTGATTGGAGCTCCAGAGGGGTCAGCGATGCCAGCATCAGGGTCCCTGAGTCCACACCTCGGCCATGGCCGAACCCCCACAGCCCGGATCCGGGGCACCGATCAGCGAAACGGAAGCGCTTGAGCGGCTGCGCCAGACCATCAACCAGGGCGATCAGTATTACGCCGCCTGGTGGCTGGGCCGCATGCGCAGCCAGCACCCCGAGGCGGTGCCCCTGCTCCGCCAGGCCCTGGCCCAGCGCCACCAGGGCTCCCCGGGAAACGGGGTCGAACACAACGCCGTGGCCCGAAACGCCGCCCGGGCCCTGGGAAAACTCGGGCCCTCGGCCGAGGCGGCCATCCCCGACCTGCTGACCACCCTCGACGACGACGATGACGGCCTGCGCGAGGCGGCAGCCCGGGCCCTCGGAGAGCTGCAATGCCGCGAGGCGGCTCCGGTGATCGCTCGCAGGCTGGCGCCTGGGCCCGCCGTGGTGGGCATCCGACGGACCGACAGCCCCAGGCTGGTGGAACCCTGTGAGGCGATGTTGGAGGCCCTGGGCGCCATCGGGCTGACGACTCCGGAGGTGCTGGCGGTGATCGAACCGTTCCTCGGCCACGACCGACCCCTGATCCGCAGCGCAGCCTCCCGGGCCCTGCTCCAGCTCAGCCGCGATCCACGCTGGGCCGATCCCCTGCTTGACCTGCTCAGACACCCTCAGCTGCAGGTGCGACGCGCCGCCTTGATGGACCTCGGAGCGGTGGGCTGGCGTCCGGCGCTGGAGCCGATTTCCCGCACCCTGGCTGAGAACAGCCTCAAGCTGATCGCCCTGCGGGGTCTGGTTGAGAATCACCCGCCCGAGGCCGAGACAACCATCAGCACCAACGCCGTGCTCGCCGTGATGGACGACCTGCTGTGACCACGATTCCCATGCCAGCCCTCCCGGACCTGATTGCGTGCGTGCAACAGGCCGACAGCGCCGAGGCCCTGCTGCGGGCGACGTTGGCCCTGGCGGCCGTCGGCGATCCTGCAGCCGCCGACACCCTGGTGGAGGTGCTGAGCTTCAACAATCCCGGGGCCGCCGTTGCCGCGGTGGACGGCCTGATCGCGATCGGCCCCACAGCGGTGCCAAGCCTCCTGGAGCTGGATGCCAGCAACTACGGAGCCCGGGCCTGGGCCGTACGGGCCCTCGCCGGCATCGGTGCCGTGGAGGGGCTGACGGTGCTCGAAGAGGCGCTCGCCACCGACGTCGGACCGAGCGTTCGCCGGGCAGCGGCGCGGGGCCTGGGCCAGCTGAGGCTGGAGACCCTGGCCGACGACGCTCGTCAGGTCACGATGCTGCGCTGCCTGGAGGCCCTGGAAGCCGGTGCTGCCGATGGCGAATGGGTGGTGCGCTATGCGGTGATCGTCGGCCTCGAGCGCCTGGCCCTGCCGGAGCCTGCCGAGCTGCGGGCCGAGCGCCGGGCTGTGGTGACGAGGATCCGCCAGCGCCTGAACGCCCTGGCTAGTGACGCCAGCGAAGACACCCCGGTGGTGCGCCTGCGGGCGGGCCAGGCTCTGGAGCGCCTTGAAAGCGATGGCTGAGTCCACCGCGTCACCGCAGGCGCCCACCAGGGTTCTGTTCGTCTGCCTCGGCAACATCTGCCGCTCCCCAGCCGCCGAAGGCCTGTTCCTGCATCGTCTCGATCAGCAGGACCTGCGCGCCGCCTTTGAGGTGGACTCCGCCGGCACGGGCTCCTGGCATGTGGGCAAGCCCGCCGATCGCCGCATGCTCAGCGCCGCCCGCGCCCGTGGCGTGGAGCTCCCCAGCCGCGCCCGCCAGATCACGGCAGGGGATCTGGATCGCTTCGATCACATCCTCGCCATGGATGCGATGAACCTGGAAGCTGTTCGAGCCCTGGCACCGGCCCCGGAGATCAGGGCCCGGATCGAGCCGATGACGGCCTACTGCCGACGCTTCACGGCCCTGGAGGTTCCAGACCCGTATTACGGCGGACCTGACGGCTTCAACGCTGTGCTCGACCTGCTGGAAGATGCCTGTGACGGACTGCTGGAGAGCCTGCTGGAGCGGCGCCGGGGGAGCCTCTGACGCGGGCCTCGGGCCTGGGGCGAATCAGCCCGCTGATGCCCTGGCCGGCCAGGCCTCCTCAGGGACCCTCTCGCGGAAGAGATCGACAAGCCGCTGGATCACAGCGTCGATCGCCAGGCCATCGGTGATCAGCTCCTCGGCATCCTCCGCCTGACAGAGGGGGGCCACAGCCCGGGTGGAATCCAGATGATCCCGCTCAGCGATCTGGGCCTCCAGCTCCTCCAGGGGCGGCACGGCAAACCCTCGCTGGGCCAGGTCGGCGGCGCGACGTCGGGCCCGCTCCCCGACCGTGGCCGTGAGGAACACCTTCAGCTCCGCATCCGGGAAGACGGCGGTGCCGATGTCCCGGCCCTCAGCCACCAGCCCGCCCCTGGCCCCGAGGCGTTGCTGCTGTGCCGTGAGGGCGGCGCGAACACAGGGATGGGCCGCCACCACGGACACCAGGGCGGTGACCTCCGGACTGCGGATCGCGCTGGTGACGTCGTGGCCATTGATGGTGACGATCTGCTCTCCGGACTGATCGGAGCGACTGAGCTGCAGATCCAGCCCTTTCAGCAGGGGCGCCACGGCGGCTTCATCGGCCGGATCGGCGCCCCGCTCCCGCACCCACCAGGTGACGGCGCGGTACATGGCGCCCGTGTCGAGCATGACCAGCCCGAGACGATCGGCGAATGCGCGGGTGACCGTGCTCTTGCCGGCGCCGGCAGGCCCATCAATGGCCACGATCGGGGAACGGGTCATCAGAAAACGGTGATCGATCAGACGCGCCTGGCCGCAGGTGACGGCCACAGCCAGCAGGGCAAGCCCCGTTTGACCTTGGTGCGGCCTCAGCGTATGGGGTTCCACGACCTCGACATACTCGGGCGCGAGCCCCGCCGCCGCCAGCCGGCTGGCAACCAGGGGCTGGAGCCCTGGACGTACGGCCCCTGCTGCGGCGACTTCATCCGCTGCTTCCGCCAGCACCGACGGCAGAGCTGCCGCCTGCAGGCGCTGGGCTGCATCGAGATAGCGGTTGCGGGAGCTGAGCGCCAGCCCATCTGATTCGCGCACCGTGGCCACTCCCTCCACCGTCAGCGGCAGGGCCAGGTCGCGGATCACCCGGCGCAGGATCACCAGCTGCTGCCAGTCCTTTTCGCCGAGGAACAGGCGATCGGGCCGCACCAGGGCCAGAAGCCGACAGACCACCGTGGCCACGCCATCGAAATGCCCCGGCCGCTGGCGGGCACAAAGGGTCTGCAGCAAGTCAGGTGGCGGGCAGACGCGGGTGATTCCGGCCTCGCCGCCCGGGTAGAGATCCTCGACGGACGGGGCATACAGGGCCTCAGCCCCGGCTGCAGTCGCCAGCTGGACATCGGCCTCCAGCTGGCGCGGATAGCGCTCCAGATCCTCATCGGCCGCAAACTGGCGCGGATTGACGAAGACGCTGACCAGCACCCGGGGTTGCCGTCCGCCTCTGGGCTGCGCGGCGCGGGCGATCAGCGCCTGATGGCCGGGATGCAGGGCGCCCATCGTCGGCACGAAATGGAGGTGCCGGTGGGCTGGGGGCGACTGGTCCTCCAGCAGCCAGGCATGCAGCGCAGGTCTGGTCTGGAGCAGGCGCACGGAAGCACAAAAAAAAGACCCAGCCACCAGATTGGCGGATGGGCCGACATCGGGAAGGAGCCGCGACGGGAGTCCGTCGGGATCGGTTCAGCGCAGAACCTCAAGGCGGACCTGGGCGGTGCCACTGGCCGCGACACCGAGTTCACTGGCGGCGCCCTGTGCCAGATCGATCACTCTGGATCCATGGAAGGGACCGCGATCATTGATGCGGACCACGGCACTGCGGCCATTCCAGAGGTTGGTGACCCGCACCCGGGTGCCGAAGGGCAGGGTGCGATGGGCGGCAGTAAGAGTGCCGGGGCGGAGGCGTTCTCCACTGGCTGTGCGGTTGCCATAGAAGCCTGGGCCGTACCAGCTGGCCTGACCGTTGCTGACTCGGATCACCCGAGGCTGTTCCGGCGAGGCGATCGGCAGACCGGGGGTGGAAGGCGCGGCTTCCTCATCCGGCGCGGAATCATCGTCCTGATGGCGGATCGCCAGGTCGGGGGGGAGCTGCGCTCCGGTCTCGGTGACGACGGTGGGACGAGGACCGGTGGAGGCCAGGCCGGCATCCGCCAGGACCGGAATCAAGGCACTGCTGCCGGAGAGAAGGACAGCAAGAGCTCCGAGAGAGAAAAAAGGTTGCATAACAATCGGAACCCGCCACCTAATGGCAGCTGGAACCCATAAACATGGGTTTTTCATCAAGAACGAAACGATTCCCTCATTGGGTGAAAGGGAGATGCGAATCAGCTGATGGAGTTCCTATCGAGAAATGACGACGTGGCAAAGCTAAGCGCGAAATTTGCTGGGAACTGATGCAATCCGCACACAATCCACCGATCAGAAATGATCATGTCTGCTCCAAAGCCTGTCCAGCACAGGGATCTTTCCCGGGATGCGACCCTGGGCTGATCAGGGAGACCGATCACCGCCATAAGTTGGCCTGATGGATTGATGGGCCAATCCGGCAGCTGTCCACCGGGGAGGCCTTCTTTTCTGGGGTGGTCGGGCCTGTTTGTCCGCGGCCCTGGTGGCGCCTGCCATCGGGTCCCCGCTGTCGGCGGCGGGTGTCATCAGAGGATGGAGGCACCGATGCAGTGCCAGGGGGGCCATGGATTACCGGACAGCAGGCGTGGATGTGGTGGCGGGGCGAGCCTTCGTCGAGCGCATCCGCGCCAGCGTTGACACGACGCGACGCCCGGAAGTGGTGGGTGGACTGGGCGGGTTCGGCGGTCTCTGCCGGATTCCGGCCGGCCTCCAGCGCCCGTTGCTGGTGGCCGGCGCCGATGGAGTCGGCACCAAGCTGGAACTGGCCCAGGCCCATGGCCGTCACCATGCGGTCGGCAGCGACCTGGTGGCGATGTGCGTCAACGATGTGATCACCAGCGGCGCTGACCCCCTCTTCTTCCTCGACTACATCGCCACCGGCAAGCTCAGTCCCGAGGCGATGGCCGATGTGGTGGGCGGCATCGCCGACGGCTGCCGCCAGAGCGGTTGCGCCCTGCTCGGCGGCGAAACCGCTGAAATGCCGGGGTTCTATGCCCCCGGTCGCTACGACCTGGCCGGCTTCTGCGTGGGCGTGGTCGATGAAGAGGCCCTGATCGATGGCCGGGCGATCACCGCCGGCGATCGGATCGTGGCCGTGGCCAGCAGTGGTGTGCACAGCAATGGCTTCAGCCTGGTGCGCCGGATCCTGGAGCTGGCGGGCACCGGCCCTGACGACCATCTCCCGGACAGCGATGAGAGGGTGATCGAGAGCCTCCTCCGCCCGACCCGGCTCTATGGAGCCCTGGTGCGGGCCCTGCTGAGTGCGGAGCTGCCGATCCGGGGCATGGCCCACATCACCGGCGGTGGTCTGCCGGAGAATCTGCCCCGCTGCCTGCCGGCCGGTGTGCATGCCCGCATCGATGCGGGCAGCTGGGAGCGGCCGGTCCTGTTTCAGTGGCTGCAGCGCGCCGGAGAGGTGCCGGAGGCCGACCTCTGGAACACCTTCAATCTAGGGGTGGGCTTCACCCTGGTGGTGCCCGCCTCTCACCTGGAAGCGACCCTTCGCTGCTGTGCGGAAGCCGGTCACGAGGCCTGGGCCCTGGGCGAGGTGCTGGATGGGCCCGCCGCAGAGGGCCAACCGCTCGCCGGCCTTCCGGGTTGAGGACCGGCTCGGAGCACGCCCGCCGGGGCCTGGATCCTGCCGCCGTGATCCTGCGATCCCGTGGTGCCCCGGTTTTGCATCAGAGCATCGCTCGCCATCAACAGGGGGTCGATGCCTGCCTAGGGTGCTGCCCTCCGATGCTTCGTTCCCTGGCCGCCGTCCAGCGGCTGATTGCCCCATCCCGCGAGACCACTCCGACCGATGCCTTCAGCGGTGCTCCCCTCTGGGACTCCTCGGATGCGTTCTGGATCAGAGCGCAGTCGCTGAGCCCACCATCCGACGAATCACGCTGATGCCTCGTGAAGGAGTCCGCTTCACGACTCCGTCGTCCCGCCCATCAACCGCTCACCGAAACGCCCATCGAGATGTTCAGTCGTCCCAATACCTCCGGCCGTATCACCCGTCGCCGCAGTTCCGCCGGCCCCACACCACCCCTGCGGCCGATCCGGCCGCGGGAGGCCGCCCCGACCCGCAGCACGATTCGCCCCACCTTTCTGACTCTCCGGGATCACGGCAAGGTGTTCGTGGCTGATCTGCCCCGGCTTTCCGATGGTCAGCTCGCCAACGTGCAGCGCGAAGCCCGCGATGTGCTCGAAAGCCTGACCCGGCGACTGCAGGAACTCGACAACCAGATGTCCCTGACGCCGATGGAGCAGGACACCCGCATCCGGGCCTCCACCAAGCGTGATGTCTCCGAACGGTTCATCCGGGCCGTGGAGGAGGAGCAGGATCAGAGGCGCAGCAATCCGGCTCTGCGGGCAGCGGCCGGCGAATCCCTGGCCCGGGCTTTCCTCGAGCTGGCCCGTCATCGCCTCAGTGGTGCCACCTTTGATTCCCTGCTGCAGGAGGCCCTCGCCGCCTGTGATCCTGAAGGCGATCACCCTGAAGATCACAACGACGAGCCCTCCGCCCTCAGCGGTGACGAGGAGGCCGCCAACCGCAATGTGGTGCCTCTGGTCCGCCCCCATCAACCCCAGGAGCCGCCCCAGCCGCGGCCGGCGGCGATGCCGGTGGTGCTCACCCCCGACCCCAGCGATCTGATGCCCTGAGGCCGGGTCCGGCGTCGCGATCAGGCGCTCTCAAAGGGATTGGCCGGCATCCGCACCGGTAGCGCCAGGGCGAGGCGATCGAGTGCGTCGCGTTCCGCCGGTTCCAGCACCCACTCACGCGCGGCCGCTGCGGCCTCCGCCTGTGCCACTCGCCGGAGACCGACGATCGGCACCGCTCCATGGGAGCGGCACCAGTTCAGCGCCACGGCGGCCAGATCAGCTCCCCCGTCTCCCACCGCTCCATGACGAACGGCGATTTCCGCCATGCTCTCCAGCAGGGGCGTCAGCGAGGGTTGCAACCGCGCGGCCAGCCAGCGCCGCGGGCCGCCGCCGGCGATCGGTGCAGTCGCCGGTCGGCTCAACAGGCCCAGGGCCAGAGGGCTGTAAGCGAGCAGCGTGATGCCGAGTTCCCGGCAGACCTCGATCAGGCCGCCGGGAGTGAGAACTTCCGGCGCCAGCAGGGAAGCCTGCACCTGGACGCTGGCCACAGACAGTCCGCGGTCAGCCAGCCGTCGATGCACGCGGCGCAGGCGCTGCGGGCCCATGTTCGACACCCCCAGGCTGCTCACCTGGCCCTGTTCCAGCAGGTCGGCCAATCCATCGATCAGGGGATCCTCCTGCCAGGGGGCGTAGCGGGCGGTGCTCCAGTGCAGCTGCACCCGATCGAGCTTCCCCTGCAGGCGCTGGCGGGAGGCCTGAAACGCCCGATCGAAGCCGTGACGACCGAGACGCCAGGGGAAGGGCGCCAGTTTGGTGGCCACCGTGATCGTTCGCCGGCGCTCCTCCGGCAGCGCTGCCGCAAATTGACCGAGCAGGGCTTCGCTTCGGCCCTGCAGACGACCGGTGCCATAGGAATCGGCCGTGTCGAAGACGGTGAGCCCGAGATCGACCGCCCGCTTGAAGGTGGCCTGCAGTTCAGGATCCCGATCGGGCGCGTAGCCCCAGAGGAACTGGTTTCCCCAGGCCCAGGTTCCGACCGCGATCTCCGGGGTGGTGGGCTCAGGGGCGGCCTGCGTCTGTCGACCCGTGCTCCACTCCGGCGGCAGGTCGGATCGGCGACTGGCCATGGCGGGGGTGATCAGGGAGACTGCCGTCAATGATCAACCGTCCATGAACGAAACCACCACCGCCGCCGAAGCCCGGATCCGTCACCAGGAGGGGGAGACACCGACGGAGCCGATCCTCTGTCGGCACTGTGGTCGCACCGCCAGCAACGGCATCAGCTGCGAAGGCAGCTGCGTGGCGGATTCGGGCTACTGATGGGACGGGGCGTTCGCGACCGGACCTCCGCCAGAATCTGGGCATCGCGGCGGTGGCCATCCAGGCGGTGGTCATCCAGGTGGTGGTCATCCAGGTGGTGGTCATCCAGGTGGTGGCGGCATCGGCGACCGTGGTCTCTGGCCATCGCCCTGCCCCTGCTGCTGACGCTTGTGATGCCGGGCCGCTGCCGTGATGATTTCGGCCGCTGGCGAGGCGGGCTTCAGGAGTGCCGGATTCAGATCGAAGGCCAGAGCGGCTGGCTCTGTCGGCAACTTGTGGTCGTCCAGACCAGTGATCAGGTGCTCAGCCTGCGCTTCCTCAAGAACCGGGAGGATCGCCAGGGCAATCAGCAGCTGCAACTGATCGGCACGATGCCCGCCGGTGAGGGGCTGGACTGCAATCCGAACGGTTGTTCGCTCACGCCCAGGCTCCAGCTGATGGTCACGGGGCTGGCGACGATGCAGTTCGATGGGCGGGGTCTGGCCCGGACCACGCCCACGGGCGCTGTCGCCAAGGGGCAGTGCCAGTGGCGTCAGCGTCAGTTGCGTTGCCAGTTCCAGGTTCGCCAGGGAGCGAAGGGAACGATCCAGGCCAGCCTCTGAGCTCAGGGCATCAGTGAGGTCCAGGAGAACGCCAGACCGAGGCCGATGAACAGGCCCGAGATCAGGGTGATCGATGGCTCGGACGCCAGGGAGCGCCAGCGGCGCACCACGGTGAAGGCGAGCAACAGCAGCAGGGACTGACTGACCAGGAGACCGAGGAGATAGCAGGCGATCGGGGTGGCCTCCCAGCCGATCACCGCCCCTGAAAGGGCAAGACCATGGAAGACGTACAGGGGGATCAGCACCGGTGCCGGCAGTCGACGGGCCAACACCAGGCCCGTGGCCACCAGCGACAGGGCCACCAGGAGTTCCACGCCGGGAAGCTGCGGCAGGAGCAGACCCAGGGCATTGCCCACCAGGCCGGCGCTGAGCAGGGCCAGCGCCCAGCCCCAGGGGCGGGACCAGGCCACCAGGCCCACGGCGAGCAGAAAGAGCAGATGGTCAGGGCCGAGCAGCGGATGGCCGAGGCCACTCAGCCAGCCGGCCAGGGGGCCGGGGCTGAGCTGGAACAGACCCATCAGATGGTGAGCGGCTGCCGGGGCGGGATTCAGGAGGCCGACAAGTGTCAGTGCCACGCCGAGAAGGGCCACCGGGGCCAGGGCCCCTGAAGCGGGTGACGAGATCAACGGGGGCCCGCTGCGCGAGGAGGAATGGAAGGCCATGGATGTGCCCGGTCCGCGCCGGGATTGAGAGGGGGAACGATGGGGGGAGTGTTCTGACTGAGAAGGTCCTGACGGGGTCTCCCTGCCTGAGAGGGTCTGCATCCCGGAGGGGGCTTCATCACAGTTGCGGGACAGCGACGGACTTGGGAGGTGCCTGGAAGAGGGCAGGCCCGCACCGTTCTTTCCTCCTGCCACCCATGAGGCATGGATGCCATCGCTCCCACTATGGGCCGCCGCTGGCAGGGGAGACCAGGCAGGCGTTGGTTTCTAAGAGTTTGCAGAAAAACCCAGCAACCTCTGCGAAAATGGGGCAACCGTCCATCCCGTGATGCGAGGTCAGCAGGAGCGCAGCGGCTCCCTGTTCTCCTACGTCTCGATCGAGGAGCGGATCCCTGCCAGCCATCCGCTGCGGCGGATCCGC
>JBJTBH010000180.1:0-17050 GCA_046091285.1 Cyanobacteriota bacterium | reverse complement strand
CAGAGGGATTCGTAGAGATTGCTGATCGGAAAATGTCCTGAATCCCACCAGCGCAATACCAGTTGAGCCGTCAGGGCAAGGTTGGCGCTGGCCACGATCACCCGGACCGCTGGATGGCTTTTTCCGCCACTGACGGCCCATAAGCCGCTCGGGAGCAACAGCAGCAGCAGGGAAAAGGCCACAATACCCAGGGCCACGACCGGGTCGTTCACCGAACCTCCGTCAAACCGTGCCAGTCTGCCGCCTGGCGTTGATCATTGCCGACGGGGATGACTCTCAGTCGGCGCCGGGCCCGTAGGGACGAGGCCAAGGGGCGGACAGCGGCTGGAACTGCTGGAACTCGAGCACCACCGCCGATCGTTGGCCTCGCTGGACGGTCACTTCGGCGACGGGGGTGAGCGGACCGATCCCCGGCGGCCAGGGTTCCGGAGCCGGTGCCGCCGCTCCCTGCACGGCCGCCGGCCGCAGGCGATAGATCAGCCCACCGCTTCCCTGAAATCCCCTGGGCGATTGCCAGAAGGCAAACCCCCGCGGGTCGCCGCTGAAGGTGGTCAGGCGTCTGCGGAGCGAGGGATCGAGGGCCAGGGCCAGAAACCCCGTCTGTTCGTAATGGAGGCTGGTGATCACCTCGGCGGTCTGCAGGGACTGCCAGAGCCGCGGTTCGGATTGCAGCGCCCGTCGCAGCGCGTCAGGGGCCATCAGTTCGGAGGAGGTGTCCACCCCTGGGGGCAGCAGCGGATCGGCCACGCCCCAGCGCACCTGGAGCGCGACCAGGCACAGCAGGGGAGCCAGGAGCGCTGTGGTGCCCCACGTGGCCATCCGTTGCCGTGCTTCCCAGGCGCGACCGGTGTGGATGGCGCACCAGTCCCCGGCCAGCGGCAGGAGAAGGAACCAGCAGGGCACCAGCCAGCTTGAGAGCACCTGCATCCGACCCGCCAGAACCAGAAACACCACGAGCTGGGGAACGGCCAGCCAGCGCAGCAGCTGCCGCTGGGGGCTGCGTGAATCCCGGCGGTGCCTTGGGGCCAGTCCCAGGGCCAGGGCCAGGGCGACTGTGGGGAAGACCAGCAGAAACTGGGTGAGGAGGAACAGGAGCGAACCGTCCGGATGGAAGCCGGGGTTGGCGCTGGTGCGTGCCCCCTGGAAGAGGAAGGACACCCAGTGGTGCTCGTGATTCCAGAGCCAGAGCGGCGAGGACACCACCGCCCAGACCAGGAGGCCGAACCAGGGCCAGGTCGTGCGCCAGGTGCGGCGGCTGATCGGCTGGGTGAGGCTGAAGGCCAGCAGACCGAGCATCAGCAGCAGCGCGTGGTATTTGCCCAGGGTCATCAGGCCGAGAATCGCGCCCAGGCTCAGGGAATGCCTGGGCCTGACCGGCAGCACCTGCGGCTGTTCAGCCAGCCAGCGCAGCAGCGCGGCGATCGCCAGCAACAACGGACTGTCCGGAAGCAGCAGCAGACCGCCGCAGGCGATCAGCAGGGGCGAGAGGCTGCCGAGCACCACCGAGGCCAGGGCGGCCCGGCGACCGAACCAGAGCTCCGTGGCACCGGCCAACCAGGTCAGAGCCACCGTGTAGCTCAGCAGGCAGGGGAACCGGATCGCCTGCAGGCTGCCTCCCAGATGCAGGCCGATCCACGACCAGATCCCGACCGCCAGCGGGTGGTCGAAATAACTCAGGGCCGGATTCTGGCCGTAGAACTGGTAATAAGCCTCGTCGTAGCCGGGGGGAAGGATCCAGGCCAGCGCGATTCTGGCCAGCAGACCGAGCAGGAGGACGTTGCGGATCGGTCGCACCGACCAGGGGCTGAACCAGCGGCGGAGCGCTCCCGGACGAACCTGAATCGCTGCGGACATGGGGAGGCGGGGAGGAGTGTGGCGACGGCGTCAGGGGCGGGTCAGCGGCTGGCGGATCTCAGCAGCCACAGACCTGCGGTCAGGCCGATCAGCACCGGCATCCAGGCCGCAAAGATCGGCAGCAACGTGCCCTTGATTCCGAGGGAGCTGAACACGAAGGACATCAGGTAGTAGCCGAAGATCAGCAGAACGCTGATGCCGAAACCCTGTCCCCGACTGGTTCGGGAATTCGGACGGACCCCGAGGCTGCTGCCGATCAGACCGAACACCAGGCAGATGGTTGGAAAGGCGAATTTTTCCTGAATTCGAACCTGTATGCGCCGCACCTCTTTGAGATCACCCGATTTGCGGAGTAATTGTTCAGCATTCAGGGCCTGACGTACGGTCATGGCTGCCGGGTCACGGGGCAACTGGGCAACATCGATTGGTCCATGATCGAGGGGATAGAGATAACGACTGAAGTTGGCGGTTACGGTTTTTGATCCGTCATCTGATAATGAGATGATGCGACCATCAAAAAATTCCCACATCGATTTCTTTTCATTCCAACGGCCCCGCGGTGCCATCAGGGTCTGGCGGGTGCCAAGGCGTGAGAAATCAAGGATCGTCACATCCTGCATTTCTTCATTGACAAAGCTGCGGGCAAAGAAAATCTGAGCAATGCCTCCGCCCGATCCGCCTTCTGGAGTGGTGACCGTGCCGTAGCGGGTATAGAGAACATTGTCGCCGCGCTGACTGGAGATCGCCTGGCCCAGGGCCCGATCGAGGCTGAGATCAGCCTGAAGATTGCTGGCTGGCACCACCACATCATTGAACACAAAGGTGAGCAGGCTCATCAGGGTGGCGACGACGAGGGCCGGCAGCACCAGTCGCCTGGTGCTCACACCGAGACTGCGCAGGGCAGTGAGCTCACTGTTGCCCGAAAGGCTGCTGTAGGACAACAATGTGGCCATCAGCGTGGCCATCGGGAAGGCGAGCACCAGAAACGACGGCAGTTTGAGCACCAGCACCTCAAGTGCGGCCGGTACGGGCAGACCTGCTTCCGCCACCTTGCGCACCAGTTCAAAGACCACTCCCACCGAGAGGGAGACGGTGGTGAAGGCGGCAATGCCGAACAGGAGCGGACCGACCAGTTCGTTGGCCAGCCAACGGTCCATCAGAGGGATCCGTTGCCAGAACCTGTTCCAGGCCGAGGTGACTCTTGTCAGCACGATGCTCACAGCCGGAAGTCCTCCCCGAGATAGTGACGACGCACCAGTGGATCGCTGGCGACGGCAGCAGAACGACCCGCCGCCAGGATTCTGCCCTCCGCCAGGATGTAAGCCCGATCCGTGATCGCCAGGGTTTCACGGACGTTGTGATCGGTGATCAGGACCCCCATGCCGCGGTCCCGCAAGGAACCGATCAGGGTCTGCAGGTCGGCCACTGCCAGAGGATCGACGCCGGCGAACGGCTCATCGAGAAGCAGATAGCGCGGCCCGCTCTCTCCCACGGCCAGGGCCCGGGCCACCTCGCATCGTCTCCGTTCTCCTCCCGAAAGTTGATAGCCACGACGATCCTGAAACTGGCTCAGATGAAATTCCTCCACCAGTGTCTGGATGCGCTGCTCAATGCGGTGCCGCTTGTCGCGACTGTCCGGCAGACTCATCTGCAGGGCCACTCTCAGATTGTCCCGGACGCTGAGTTGACGGAACACACTGGCTTCCTGGGGCAGGTAGCCGATGCCGAGCCGGGCCCGTTGGGGCATCGGCAGGGCCTGAACGGATTTTCCATCCAGCAGCACCTGGCCCTGGTCTGGTCGCAGCAATCCGGTGACCAGGTTGAAGGTCGTTGTTTTGCCAGCCCCGTTGGGTCCGAGCAGACCGACCACCTCGCCGGGAGCCAACGTCAGGCTCACACGTTTCACCAGCGGTCGTCCCGCGAGGGTGAGACACACCCCGTCCAGCGACAGGCTCATGGGGCAGGCAGCAGGGGAGACGCAGAGGATGCGGGCCCTGCACTGCGGCGCAAGCGCACGATGCTCAGCACCTGCGCCCCGGGAATCGGCCGGGCGTCCACCCGTTCGCGACTGACGTCGTAGATGACCTGTTCGGCCAGCAGCCGGCTGCCGTCATCCTGGACCACCTGGACATCGCCGCTGAGCACCACCCGGCCCTCACGACTGAAGTACTGCGCCTGCCTGGAGGTCGCCAGCACTTTGCGGTCGGGATAGACGATCCTGACGTTGCCGACGGCGGTGACGATGCCGGTGCCGTTGTCGGCCTGCTGGCGATCGGATTCAATCGTGACCACTCCGGCCTGGGTGGCGGCCGGGGATTGACTGACCGGTGCCGTTGACGTCGTTGCTGGCATGGTGGCCGTGGGTGTTGTGATCGCTGGCCCGGACGTCAGGGGGGCAGAGGATGCTGCTGTCGCCGTGACCAGCAGGACGGAGCTGCTGCTGAAGGCCATGGCCAGCGCGGCAAGGCTGCGCTTGAGCAGGTTGCGGCCCAATGGCATCAATGTCACAGCGGAATCAAGGAGGAGTCACAGCGGAGCCACAGCGGAGCCGCATCAGAGCGTGATCACAATGTACCGAGGCGTCGACCCGGGACCCGAGCTGAGTTCCCTGCTTCCCTTCTGGTGATGAGGGCGGTCGCGGTGGCGAAACGCAGGGTCTTCCGCATGGGTGGGCCCACCGTCTGCAGGCCGGAGACTTAACGGTCCAGGCGGATCAGAGTGAGATCAGCTTCGGCACCGGCAGATCCGTCGGATCGTCACCCTGCTGGAGCATCCTGAGGCGATTGGAGATGCAGGTCCTGAGGGCCTTGAGATCCAGGCCCAGCGCTTCGTTGTCGCAGGGAACGAGGCGGCCGAGGGCCTCGCCGAGGAGCACGGTGGCCCCGCGCTGGTTGTCACGTTCCAGATGCACATGGGCGACGGCGATCTGGACGAGGGCCTGGAGCAGCGGACGATCCGGGCCGATCGTTTCCTGCCAGAGTTCCTCAAAAGCATCATGGGCCTGATACCAGGCCCGTTGATTGAACAGATCGACGGCCATGGTCCAACGTGGATCGGAGATCAGAAGGTCTTCCGAGGCCTGAACCATGGCGGTTGCTGCGTTCGTCTGGAGTCAGCGTTTGGCTGCCTTCTTGGCAGGAAGCTTACGCAGACGGATGGATTCCGGTGTCACCTCGAGCATTTCATCGGGACCGATGTACTCAAGGGCTCGCTCCAGGGTCATCTGCACCGGCGCTTGCAACGTGTCGAGTTCGTCCGCACCGGCCGAGCGCATGTTGGTGAGCTGTTTGGCCTTGCAGACGTTGATTTCCAGGTCCTGAGGACGATTGTTCTCCCCGATGATCATGCCCTTGTACACCTTGGTGCCCGGGGTGATGAAGAACTGACCACGATCTTCAGCATTCTTCAGGGCATAGAAGGTTGCCGTTCCCTCTTCGAAGGAGATCAGCACACCATTGCGGCGGGTGTCGAAATCCCCCTGCATCGGCCGGTAGTCAAGGAAGGAGTGACTCATAATTCCTTCGCCACGGGTGGCGCGGATGAATTCACCCCGGAAGCCGATCAGGCCGCGGGAAGGAACCACAAACTCCAGCTGGGTGCGGCCATCGTTGGTGTTCTCCATGTTCTGCATCTCACCTTTGCGGATGCCCAGCTTCTCGATGCAGGAGCCCACCGATTCTTCGGGCACATCCATCACCAGCGTTTCGAAGGGTTCGTTCGGTGTGCCATCGATGGTGCGGAAGATCACCTGCGGTTGCGAGACCTGGAATTCAAAGCCTTCGCGCCGCATTGTTTCGATCAGGATGCCGAGGTGCAGTTCACCGCGGCCGCTGACGGCGAAGCGGTCGGGTGAGTCGGTGTCCTCCACCCTCAGGGCGACGTTGGTCAGCAATTCACGCTGGAGACGATCGCGGATCTGGCGACTGGTGACGAATTTGCCTTCCGTGCCGGCGAATGGAGAATCGTTGACAACGAAGGTCATCTGCAGGGTCGGTTCATCGACCTTGATCAGCGGCAGGGCCTCGGGATGATCGGGGCAGGCGATCGTTTCACCGATATTGACTTCATCGAAGCCGGCAACGGCCACGAGATCGCCGGCCCGTGCTTCTTCGATCTCAATGCGCTGCAGACCCTGGAAGCCGAGGAGCTTGCTGATGCGACCCCGCTTGATCGAGCCGTCATCGCGGATCAGGGCCGCTGGCTGACCGGCTCTGATCTGGCCGTTGTGGATACGGCCGATCATGATACGTCCGAGAAAATCGGAATAATCGAGTGTCGTGACCTGCAGTTGCAGCGGCTTCTCAGGATCGCCGACCGGCGGCGGAACATGGCGCAGAATCGCGTCAAAGAGGGGCTTCATCGTATCGCTTTCCGTCTTCATATCCGGCTTGGCATATCCACCCATGCCGCTGCCGAACAGATAGGTGAAATCACACTGATCGTCGTCGGCTCCCAGCTCAAGGAACAGGTCGAGAACCTTGTCGACAGCTTGTTCGGGGTCTACCCGGGCGCGGTCGATCTTGTTGACGAAAACGATCGGTCGTAATCCCTTCTCCAGGGCTTTCTTGAGCACGAAACGCGTCTGAGGCATGGGTCCCTCATTTGCGTCCACGATCAGCAGACAGCCGTCCACCATCCCGAGCACCCGCTCCACTTCCCCGCCGAAATCGGCGTGACCGGGAGTATCAACAATATTGATGCGGATACCGTTGTAATCAACGGCGGTGTTCTTGGAGAGAATCGTGATTCCACGCTCACGTTCCAGGTCGTTGCTGTCGAGCACGCAGGTCGGAACGGCTTCGCCATCCCGGAAGATGCCCGACTGACTCAGCAGTGCATCCACAAGGGTGGTCTTGCCGTGGTCGACATGGGCGATGATCGCTACATTTCTGATGGGAGTTCCCTTGTGCTCGCCGCTCATAGCTCCTGATTGTTCCGAAGAAATTGGGTGGATCGGACCGCTTGACCCTCTCGCCTGAGGATGATGAGTGGACGGGAATGTCCTGGCGTCACCGGAACCACGGGCGGTCAGGCCCGGATGGGTTCACTCACAGTCATCGTCACACTTTATCGCAGAGACCGCTGGGTCTCCGTCGCCTCGCGCCTTCTGCGCAGTGTTCCGCGCGTCACTCCGAGCTGATTGAGCAGCTTTTCGCGCTGCCACAGCTGATGACCGCTCAGCTTTCCCTGCAGGCAGTCCTGATACGTGTGCACGCGTTGCTTCGTTTCTGCAGCGTTTTCCTCGAGCAGCTCCAGGCGCAGATGGCGGATGCCGGCCTGCAGGAGGCTCGGCACCGCTTCCGCCGCCGTCTGGGCCCGGCCGTTGAAGAGCGTGTTCCGACAGCCGAGATCCACCTTCAGCGGATGCTCCACACCACTGCGATCCCGGAGCGTCACCGCATGCCGCTCGCAGGGTCGTCCGCAGTCGGTGTGGTCATGGCCGGAGGAGAGAACAGCACAGAACAGGCAGTGCTCCATGTGGAACAGGGGCATGTGCTGATGCACCGTCACCTCCAGCCTTGAACTGGGGAGCCCATCGGCCAGGGCCAGTAATTGATCGAGGGCCAGATCGTGACTGGCGGTGACTCGCTGCAGTCCCCAGCGCTCGAGAAAGTAGGCGGCACTGAGGGGATTGGCGACATTCAAGGAGAAATCGCCGATGCAGGGGGCTCGATCGTGCAGGCGTTCCAGTTGATCGGCGTTGCGCACCAGATAGCCATCCGGCCGCGCCCGCAGCAATGGCTCCAGCGTCCAGCGTTCATCGGGACGACAGATCCTGGCGCCGGCCAGCCAGAGACCCTGCGGCCAGCAGCCGGCTCCGATCGCCACCGCTTCCCGCAGTTCGTTCGGCTGCTCCAGATCCACCAGCACACTCGCCACCTCCAGCCCTTGCAGGGCACGGAGCTGCTCGAGCGTTCGCACCAGCACGTGCAGCCGGGGCTGATCGGTGGTTTCCGGTTCGACCGGGCCCCGGGCGTTGTTCAGATGGTGCCGGAGCCTGGCTTCCGCTTCCTCCTGTGACAGCAGGGTCATGCGCTGTCTTTCATCGCCGGCGCCTGGCTCGGCTGTTGCGGCGTGGCCACTCTCCAGCTGCTTCACGAGCTGTCGCCGCAGGGCATTGAGCTCCTTGACCGGCAGGAAGAGCCCAGGCTCGAGGTCCAGATCGAGCGTTTCCAGATGCCAGGCACTCCCCCCCAGCCGTCCCAGTTGCTGGCTGAGGCGATCGTGATCCAACGCTTGTGCCGTTGCTGCCTTCAGCGCTGAGCTGGAGCGCACCACCACCGTTTGCTCGGGCCTCAGCGGATCGTGGGCTGTGACGGAAAGGACGCCCCCCTGACGTCCATGCACCCGCAGCTTCAGCGGTTTCGTGCGCAGAGGCGCCTGGCGTTGAGCCATCCGCCGCCACTGGCTTTCCAGGGCTGGATCACTGCTCAGCCAGCAGGGTGCCCCCGGTCGGAGGTGGCTGCCATCCAGCCGCTGGGGGCCGAGCCTGACCGCCTGAAGTCCACCGCTGCGTTGTTCCAGGGCCATCACCCGGCCGCCGAGCTCTTCGGGAGCCTGCAGGGGGTCAGCGCTCCTGCCTTCGAACACCAGACCATCGCCGGCTTTCAGCGGACGATCCAGCTGAAGCAGCCACCAACCGCCTCGGTCGACCCGCACCAGATGTCCGATCTCAGGTCCACGTTTCTTGCTCCAGCGTCCATGCACCAGCGAGCGATGGTCGACCCCCCGCAGCCAGCCGCTGCTGAGGCCGCGGGAGAAACTGAGTTCGAGTTCACCGGTGGGGTCGTTCTGGAGCGGGGTCGCTCCGCTCGGTTGTTCCCGGAGCCGCTGTTCCCGAAGCTGTTGTTCTCGGAGCTGTTCGAGGCCGCGACGATAGGCCGCACTCACGGCCGCGACGTAACTCGGATCCTTGAGTCGACCCTCGATCTTCAGGCTGCTGACACCGGCGGCGGCCAGCTGGGGCAGGAGCTCCCAGGCCGCCAGATCCTGGGGGGAGAGCAGATAGCGCTGGTCGCCGAGATCCATCGGCGTTCCATCCACCACCATCTGATAGGGCAGACGGCAGGCCTGGGCGCATTCGCCGCGGTTGGCGCTGCGTTGCCCGAGGGATTCACTGGTGAGGCACTGGCCGGAATAGGCGACGCAGAGGGCTCCGTGGACAAAGACCTCCAGGGGCATGTGCAGATCGCGTTCGACCCGCTGCTTGTTCAGGCGCTCAAGGTCCCGCAGGGTCAGTTCCCGGGCCAGCACCACGCGATCACAGCCGAGATCTGCCGCCAGGGCGATACCGGCCGCGCTGGTGATCGACATCTGGGTGGACGCGTGCAGGGGCAGCATCGGCACCAGGTCACTGGCCAGGCGGGCCAGACCGATGTCCTGAACGATCAGGGCGTCCACTTCGGCGGCGGCGGCGGCCAGCAGCAGCGACACCACCGCTTCCCATTCGTCAGGAAAAATCAGAACGTTGAGCGTGAGAAAGCCTTTCAGGCCACGGCTGTGCAGCCAGGCCATGATCACCGGCAGCTCGTCCTGGCGAAAGTTCTCCGCCCGCAGACGGGCGTTGAACAGTTCCACGCCGAAGTAGACGGCATCGGCCCCGTTGGCGGCCGCCGCCTGCAGCGAGTCCCAGCATCCTGCCGGCGCCAGCAGCTCAGGAACCATCACCTCCCGTTCAGCGGCCATGGGTTGCGGCCAGGCGATGGGCGGCTTCGAACTGCCTCAGGGCTTCGGCAGAGCCCTCGAAGCGCCAGTGCCACGGCTCGTAGCTCACGCCCTGGGCGTTGTGCTCAGGAAAGGAGAGCTGAAAATGATGGCGGGCGGCATTGGAGAGCAGCCAGTGGTAGGCGGGCGTGGTTTCGAAGGATTTCGAGAGATCGGTGCCCGGTGCGGAGCCATCCCCGAGGTCGACGGCGAGGCCGGTGCTGTGTTCGGAAAAACCGGGAGGCGCACTGACCCGGGCCCGTTCTTCGGCCGACTGGTTGCGTTCCGACTTGACGTCGAAGAAGAGGGACTTCTGCAGGGCCACGGATCGGAAGGCGCTGAGCACCCTGAGATGGATGCCGTCGTTGGCAGCGGCCTGCAGCATCGAATTCAGGGCTTCTGCGGCATCCCGCTGCAGTTCCAGGCCGGCGCCGATCGCCACACGATCACTGGCTGGAACTTCCTGATAGGGGAAATGGCCCAGCAGGCGGCCATCGGCACTGAGACGGGCCTGCAGTCCGGGAACCGGGGGCGGAGCCAGAAGCCGCCTGAGCGGTCCGGGGAAGGCGAGCACCAGACCGCCCAGACTGACCAGGCCGATCAACCCGATGCCGAACAGACGGGAGCGCGGCCGCCGGCCGGAGAGGCCTGACGGCAGCATGCGCCTGGCCACGGGGATGTCTTCAGGGGAGCTGCTGCGCCGCTGAAGCGCCTGGCCTGAACCCTGGGGCCTGACCCGGCCTGAACCCTGGGTTCCGATCACCCTTGGGGCCACGGACAGCATGCATTCATTGACTCATGTTAGGTCCGGGCCGCATGGGGAGGAATGGCCCTCAGCGCCTGCCTTGCCAGTGTTAGTTTTCAGAGCCAAAGTCCTTCCTGCACAGCAGGTTTCAAGATGTTGCGAGTCGCGGTGGTGGGCGGCGGCCCGAGCGGTTCCTGTGCTGCTGAAGTCCTTGCCAAGGCCGGCATTCAGACCTGGATTTTCGAGCGAAAGCTGGACAACGCCAAGCCTTGTGGTGGCGCTATTCCGCTTTGTATGGTCGCTGAATTCGATCTGCCGGAATCGATCATCGATCGGAAGGTTCGCAATATGAAGATGATTTCCCCCTCCAACCGCGAGGTGGATATCAACCTTGAAAACGAAGGTGAATACATCGGCATGTGTCGACGTGAGGTGATGGATGCCTTTCTGCGGGATCGTGCCGCTTCGCTCGGGGCCAACCTGATTAATGGTCTGGTCACCAAGATTGAAACCGGCAACAATCGCCAGGGTCCTTACACTCTGACCTATTCCGATTATTCCGAAGGAGAAGCCACCGGAACATCCTGCAGTCTGGAGGTCGATCTGATCATCGGTGCTGATGGTGCCAACAGTCGGGTGGCGAAGGCCATGGATGCAGGTGATTACAACGTTGCGATTGCCTTCCAGGAGCGGATCAAGCTTCCTCCTGAAGAAATGAAATATTACGA
Source organism: Cyanobacteriota bacterium (assembly GCA_046091285.1). Taxonomy (GTDB): domain Bacteria; phylum Cyanobacteriota; class Cyanobacteriia; order PCC-6307; family Cyanobiaceae; genus CAIXOZ01. Next base: position 6,019 of record JBJTBH010000180.1, on the reverse strand, counting down.
AAGCCTGGCCGAAATGTATGTCGGAACCGATGTTTCTCCCGACTTCTATGCCTGGGTCTTCCCTAAATATGATCATGTGGCCGTGGGTACGGGCACGATGCAGGAGAATCAACCCCTGATCAAGAGCCTGCAGGAGGGCATTCGCGAGCGGGCCAAGAAGCGTCTGCTCAATGGCGAAGTGATCAAGGTGGAAGCCCATCCGATTCCGGAGCATCCCCGTCCCCGTCGAGTCGTTGGTCGCATGGCTCTGGTCGGCGATGCCGCGGGCTATGTCACCAAGAGTTCCGGTGAAGGCATTTATTTTGCCGCCAAGAGCGGGCGGATGTGTGCAGAGCAGATCGTCGCAGCCAGTCAGAATGGTCAGAAGATTCCCACCGAATCTGATCTCAAGGTTTATCTGAAGAAGTGGGATCGTCAGTACGGTGCTACCTATAAGGTGCTGGAAATCCTTCAGAATATTTTCTATCGCAACGATGCAGCTCGCGAAGCTTTCGTCGAAATGTGCGATGACAAGGATGTTCAGCGTCTTACCTTTGACAGTTATCTGTACAAGCGGGTGGTGACCATGAACCCCTGGCAGCAGCTCAAATTGACGCTGCTCACCCTCGGTTCCGTGTTGCGTGGTAACGCCCTCGCCCCAGCCAGGTATCAACCAGTTCCCAGTGCCGTTCGCACTGAAGCGGAAGCCGATGCCCTGTTGGCCGTGAGCACGATCAAAGGTGGGATTCGTGTCGGCACCCGTGCCACCAATTCTGCTGGCGCCACGTCCGACCAACGTCAGGTGGCCATCGCCTCCAAGCCCTGAGATTGCCCCCTCTCAGTCAGTTTCAATGTCCAGCCAGCAATGCTGGCTGGATTTTTTTGTCAGGCATTCTTTGACAGGCATCGGTGAACGGGACGATATCGCCCCGATCGCACGGTCGATCTGTGCGCTGTTGTTCAGCCCTGAATGCGACTGAAATCAGCCAGAACAGCGGCCTGATTGCGTAGCAGGGCCAGAAGATTGAGGCGATTGCGTCGGACATCCATCTCTTCGCACATCACCATCACGCTCTGATCGCCGTCAAAGAATGCGGACAGCGCTGGTGCACCGGCGGCCAGGGCTGCTGCCAGGTCGCTGTAGCGACCCTGATCCTGACGTTGGCTGATCGGTTCCAGCGTTCTGATCACCGCCAGCATTCCTGCTTCACTTGCAGAGGTGAAGAGCTCCTCATCAATCAACCCCTGGGAGGCCAGGACTTCATGACCCAGTTCCGAGCGGCTGGCCAGTCGGGTGGCCCGGGTGACCACGGCCTGAACGTCGGCCAGCTGCTCCTGCTGACGTAACCGCTGCAGAAGATCGGCCCGTTCGCGGGCATCCCTGGGATCCTGCAGCACCCGACTCACGGAGACACCATCCCCGGCGACGGCCTGGACCAGATCGACAGGGATCGGCTGGTCCTCGAGCAGTGCGATCAGCCGCTGACGCAGGAAATCCCCCAGATCAGCCGCCAGCCTGTCGGCCTCGATCGCCAGTCCCGGCAGCTCCTGACGCCAGTGCGAGGCCGCGCTTCTGAGCAGATCCTCCAGATTGAGTCTCCAGCCCTGGTCAAGGAGGATCTGCAGCAGACCGTTGCCGGCCCGGCGCAGGGCGTAGGGATCGGAGGAGCCTGATGGACGCTCCCCTCTGGCAAAGATGCTGAGCAGCAGTTCCAGGCGATCGGCCATCGCCACGACCGCTCCGGCCGCCGAGGCCGGCAACGCATCACCCGCACCGCGTGGCAGGTAATGCTCGCCCACGGCCAGGGCAACGGCACGGTCCTCCCCTTCCGCCAGCAGATACTTGGCTCCCATCACCCCCTGCAGTTCCGTAAATTCCCACACCATCAGGCTGACCAGATCGTGCTTTCACAGGGTGGCCGCCCGGCCGGCTGCGCCCGCGCTGTCCTGATCGAGCGGCAGAGCCTCCAGCAGCCGTTCCGCCAGCCAGCTGAGCCGCTGGCTGCGCTCCAGCAGGCTGCCAAGTCCTTCGGCGAATTGCACCCGACTCAGCTGTTGCAGGCGTTCCTGGCTCGGGCAGGCACGATCGACACCGAGGAAGAATTCCGCATCAGCCAATCGCGCCTTGAGCACCCGTTCATTGCCGCGTCGAATCGTCTCCTGGGCCTCCGGACGGCCGTTGCTGATGCACAGGAAGGTTGGGAGCAGCACACCGGCAGCCTTCAGGGCCAGCGGATCGGGCGTCTGGTTCAGGTCTTCCAGGGGCACATAGCGCTGGTGTGAACGCATCACCGTCGCCAGCACCTCGGGGGGAAGGTTCAGGAAGCGTGGTTCGATGCTGCCTTCGATCAGCAGGGGTGACTCCACCAGATCCACCAGTTCCTCGAACAGACTCTCGGGGAGATCGGCCCTGGCCCTGAGGCTCCGGGCCCGTTCTGCGATCGCGGTGCGGATGGCGAGGCCTCGTTCCTGTCGATGGATGGTGACGCCGAGGTCCTGCAGGGTCTGCGCATACTCCGAGGCCTCCCTGATCGATCCGAGTCGATTCTCGAGGCGATGACCACGGGTCCGGCGATCGGCACGGACCTCGGGATCCGTCCCCTCAAGCGTCACCGGAATCACCGCCTGATCCAGCAGCGCGACCAGCCAGCGCACCGGTCGGCTGAAACGGCTTTCACCGACGCCCCAGCGCATGAATCGGCGCCCTTGAAGCGCCTGCAACCAGCCGGGGATCGCCGCGGCCAGAACATCAGCTGTCTGCTGTCCGGGCAGGGTCGACGTGGCAAAGACAAAGGGTCCCTTGGCCGTTTCCCGCACCTCAAGATCCTGGGGATTGACCCCGCAGCGTCGGGCGAAGCCGATGGCGGCCTGGGTCGGGACCCCATCACGGAAGGCCTGCGCCGCCGGCGGTCCTTTGTGCTGTTCGATGCGGTCCGACTGCTGCTGTGGTAACCCCTCCGCCAGCAGCACCAGCCGTCGGGGGGTGCTGCTGACGCTCAGTCCGCTCGGCTCCAGGGACTGTTCCGAAAAGCACTGGCGGGCGAGCGCCTCGAGCTGGGGCAACGCCAGCCTGGCGAAATCAGCCGGCAGTTCCTCGGTTCCGATTTCGAGCAGGAATGTTGCCAAGAGAATGTCGTCAGCAGGGAGGCACTGTATTGAATGCCGGTGCAGATCCCGGAACTCCGACGCACAAACGGGCCTGGGGCAGCCCCGTTCGCTAGCTTCAGGAAGCCTGTTCCGTGGCCTTGCCTGTGCCCGCTGAGTCTGTGAGCCATCCGTCTGTCAGCCAGGCTTCCGCAGAGAACGGAGCCGGCAGGGAGGCATCAGCGGCGGCCGCCGGTCATTCCCGTGCCGCGGGACATCTCAGCCGCTCGGATCAGCACAAGCTCGCCAGCGATTACCTGCGGGAGCCCCTGGCCTCTGAACTGAACAACGATCACTCCCACTTCACGGAAGGGGCTGTTCAGATTCTCAAGTTCCACGGTGCCTATCAACAGGACAATCGCGACAATCGACGCAAGGGAGAAGAGAAGGACTGGCAGGTGATGCTGCGCCTTCGCAATCCTGGCGGACGCGTACCCGCCAGTCTGTTTCTGGCCATCGACGAGCTGGCTGATCGTCTGGGCAACGGCACCCTGCGGGCGACCACACGCCAGGCCTTTCAGATGCATGGGGTCCTGAAGTCCGATCTGCGCGAGGTGATCGGAACGATCGTTCGTCAGATGGGCAGCACTCTGGCGGCCTGTGGTGACATCAATCGCAATGTGATGGCGCCGTCGGCTCCGTTCGATCGCGATGGTTATCCAGCGGCCCGTGAGCTGGCCGCCCAGATTGCTGATCTGCTGGCCCCGGAGGAAGCCCAGGGCGCCTATCTCGACCTCTGGGTGGATGGCGATATCCGCTACCGGATCAAGCCGGCGCTCCCGGTGCGTAAGGCCCGCAGTCGTCAGCAGGACGGTGCTGTGTTCAGTGGAGATGCCAAAGAACCTCTCTATGGCGCCACCTTCCTGCCCAGAAAATTCAAGATCGCCGTCACGGTTCCGGGGGATAACTCCGTTGATCTGCTCACCCAGGACATCGGCCTGGTGGCCTTCACCACGCCGCAGGGACGCCTGATCGGCTGCAACGTCTACGTGGGTGGTGGCATGGGCCGCACCCACAACAAGGACGAGACCTTCGCGCGCGCGGCTGATCCGCTTGGATTTGTGGCGGCCGCCGATGTTCTCGATCTTGTTCAGGCCATCGCCGCCCTGCAGCGCGACCACGGCGACCGGGAGCAGCGTCGCCACGCCCGGATGAAATATCTCATCCATGACCGTGGCATCAGCTGGTTCCGCCAGGAACTGGCCCGTTATCTTGCGGTGCCGCTCAAACCCCTGCGGCCAGAACCGCGCACCAAGCTGCTTGATTACCTCGGGTGGCATCGCCAGAGCGCTGGTCTCTGGTTCGTTGGTCTGCCGCTGATGTGCGGTCGCCTTGAAGGTGATCTCAAGGCCGGATTGCGGCGTCTGGTGCAGACCTATCAACTGGAGATCCGTCTCACCCCCAACCAGGACCTGTTGCTCTGCAACATCGGCACCTCCCAGCGTGCCGGGCTGCGTCAGGAGCTGGCGGCGCTCGGTTTCGATACACCGGAGGAGCCCCCGAGGCTGGCGCGCCACGCCATCGCCTGTCCGGCCCTTCCAACCTGTGGGCTGGCGATCACCGAGGCCGAGCGGGCTCTGCCTGCGGTCCTCGACCGTCTGGAGGTCCTGCTGCAGAGCCTCGGCATCGAGCGGTCCCTGCTGGTGCGGATGACCGGGTGCCCCAACGGTTGCGCCCGCCCTTACATGGCCGAACTGGGACTGGTGGGCAGCGGTGCCGATCACTATCAGCTCTGGCTCGGCGGCAGCCCCGGTCTGACCCGGCTGGCCCGGCCTTATCTGGAAAAAATGCCCCTCAGGGATCTGGAGGCCACGCTCACCCCCCTGCTTTCCGCCTGGCAGGACGCCGGTGGTCGGATCAGCTTCGGTGATTTTGTCCATCGCACCGATGAGGCCCGGGTTCGGGAACTGCTCAGGGTTTGATTCCTTTCCCCCCGGTCCGTCCGCGTTCATCCCGGAGCTCATCGAGGGCAGGAGCTCCTCGGGGGATCGAGGCAGGCCCCTGTCCGGTCCTCCGCTCAGCCTTCGCCAGGGATCGGCTTCTGATCCGGTTGCCGCGTTTCAGTTCAGACGGGCGGCTTCCACCTGCCGTTGCCGCTGCTGACTCAGGGCCTCGGCAAGCGAGGGGTGCCGCTTCAGGTCCGGGTCCTGCCGCAGCAGCTCCCGGGCCACCTCGCGGGCCTGCTCCAGCAGATCCCCGTCTTCGCTCAGGCTGGCCAGGGCCAGATCCGGCAGTCCCGACTGGCGCGTACCGAGGACCTGGCCGGGGCCCCGCAACTGCAGATCCATCTCGGCGATCTCGAAACCGTCGCTGGAGCGCACCAGCACCTCCAGTCGTTGCCTGGCCAGGGCCTGGTTGCTGTCGTTGATCAGCAGGCAGGTGGAGGAGGCCGCTCCGCGGCCGACACGACCGCGCAGCTGGTGCAGCTGGGCCAGCCCGAAGCGTTCGGCGTGGTCGATCATCATCACGGTGGCCTCCGGAACATCAACGCCCACCTCCACCACGGTGGTGGAGACCAGCACCTGAGCCTCACCGCGGGCGAAGGCCAGGATCGCCTCCTGTTTTTCAGCGCTGCTCAGGCGGCCATGCAACAGTCCGACCGTCAGATCAGGAAACACCTCCTGCTGCAACTGCTGATGCACCGTGATCGCTGACCGCAGATCCAGCTTTTCGGATTCGTCCACCAGCGGCAGCACCACATAGGCGCGTTGGCCAAGGGCCACCTGGTCGCGGATCAGCTCGTAGGCGCGTCCCCGTTCGGAGCCTCGCAGCAGCCGTGTCTGGATCGGTTGGCGACCGGGCGGCAGTTCATCGATCTGACTGACATCGCGATCACCATGAACCGCCAGGGCCAGGGTGCGGGGAATCGGGGTTGCCGTCATCGTCAACAGAGGGG
>JBJTBH010000179.1:0-2692 GCA_046091285.1 Cyanobacteriota bacterium | reverse complement strand
TGCGTCTGGATGGCTTCTGGTCGATCACCGAGGGCTTGGCCGCTCTGGCCCATGACATCCCAGGCTTACTGGCACTGCTGGGCTGGCGAGAACCGGCTCAGGCATTGAGCTCTGCTTGACTTCTAATGAGCCCTGGGGGTGGTGATACCGCAGGCCCTCGCAGCGGATCGAGGCTTCCGGACTGATCAGCACCCGATGCTTGCGGCCCGCCGCAGGATCCTCCACCTCCCGCTCCAGCACTTCCCCGAGCCGCTTCACCACCACCTGGGCGGTGATCATCTCCTGGCTGATCGCACTGAGGCCCGCCAGAAAGCCGATCACATTGATGCCCATGCCGTTGAAGGCCAGCAGCTGGCCGATGCTCAGCTCCTGGCGGATCACAAAACCGCTGCCGAACCAGAGCAGCGCCACGCCGGTGATCTGACCCAGCAGTTCGGTGGCGGTGGCCTCCTGCAGATGCAGGCGCATCGTGCCCCAGGAGAGATGGGCCATGCGCCCGAAGTTGCGTTGGTATTCCTGCCAGGCCTGGTGGCTGGCTTCTGTTGTCTTGAGCAGATTGGCGGCGCGGAAGATCTCCACCAGGAAGCCCTGGTTCTCAGCGGCATGGACCAGCAATCGCCGGGTCTTCTGCTGAATCGCCGGCAGAAACACCAGATTGCCGAGCACCACGACGACATAACAACCCAGGGCCACCAGGGTGAGGGCATGGCTGTAGTGCCACATCCACAGCAGTGAGATCAGGGCGATCCCCAGCTGACTCGGCAGGCCGAGCACCAGATTGGTGATCAGTTCATTGATCTTCTGGATGTCGCTGATGCGGCTCACCACCTCGCCGCTGCGATGGCTTTCGAAATAACCGATCGGTAGTTGCAGCAGCCTGTGGCCGTAGTGCAGCACCATCTGCAGTTGCAGCTTCTGGCCGAAATGGCCCACCAGATGCCCCTGCAGCAGACCGATCAGGCTGCGCAGCGCGAACAGCACCATGATGCCGATGCAGAGACTGCTGAGCATCGGCGTGTCGCCGCGCACGAGCACATCATCGGTGAGCACCTGCATCAGCAGCGGCATCGCCAGGGCCAGCAGGCCGACCGAAAGATTGAGCAGCAGGGCCTGCACCAGCAGGGGCCGGAACGGCGTCAGGTAGTGCCGCAGCACCCAGAAGCCGCCACCATGGCTGTCATTCTCCAGGGCCTCGAAGCGCACCGGGTCGGGTTCGAGCAGCAGCAGCACGCCGTTCTGCCAGTGCTGCAGCACGGTCTCGCGGTCCAGTTCCAGGAGGCCCACGGCGGGATCGGCGATCACAAAGCGGCCCTGGCGCTCGCCATGGAGCACCACCCAGTGGTTGCCGTTCCAGTGGCAGATCACCGGCAGCGGCAGGCCGTCGAGCTGATCGAGCAGGCTGGCGTCGGCGCGGGCGGCCCGGGCATGGAACCCCAGTTCCTCGGCGCCCCGTTTCAATCCCAGCAGGGTGGTGCCGCTGGCCTGGGTGCCGATGCAGGCGCGGATGCGTCCGATCGAGAGGTTCCTGCCGTGGTGCTGACAGACCGTGGCGATGCAGGCCGCTCCGCAGTCCTCCTCGTCCTGCTGACGGATGCAGCCGTAGGGCTGGCTGCCCAGGCGGGCGAGCCGCTCCCTGAGGGCGTCAAACCATGACATTGAACAGTTCGCTGTTGTTGCCCTGAAGATTGATCACCCGGCTGTTGAAGGCCGCCAGGATGTTGGCGATGTTGATCTGGGTGATCGTGTTGGTGATCGTCTGGGTGAGATTGGCGATGTTGTAAATCGGCTGACTGCCAGCGTGGATCGGATGGCGATCGCGGTGGCGCATCAGAGCTCGACTGCCACCCGAGAATGATTCCGTCTCGTCATCTAGAAGGTCCTGGATGTTCATAGAACAAGCAGATGGAGGACTTGAGATTGAGGACTTGGGGTTGAAAAAAAGGGGCGGCAATTGCCGCCCCCGCGCGATCAGGCGATCAGGTTCAGCGCGAAGCTGCCGTTGCTCTGCTCCAGGGTGGCGGTGCCACCGCGGCTGGCAAAAGCAGCACCGATGTTGGCCTGGGGAACGATGTTGGTGATCCGATCACGCCGGCCGCCGCAGAGGGCTTCGGTGTCCTTCTCGCTCAGAACGATCTGTTTGGTCATGGGTGTTTGTGAAGGCAAAGAATGAGGCCGTGGCCTCATCAGATGTCTAAGGGGCTTAGGGGATCGAGGCGGGTGTTTCAGCACCACTGCAGCTCCCGAATGGTGTTCTCCTTGCATTCAGGTGTGCCTTCCCCTGGCTTCAGTCGTGCGTCCTCTTGTCTTCATGAAGGAACGCCTGATCTCAGACCTGCTGCTGAGATTCAGGCGTTCCGATGCCAGGAAAAAAGACTCCGGGAGCATTCCCGGAGTCTTTCCACCGTGCCATGGGCCTGGTGGTGCCAATCGAGGCTGAGACCGGCGATCAGATGATCCCGAGTGCGCCGCCAAGGCCGCCGCCGAGGCTGCTGACAACGCGGGAAATGTTCGACTGGTCGTTGGTGGCTGTGCCGAGGACGCCGACGGCCGCCCCGGCATTCACCTGGGGAACCACCGTGTTGCCCACGTTCACCGTGGGATTGACGTTCAGTCGAACCAGTGCGCCGCCCATCAGGGTTTCGGCCTCATGGTCATGGATGGGAGTCATGAATCAATCGTGTTGGGTGGAAGA
>JBJTBH010000178.1:0-5509 GCA_046091285.1 Cyanobacteriota bacterium | reverse complement strand
GCAGCGCCGGGACCCCCCCCGGCGAGCCCCTGAGGCTGGAGAGCTTTGCTTGACCTCCTGAAGGCTCAGCCGGGCCCCTGCCAGTTTTCACGCACCAGCTGCCGGGCGCGACCCAGGGCCAGCGAGCCACTGGGGACATCTTTGGTCAGGGTGGAGCCGGCACCCACCGTCACCCGTTCTCCAAGGGTGATCGGAGCCACCAGCACGGAATTGGCCCCGGTCTTGCTGGCGGCACCGATCACGGTGCGGTGCTTGCGCACCCCGTCGTAATTGGCGGTGATCGTACCGGCCCCGACATTCACATCCGCACCGAGATCGGCATCACCGATGTAACTGAGATGGTTCACCTTGACGCCCTCGGCCAAGGTGCTGTTCTTGATCTCGACGAAGTTCCCCACCTTGCAGCCTTCGGCCAGAACACTGCCCGGACGCAGGTGGGCGAAAGGTCCGATCTCGATCCGATCACCGACCCGGCACTGGCGCAGCACGGAATGCAGCACCGTCACCTCACGGCCGACCTCGGCATCCTCCAGCAGGCTCCCGGGACCGATGCGGCTGCGATCACCCACGGTGGTGGTACCGCGGAAATGACACTGCGGTTCAACGATCACATCACGACCGAAGCGGGTGCCCTCGCTCAGGGTGCAGCTGGCCGGATCGACGAAGGTGACCCCCTCGGCCATCCAGTGACGGCGCAGGCGATCCTGCAGCACCGCTTCACAGGCACTGAGCTGCAGGCGGTCGTTGATGCCGTTGATCTCGTCCGCATCGGCCACCTCCAGGTGCATCGCCGTCTTCAGGAGCGCGACGGTGTCGGTGAGATAGAGCTCGCCCTGGTCGTTGTCGGTGCTCAGTTGCGGCAGCACCGTCGCCAGAGCCGACCAGCGGAAGCAGTAGATGCCGGCATTGATCAGATCGATGGATCGCTGCTCTGGGGTGCAGTCGCGATGTTCGACGATGGCGCTGACCCGGCCATCGTCATCGGCCACCACGCGGCCGTAACCGGTCGGATCGCTCAGGCGGGCGGTGAGCAGGGTGACCTCGGCGCCGCTGCGGCGGTGCTGGGCCAGCAGCGTCTCCAGGGTGGTGGAACGCAGCAGCGGCACATCGCCATTGAGCACCAGCAGATCGCCATCGAAACCGGTCAGAGGAGCGAGCAGTTGCTGCACCGCATGGCCCGTGCCGGTCTGGGGTTGCTGCAGCACATACTCGAGACCCTCCACGTCCGCGAGGGAGTGCTGGACCCGATCGGCGCCATGGCCGACGATCAGCAGACGCCGGTCGGGCTGCAGGCTGCTGCAGCTGGCCAGCACTCGTTCCACCAGGGTGGCGCCCGCGAGAGGCTGGAGCACCTTCGGCAGGTCGCTCTTCATGCGGGTGCCGTTTCCGGCGGCCAGTACGGCAATGGCGAGCATCGGATCGGGGGAACTCTCTGGCCGGGAATCTACCCCTCGTCCCCGGAATCACGACCTCGTCCCTGCCATCGGGCCCGCCAGGCGGTGGTGCTGAGGGCCTGGCTGTGCTGCTGCGCCTGAGCGCGGCGGGCCAGGATCGTGGCGGCATCGGTGCGACCATCAGGATCCCGATAGGGTTCCGCCGCCCGGGTGGTGAGGTGCTCGCATTCCATCGGATGGAGCGGGCGGAAGTGTTCGCTGGCCGGCAGGGCTGATGGGCTGGCGACGGTGCCCTGGCTCCAGCGCTCCCCCCAGCGGTCGCTGGCATCCAGGCGTGACACCGTCAGGCTCGCCAGCTCCAGACCGGCTGCCGCCAGGGAAGCGCGCACCGCAGCGGCGGCGCAGTAGGTGATCAGCCGGCCTTCCGGGCCCAGCAACCGGGACAGCGAACCCAGAAATTCCAGGCTCCAGAGCTCCGGGCAGCGGCGGGGCGAAAAAGCATCGAGCAGCACCAGATCGAAACAACCCGCCTGGTTCTCCAGCAGCGCTGGGATCCGCTGGCGGGCATCCCCCCAGAGCAGCTCCCCAGCGCCTGCAGCATGGCTCCAGACGCTGCGGCTGCCCGCTGCGCCGCCCTCGCGCAACTGCTCAAGCACAGCCAGCGTGGTCGGCCGCCAGAGGCGCCGATAGCTGGGATCGCTCAGCACGTGGGCCAGGGGCTCCGGGTCGAGTTCAAGGCCCCACCAGTTGACCCGCAGCCCCCGGTCAGCGCAGGCCTCGAGCAGGCAGGCGCTGTTGTAGCCCAGGCCCACGCCGACATCGAGCACCGTCAGGACCTGACCGCCTTTGAAGCGTTCGAGTTCTGCCGGTCGCCCATAGGTTTCCACCGCCTCGCGATAGGCGCCGCGATCGCTGTGGAAGGCTTCCGAGAAACGAAGGCTGAACAGACTCGGGCTGCCATCAGCGGTGGTCTGGAGCCGCCAGTCCGCGCTCATCCCAGCAGGCGGCCGAGATCGTCGTAGAAGCCCGGGTAGGACACCGCCGCCGCTTCCGGCCTGGCCAGGGTCGTGGTGCCCTCCGCCAGCTGGGCCGCCACCGCCAGACTCATCGCCACGCGGTGATCGGTCTCGCTGTCCACAGCCGCCCCCTTCAGCCGGGCACCGCCGACGATGTCGAGGCCATCCGGGTATTCGATCAGCGTTGCCCCCATCGCCTGCAGCTGGCGGGCCATCACGGCCAGGCGATCGGTTTCCTTGACCCGCAGCTCGGCGGCGCCGCGCACCCGGCTGATGCCTTCCGCCAGGCAGGCCGCCACCGCCAGCACCGGAATCTCCTCCACCAGGCGCGGCATCATCGGCTCATCGATCGAGAAGGCCGTCAGGGGCCCGTGGCTGACCTCCAGGTCGCCCACCGGTTCGCCGGCCACATCGCGTCGATTCACCACGGCAATCCGGGCGCCCATCTGCTGCAGCACCTCAAGAATGCCGGTGCGGCTGGGGTTGAGACCCACGTTCTCCACCGTCAGCTCCGACCCCGGGATCGTCGCCGCCGCCACCAGCCAGAAGGCGGCGGAACTGATGTCGCCGGGAACGATCACCGACTGGCCCCGCAGGCTCGCTCCCGGGGTCACGGTCACCTCGGTGCCGCCCGGGCCCGTCACCACCAGATCGGCGCCGAACGCCCGCAGCATCCGCTCGCTGTGGTCGCGGCTCTGCTGCGGTTCGATCACGGTGGTCGGGCTGGAGGCCGTCAGGGCCGCCAGCAGGATCGCGCTCTTCACCTGGGCCGAGGCCACCGGGGTGTGGATGGTCGTGCCCGTCAGGGCCTGCCCCTGCACCGCCAGGGGAGCGAGGTTGCCGCCGCTGCGGCCGTGAATCCGGGCGCCCATGCGCGAGAGCGGTTCCCCGACCCGGCGCATCGGCCGTCCCCGCAGCGACCCATCACCGCTGAGCACGAAGTGGCGGCCGGCGCGACCGGCCAGCAGGCCGAGCATCAACCGCATCGTCGTGCCGGAGTTGCCGCAGTTCAGCACGTCCTCCGGCTCACGGAAGCCATCCAGCCCCACCCCCTGCACCGTCACCAGCTCCCCGGCCACGATCGGAGACACCGTCACCCCCATGGCGCGCAGACAGGCGGCCGTGCTCAGGGGGTCCTCAGCCGGCAGCAAACCTTCGATCGTGGTCTCGCCCTCGGCGATGGCCCCGAAGAGCAGGGCCCGATGGGAGATCGATTTATCGCCAGGCACCCGCACCCGCCCCCGCAGGGGCCCACGGGCCGTCAGCGACAGGGGCTGGGAGGCGTCAGGACTGGACACACGCGCTCGGCGGAGACGGCGCCGATCCTATGGAGCTACGGAAGCATCAGTCCGCCCTCGTCCTCAAGGCTGGCCTGGCTGCTGCGCAGATCGAAGAGCAGATCCTCCAGGGTGATCGCGGCCAGTTCCCGCTCCAGCGCCCGCTGCAGGCGCCGCTCCAGGGCCGCGGCCACGTGCTCGGCAGCGTCGCGTCCGGGGTTGCGAGATTCCGCGCCCCCCTCCTCCGCGATCTCGTCGCCAGAGGGGTATCCGGCCGCGACTGGCGGCTCCAGGGCGCTGAACACCCTGGCCAGGCTGATCGCCTGCGGGTGGAGAGTGAGGCGATAGCCCCCCAGCCGTCCGCGGCCGGCCTCCAGCACTACGGCCCGCCGCAGGCGCAGCAGCAGCTGCTCAAGCATCGGTGCCGGAAGGTCGTGCTGCTCCGCCAGCGATGTCACCGATCGCCAGACGGTGACATCGCGCGCCAGGGTCACCAGGGCCCTGAGGGCATGGATCTCCTGTCTGCCCAGGCGGGCACCAATCACTGCCTCGGCTCCATCACCGCCGGTCTCAGGTGGCCATCCGACGGGCGAGCCGTTCGAGCACGTTCTCCAGGGTGTAGCCGAAGAGGGCCGGGTCGGGGTTGTCGCGGCCGAGGTCCGCCAGACCGAGCTCGGCCCAGCGGGCATCGAGGCGCGCCTCCAGTTCTGCGGAGCGACTGAGCGGTTCCCCCCAGGCGTGATTGCGTTCGGGACCCACCTTGGTGGTGGCATCGATCGCCAGGCGGCCGCCGAGTCCCAGCTGCTCGCTGGCGAAATCGAGCGTGTCGAAGGGGGTGTTCTCGAGCACGAACAGATCGCGCTGCGGATCCACAAGGGCGCTGATCGCCCAGATCACCTGGCGCGGGTCGCGGATGTTGATGCTCCGATCGACCACCACCACGAATTTGGTGTAGGTGAACTGGGGCAGAGCACTCCAGAAGGCCATCGCCGCCCGTTTCGCCTGACCGGGATAGGCCTTGTCGATGGCGATCACGGCCAGCTTGTAGCTGAGGCCCTCCATCGGCAGGAAGAAATCGACGATCTCCGGGATCTGCTGACGCAGGATCGGCGTGTAGATCCGGTTCAGGGCGATCGCCAGCATCGCGTCCTCCTTCGGTGGCCGGCCGCTGAAGGTGGTGAAGTAGATCGGATCGCGGCGTTGGGTCACGCACTGGATGCGCACCAGCGGCGAATCCTCCACGCCGCCGTAGAAGCCCATGTGGTCGCCGAAGGGACCATCGGCCAGCTCCTCGCCCGGCGTGATCGTGCCCTCCAGCACCAGTTCGCTCTGGGCCGGCACCTCCAGATCCAGGGTGCGACAGCGGCACAGCCGCACCCCTTCACCGCCATAGATGCCCGCGAACAGCCATTCGCTCAGCTGCACCGGGATCGGCGTCGCCGCCGCCATCACCAGCAGCGGATGCACACCGATGGCGATCGCAATCTCAAGCTTTTTCCCCATGGCCGCCGCCTTGCGCAGGTGACGGGCGCCGCCGCGCACGCTCAGCCAGTGCACCGTCATTGTGTTGATCGACTGCTGCTGCAGCCGGTAGACCCCGCCGTTCGGCACGCCGGTCTCCGGATCTTTCGTGATCACCAGCCCCAGGGTGATGATCCGGCCGCCGTCCTCCGGCCAGGGGCGCAGGAGCGGCAGGGCATCCAGGTTGACCGCCTCCCCCTGGAACACCTGCTGCTGGCAGGGGGGGAAGGGATCCTTCGACGGCCTGGCTTTGATCAGATCCCAGAACACCGAGCCGAAACGGGCCGCTTCCTTGAGGCCC
>JBJTBH010000177.1:0-2068 GCA_046091285.1 Cyanobacteriota bacterium | reverse complement strand
GCGTCTTCAGTCAGGCCCTGCGTTCGGCTGGTCTCGGCAGTCGGGTGCTGATCACCCAGTTCCTCACGGGTGGCGTCGATCAGGGCGTCGAGCGCAGCCTCTGGCTTTGCGGCAGGTTGCAGTGGATGCGGCCGGCGGTGGCGGCCACCCTGGCGGCGGCACCTGTGTCCGAGGAGGAGGCAGGGGCGGTGCAGGAGGTCTGGCAGGCGACCCGTGAACGACTGCAGAACGGCAGCCTGGATCTGCTGGTGCTCGATGAACTGGGACTGGCGATCGAGCTCGGTTATCTCGGGTCGGAGGATGTGATCAGCACCCTGGAGCAGCGACCGGTCCATCTCGATGTCATTCTGACCGGGCCGTCCATGCCGCCGGCTCTGCTGGCCATGGCCGACCAGCTCACCCAGCTGCGGCGTTGCGCCTAGTTTTTTCCCATGCTCAAGAACGATCGCTGGATCAATGTCCAGGCCGAAGCCGGCATGATCGAGCCCTTTCAGGCCACGCTGGTGCGGCATCTGGATGCTGAAGCCCGCACCTCACCGGTCCTCAGCTATGGCTGTTCGTCCTATGGCTATGACCTGCGGCTGTCCCCCAGGGAATTCCTGATCTTCCGTCATATTCCGGGAACGATCATGAATCCCAAGCGTTTCAATCCGGCGAATCTGGAGCCGGTGGAGCTCCATCATGATGACGATGGCGACTATTTCATTCTCCCAGCCCATTCCTACGGACTGGGTGTCGCCCTTGAGCGTCTGCGGGTGCCAGCCAACATCACGGTGATCTGCATCGGTAAGAGCACGTATGCCCGCCTGGGTATCATCGTCAATACGACGCCCGCAGAGGCCAGCTGGGAGGGGCATCTGACATTGGAATTCAGTAATTCCTCAGGGGCTGATTGCCGGATCTATGCCAATGAAGGCATCTGTCAGTTGCTCTTCTTTGAAGGGGATCCATGCGATACCACCTACCGGGATCGTTCCGGAAAGTATCAGGACCAACCGGAGCGGGTCACCCTCGCCAGGGTCTGAGAGCCATGGCCCTGGCTTGATTCGGGGTGCTGCCCGTGCTTTTTATGGCCTGGCAGTGGTCGTCCCGACGGTCCACGGTAGGGTCCGGGTCTGCAATCGGAGCGCACCGGCACAGCCTGGCGGCCCGGCGGCCTGAATGTTCAGGGGGCCAGGCGGGCCCGATGCAGCCGTGATTTTTCATACCACTGGGCGAATTCCGGAGCCCACTGCTGGAAATGGGGCCACATCAGATCGCAGAGGTGACGGATTTCTTCCTGGGCATCGAGTTTGGCCCGCAGATCCATGAAATGCAGGAAGGCCCGCAGACTGAAGCTGACCACGAAGTGCTGGCGATAATCAAAGGGCAGAATGCCGCGGGCGTGTTCTTCTGCGAATCCTTCCTCCAGCAGCGTGCGATAGCGCAGGGCCGCCAGGCGGCAGAGGTCGAGATCCTGCTGTCTCAGCTCTTCGCTATAGGTGTACTTCTTGCCCTGGCGGTCGCTGTAGGCGCCCACCGGTCGCAGATAAAAGACTTCCTCCAGTGGAATCTCGCCGCTCGCGGCTCGGCAGATGCGATCGCCTGTGTAGCGCATCGATTGCACATCGAAGCTCACTCCCACCCGATGGGTGCGGGCCTGCTGCATCACCGAATGGGGAAACCAGCCGACATTGAGCACGATCTGGGCGTGCTCCAAGGGGCCGTAGTGGCCCCGCTCTCCGGCCAGCAGCCGCTTGACGCAGATTTCACCGGCCCTGGTCTCATCGGGCCACTCCTGGCGGGAGGCGGCCACGAACCCTTCGCTGTAGTCCTGATGCATGCCGGCATAGACACACTGCTGCGGGTTGGGGGTGGCGGCGATCAGGGCGACCCGGAAGCGGGGATCCATGGCGGGCGGTGCAGGGCGGAGTGGCGATGGCGAGACGGAACCGTGGGAGAGGGCGCCTCATGCTCAGCCGTGGCTGCGGGGGGTGATCGGCCCGGCGCTGGCGCTTCGCTCGCCGGAGTCTCCCGCCGCGGCGCCGGGGAGGTCGCTGATGGCACCCACTCCCGCCAGGGCCGGCAG
>JBJTBH010000176.1:0-18528 GCA_046091285.1 Cyanobacteriota bacterium | reverse complement strand
GGCGGCAGCTGCGGCGGCAGACTGAGCGATCGCGGGCTCAGGGGTTCCGTGCGAAGCGACCCCACAGGCAGAACCGTTGCCGAGAGGGGATCGGAGCGGCGAGGCGAAAGCTCGGCGGGCGCGTTGGCCAGCAGCGTCGGGCGAACCGCCACAGGAAGCTGGGCCGTCGGATCATGCGCCACCCAGTGCCCCGCCTGGAGGATGCGCAGTTCGAAATGCAGATGAGGGCCCGACGTGCGTCCGGTCATCCCGACCGCGGCGAGCACCTGGCCGGCGCGGACATCCTGGGCAGGCCTGACCGCCACGGCGTCGAGATGGGCGTAGAGGGTTCGGCGTCCATCGCCATGGTCGAGAACCACGGTGACGCCATACCCATCGATCCACTGCACCAGATGCACCCGGCCGGACAGGGCCGCCAGAACCGGCGTGCCGCGGGGAGCCATCAGATCAATGCCGGTATGCATCCGCCATCGACCCCGCGATTCCGAGAATCGCCATCCCCAGGGGTCCAGGCCGATGGCAGGATGCGCCAACGGGTAGGTGAGAGCATCCAGCTGATCCGGTGCCGGCAACGGAGGCGGCCCGGCCATGATCACCATCCCCTGGGCCAGAGCGGCATCGAAGGGAATCGACGGATCAAGGCTGGCGCTCTGGCCAAGATCAGCCACAGCCACAGCCGCAGGGACCTGCTCAGGACGTGGGGAGGGAAAGAAGTCAGTCGCCAGGGCCTGCCCTGAACGCAACCCCAGCAGCACCAGACCGGCCAGGGTGGGCAACAATGGAAGGTGGCTGCGCATGGCGGCTGTCTAACGCCGCCGCACCCCTCTGACAAGGCCATTGACGACAGCGATCCTGCCGCCATACAGCCAACGGACTGGACAGCCGGTCCAGGGCGATTTTCAGGCCCACCTCCAGGCCCACCTGCCAGACCGATGCCCGAGGCCTTCGTGTGATGCCGACCCACCCGCAGGCCGATGCCCTCCTCGTCGCCCTCGGAGCGATTCCAGGAGCCTGGCTGAGATTTCGTGTGGTGGAGCACCTCTCGCCAATCCTGCCGCGTCGCCACTGGGCCACCCTGGGGGTGAATCTGGCGGCCTGCTTCAGCCTCGGCCTGCTGGTTCCCCTGGTCGGTCCGGCGACCGATCGTCCGGCGCAGGCGCTGCTGCTGCTTCTGGCCGCAGGATTCTGCGGCAGCCTCAGCACCTTTTCCACGTGGGTGGCGGAACTCTGGCAGGACCTGCAGAACGGTCGCTGGGGTGGGGCCCTGCGCCTGGGCCTGCTCTCCCTCGGACTCGGCCTGGGGGCCATGGCTCTCGGCCTTCAGATCGGCAGGCTCACGATGACCACTCCGTGATGACACAGGCGCAGCTGGGCAGGGAAATCAACAGCCTGATGCTGGTGGCCACCGGTGCCATCCCCGGCGCATTGCTGCGCTGGCACTGGGCAGGCCACTGGAACGGCACCCTGTCAGCCAACCTGCTCGCCGCCCTGGCCCTCGGCGGCCTGCTGCCGTTACAGAAGCGTCATCCGCGACTGCTGCTGGTGTTGGGAGTCGGTTTCTGCGGTTCGCTCTCCACCTTCAGCACCTGGATGCTCGAGATGCTCGAAGCCCTGCAGAACGGCCGGGATGTCCAGGCCCTGCTGGTGCTTCTGGCCAATCTGCTCGGGGGCCTGGCCGCTGTCGGCCTCGGCTCCACCCTGAGCCAGCGCCGGCTATGGCAAAGGCAACGACGATGCTGACACCCAGGTGACGGTCACCAGCGTTCGACCGGATAGATCGGGAAGGTGACGAAACCGGCCATGGCCGCCACGGGATCCGGTCCAGCCGGCACCGCCATCACCGAGAACATGTACACATCCGACTGAACCGGATTGGTCCAGGGTCTGAGCACCAGGGTCACCGTCTGACCCGGAGGCACCGGATCGCGAAAGGCCACCTTGAAGCGACGCAGGCTCTGATCGAACTGAATCGTGGCCGGCCAGGGGGCCTGCTCCTGGCGAGGCTTGCCAAGGAAGGCCCGGCACTGCTCCAGGTTGAAGGGGAAGCTGCGATCCACACCGCGGGTCTGGGTGATCTCCAGACCCCCGAGCCCGACCCCGGCGGTGCTGGGCACGGTGACTGTGACCATGTACTCCGCCCAGGCCTCACCGGCATTGGAGCGGTAATTGGTCCCCCGGGGATCCACCGGGGGGCTGGCGAAATAGGTGCGACCCTGCAGTTCGACGGCGCGGACGGCGCCCGGAGGCGACCACAAGGGAAGGAGCAGGCTGAGCGCCGCCCCGAGAGTGAGGACCGCACCACGCCGTGACAGAGGCAGCAAACGTCCCACGAACGACAACAGCATTTCCGACCCGGACCCTAGACAGCCTCGGCCTCGACCTACCGAGCGTCATTCCGATCGGGAGCGCTCAAGCCGCGCCAGTAACGCAGGCACCAGCACGATCAACACCAGAAGCACCAGCGCCCCAAGGCCGAATTCCAGGACGCCACGCACCATCCGCTCCAACGGAATCCAACGGCCCCCCAGGAACGCCAGGGTGACCATCACCACCGACCAGAGCACCGCACCGGCGGCATTGCAGACCAGAAACCGGCGGTAAGGCATCCCCACGGCCCCCGCCATCGGGCCCGCCAGCACCCGCAGAACGGTCACAAAACGACCGAAGAACACCGACCTAGCGGAATGCTGAAGAAACGAAGCCCGAAACGCCTCCATCTGCTCCGGTGGTCGCCGCAGCAGCCGTCCGAGTCGGAGCAGAAGCGGCCAACCGGCACGTCGCCCGACCCAGAAACCGATCGTGTCGCCAACGATGGCGCCACCGGCCGCCGCCGCGATCACGAGGATCCCCTGCAACTGTCCGCTGCCGGCTGCATACCCACCGATCAGGGTGATCGTTTCCCCCGGCAAGGGCAGGCCGGCATTTTCAAGCAGCATCCCGGCGAAGATCACCAGGTAGCCCCATTGCTGCAGCAGGCGCTGCAGATCCTCCAGACCGGGATCCACGCCAAAGGCAGACAATGTGGGCATCAGCATCGATGCGCTTGAGCACAACCGCCATGATGCAGGGCCGCCTACCGGCCCAGGGGTCGGATCTCAGGCAGGAGCACCGGCCTGGCGAAAGGCGAGCGGATCCTGATCACGGCGATGTTGCACCGGCAGGAGGGGCCCCTGGCCAGGACCATCAAGCGCGGCGGTGTTTTCGAGGGCCTGCCGCAGACAACGGGCGGCCAGCAGGGACATGTCCCGGGGCACACTGATGCGATCGCGGAGATACCGCAGCCCGGGAGCACTGCCCGCCGGCGGTGAGCCGACATCGACACCGACCATCCGGGCCAGGGTGCCGCGCAGCGCTGGGTCAAAACGTTCCGGCTGATCGGGATTGCGGGCGATCAGAGCCTGACGATGCCGAACGACCCGGGCGAGGGCCTCCAGGGCATGCTCAGCCACGACCTGCTGGGACGTTTCCCCATCAAACCCGGCGGACGCAGAAGCATCCGCGGCCAGCCAGGGACCCTGATCGATCCGCGCCGCCGCAAGCCGCTGGCGCTCCGTGCCGCTGGCATGACACCCCCCCATCTGGGGCGGCAGGTCGTGGGCATGGGTATGGAAATCAGACTGGGTGCCGAGATAGGTGGATCGCTGCTCAAGGGCAGAAAACCAGCGCTGCAGAGCGGGATGACGCTGCCGCAGCTGATAGCCCTTGTAATAGGTGAGGCTGGCGTTGATGCGCTCCAGAAACGGCACGAACACCAGGTCGGCACTGCTGAAACCATCGCCCTCCGGGGAGGGTGCAGGAGCGAGAAAGAACGGACCCGGATGACGCTGCAGCGCTTCGGCCACCTCAGTGGCCACCGCATCGAAACGGCCTTCTGCGACCTCTTCATCCTGCGCACCACGACCGGGATAACAGAGCCACTGGCACCAGGCCCGGAACAGACGTCGCTCCAGCTGACGCAGGGGCCGGACGTCGGGATCGACCAGGGCCTGACCGAGGGGGCCGAAGGCCAGCTCCAGGGATTCGAGGATGCGATCACTTTCCGTGATCAGGACCCCATCGAGCGCAAGAGCCGGCAGGTAACCGGTCGGCACCAGATCGCGATACCAACGCTCCTTCTCGCCGTAACAGACCATCGAGACCTTGCGGACCCGGTAGGGGATGCGGCGTTCCTCCAGCCAGAGCCAGACCTTCTGGCAGTAGGGACACCAGGCATGGTGATCGCGGTAAAGCGTGACCCGAACAGCGGATTCCGGCTGACCGAACAGACGCAGGTCCGCCTGGGCGTTGGTGGGACCCAGAACCCGATCCGAAGGCGGCGGTGCGAGGGCGGAGAGCTGTTCCCAGCTGGGCAGAGAAGACAGGGCCGACACCGGAAACCTGAAGGGATGGGCCCGTTCTAGGGGATGACCTTCTGATGCCGACGCCCGACGGCGGCCAGGGTGCGGAGCACCTCCTGATCCTCCACGGCTTCGAAGCGACGGTAAGGGCCGCCGACGGCGCGCAGGGACGCGACCGGATGCAACACCACAAGGGTGTCGACCAAGGGCCGGAGTTCATCCATCACCCGCCGATCGGCGACCGGAACCGCGAGCATCAGCAGACGCGGTCCCAGCTCCCGCAGGGACGCCAGAGCGGCGCGCACCGTCAGACCGGTGGCGATGCCGTCATCGACGACCACGAGGGCCTGATCCCTGAGGCTGGCAGGGGGAGGGTCACCGTAAAGACGCTGACGACGCTGCAACTCCCGCCACTGCTGATCCAGCAGGGCGGCACGATCAGCAGCCCGCAGCATCGGTGGCAACCGTTCCGGCGACTCCCAGATCACCACCGGGCAGGCGAGACCGGCAGCCACGGCCCCGATCGCCACTTCCGGAGCCTCCGGCAGAGCCAGCTTGCGCACGGCCCAGCTGTGCAGCGGAGCCTGGAGAGCCAGGGCGACCGGAGCCGCCACGATCACCCCACCCCGGGGCAGCCCGAGCACCAGACGGGGGATTGGAATCGGCGCCAGGGTGAGCAGCTGACGGGCCAGCGCCCGGCCGGCCGTCTGGCGATCCGCCCAGGGCGGCGTCAGCGGAACCATCACAGCCGAAGCGGGGCCCTTTCAGGTTGATGGGCACAGAACCGGATCCTGCGGCAGCGCTACCGCAATCGAGAGGTGAAAGGGCCGAATCCGATCCAGGCTCCGGCAAACGATGGTGGGCTGGAGCGTCCCAACCGCTCCTTCATGGTCGATTCGTCCAGCTCCGACGCCATCGGACGCCATGCCGGACCACCGGCCGCCCCGGCCGTGCTCCGAAGTCTTCTGAATCGCGCGGACATTCAATGGCAGGGACATCGGCCCTGGGATCCACAGGTTCACGACCCTGCTCTTGCCGGCGATCTGATGCGCCGCGGCAGCCTTGCCCTGGGCGAGGGCTATGTCCGTGGGGCCTGGGATTGTCAGGAACTCGATGGCTTCTTCACCCGGCTGCTCAGCCAGGACACAGACACCGCCGGCCTCGGCCTCGATGCCCTGGCCAGGTGGAGACAGACGCTGCTGGCCCTGCGCGAACGCTGGGGAAATCGCCAGACCAGGCGCAAGGCCTTTCAGGTCGGTCGTCGGCATTACGACATCCATCCCAGGGTCTATGCCGCCATGCTCGATTCACGGCGGAACTACAGCTCTGACTACTGGCGCCATGCCAACACGCTGGAAGAAGCCCAGGAACACAAACTTCGCCTGATCTGCGAAAAACTGGAGCTTGCTCCAGGGCAGCGCCTGCTCGACATCGGCTGCGGCTGGGGTGGATTGGCGGACTATGCGGCCAGGAATTATGGCGTCAACGTCAGTGGCATCACGGTATCGGTGCAGCAGGCGCATTACTGCCGCGAAATTCTCAGCGATCTTCCGGTTGAGATTCGATGCTGCGACTATCGAACCCTCACGGATCATCCCACTGAAAAGTTTGATCGAATCGTGTCGGTGGGCATGCTGGAACACGTGGGCCGTAACAATGACAGGACTTACTTCCGCATCGCCTCAGAACTCCTGAAGGACGATGGCCTGTTCCTGGTGCAGAGCATCGGAACCGCCACCACCAACTGGAACGTTGACCCCTGGATTGACACCTACATCTTTCCCAATGGGAGACTGCCATCAGCCAACCAGCTCACCAGGGGATTTGAGGGAATCTTCTTGCTGGAAGACTGGGAAAACTTCGGATTAGATTACGACAAAACCCTGATGGCCTGGTGGCGGAACTTCGAGGCTTCCTGGCCGATGCTGTCAGGAGACATTACCCCCACCTTCTATAGGCTCTGGAAATACTATCTCCTCTCCTGTGCAGGACTATTCCGCTCGCGCAAAGGCCAACTGTGGCAGATGGTTCTCAGCAAGCCAGAACGCCATTGCAGCTATGCATCAAAGCGACCGGAGGAATGGGGAGAAAAGCGAGCTTATGCCTCCGAATTGAGGCATTCCAGTGACTTTGGAGCCATGCCCGATGGATTGATCGGAAGATCAAAGAGTTCAGGAGACTGGAGCTGATGTCGGACGCCTTTGGAGACTATCTCCATGCCATCGGTCGTATTCCTTTATTAACTGCGGCGGAAGAAGTCCATCTCGGAACCCTGGTTCAGAAGTGGATGAAAGAAGTCGCGCCAACCGCTGCGCTTGAGCGCCGGGGGCGGCGGGCGATGGCCAGAATGGTGAATGCCAATCTCAGACTGGTGGTGGCCGTGATGTTACGTCACCAGCGGCGAATCACCCATCTCAATCAAGATCCGATGGATCTCGTACAGGCGGGAAATCTGGGTTTGATGCGCGCAGTCGAAAAATTTGATCCCAGCCGTGGCTATAAGTTTTCCACCTATGGATACTGGTGGATTCGTCAGGCCATCAATCGCTACCTGCAGGAACAGACCGGCACGATTCGCCTGCCCGTCAATCTGGTGGACCTGGCCCATCGAGCCGAATCGATCCGCGCTTCCTCAGAACAGCCGATGAGCCGGGAAGATCTGGCCTCCAAGCTCGGTGAGACGGAACAGCGCCTGCAGTTCGCCCTGACCGTGGCACGCCGCTCCCACACCGTCTCCCTCGATCAGCAATTAAGCAATGGGGAAGGGGACATGACCCTGCTGGACATGGTCTCCGATGGCATTGCACCGCAACCAGATGATGACTATCAGTGGATGCACCAACAGGTGAGGCAACTGGAGCGTCGAGAGCGAACGGTCCTGGAATTGCGTTATTGCGATCATCAGGTCGTTTCCTTCGCACGCATCGCCGAAATGACAGGGCTCAGCAAAGATCAGGTTCAGAGACTGGAACGGAATGCTCTGCAGAAACTGAGACGTCGTCTGACGCCACTCCTGAATCCAGAATGAAGCCTTGCGGAAAAAGCCATCAGCATGAAGCCGATGGCTACCAGCCATCACAAACGTCGACACCCAAGTCGACACCCAATCAGCCAAACACCACCAGACACTCCTGAAGCATGGCTGGGCCAGGGATGATCACCACCCTGGCCCCAGCGACGGCCTCACCTCCCGGGCGGAGCCATCTCAGAAGGCATGGCCCGAGCGCATCGGCCGCACAGGCTGCTGCGGCTGTGCTGGATGCACGCCATTGGCTGAATTGAAACTACGGGCTGGATCCCTGAGTGCGTCCTCCAGCAGAAAGGCACAGAGATTGGACACCGAACGGCCCTCATCCTCAGAACGAGAGAGAAGCGCCTCATGGACGTGATAACTGAGGGTGATCGAGATCCTTCTGGGTTGCCTTTGCATCACGCGAAAGCGTTCATTCATCGGTTGACTCCTGAGAGCGAATGGAAAACAGTGATGTGCTGCAGCTCCACAAGATTAGGAAGCCGGACAAAGCTCGATGGCTTCATTCTGCGGCAGATTTCAATCAATTCTCAAGCGTAACTTCCAGGGAAAGAAGCGCCTGGAAAATCCGGCACGCGATCGCTGTCACGCTCCTGATCCCGATCAGCTTCAGATCAGCACGAAGAGCGTCGAAGCCGGCCAGGTCGACAACGATGGCGAGGCCCCTCCCAGAAACGGGGCTTTCCCTGCATGACGCCTCCATGGCCCCAGTGCTTGTGATCGGTGGAGCCGGCTATCTCGGCAGTCACCTGTTGCCGATGCTGATCGAACAAGGGCACCATCCCGTCGTTCTCGACGATCTCAGTCGAGGCCGCCAGCAGTCCGTGGCCCTGCATCCCAAAGCCACCCTCGTGCAGGGATCCTTCGGGGATCGGGAGCTGCTGAGCACGCTGCTTCGTGATCACGGAATCGCCGCGATCATTAAGGTCAGTGCCTGGCTCGACCTGGAGGATTCCTGGCGCCAGGCCGATCGCTTCTATGACCTCTATGTCGCTCACACCCTGGGGCTGATCGAGGAGGCCGCGCGGCTGCGGCCGCAGGATCCACCGCCCCTGCTGTTCGGGTCGAGCGCGGCGGTGTTCGGGGAAGGAAGCGTGGATCCGCTGCGGGAGGAGGCCGATCCGATTCCCTCCAGCCCGCTCGGACGCTCCCTGCTGGCGGCGGAATGGCTGATCCGCGACGCAGGGAGAAGCTGCGGTCAGGACGCCGTGATTCTGCGGAGCTTCGAGATGGCCGGCGCCGATCTGCGCAACGGCTGCGGCGAGTCGCACCCCCGGGAGCATCACCTGGTCCCTCGGGCGATCCGCTGCGCCCGGACCCAGATTCCCTTTCCGCTCCATGGGGATGACTTTCCGACCCGGGATGGCACCGCAATCCGTGACATCGTCGATGTCAGCGATGTGGCCAGGGCCTATGGGATGGCCCTGAACCGTCTGCTGGCCGGAGGAGGCAGCGGCACCTATCACCTCGGCAGCGGTCACGGCACCTCCGTTCTGGAGGTGCTGCATCTGGTGGAACGGATCACCGCGATGAAACTGCCGATCGAACGGCGGCCCCGACGACCGGGAGAAGCCGCCTGCCTGGTTGCCGAAGCCAGCCTGGCAAGCCAGGAGCTGGGCTGGCGGGCGGAGCGCCTGGCGCTGGAGCGGATCGTGGCCGATGCCGCCGCCTGGGATGCACACCTGCACAGCGATCGCGAATGGGTCTATGGCTGAGTCAGCCCAACGCTGCCGCAGGGAGGACGCCGATCCGCAGCGACGAATCTGTGATTCGGTCGCAGCCGCTACTGGAGAAGGTCTGTAGCTGGATGAACAATAAATTCAGTCATCAAGGAGTACTCACTTCCCTTGGCTTCCTTCCCAAGCCTCTCCAGAGGTTCATCGACCCTGGAGACCTTTGACCGCTTTCGTGAACAACTGCTGGCCGGGGTGAAAAGTCCCCAGCTCCGCAATTACAGCCTGATCCTGCTGATGGCAGGCGCCGGGTTGCTCCCCATGATGGCCGGTGCGGCCCACGCTGAACCCCTGAAAATGCAGGAGGCCGATGGCGCCGACACCCTGCTGATGCTGATGGGTTCCGCCCTGGTGCTGCTGATGACACCGGGGCTGGCCTTTTTCTATGGCGGCTTCACGCGCGCCAAGAATGTGCTGAACACGATGATGATGAGCTTCTTCCTGATGGGGCTCGTCGGCGTCCTCTGGGTGGTGGTCGGCTACAGCCTCTCCTTCGGTACAGGCTTCGGCAGTCCGTTCATCGGCGGTCTCGAATTCCTGATGATGAATGGTGTCGGCGGTGCCAATGGCGCCACGCCCCCCTTCCCAGGCTTCACCATCAGTGCCAGCTCCTTTGCCCTCTTCCAGGGCATGTTCGCCATCATCACACCGGCCCTGATTTCCGGTGCTGTGGTCGAACGCATCAACTTCAAGGCCTGGTTCTGGTTCTGCCTGCTCTGGAGCCTCTTCGTCTACTGCCCCCTGGCCCACATGGTCTGGGGTGGTGGCTACATCTACACCGAAATCGGCGCCCTTGACTTCGCCGGTGGCACCGTCGTGCACATCTCCTCCGGTGTCGCTGCCCTGATTTCAGCCGCGATCGTCGGTCCGCGCACCAACTGGCCGGAAAACGGCCGCCCGCCCCACAACGTGCCGTTCATCCTCCTCGGTGCCGGCCTGCTCTGGTTCGGCTGGTTCGGCTTCAACGGAGCCAGCTTCTTCGCCGCCAATGGTGCCGGCCTTTCCTTCGCCACGACCAGCACCTCAGCATCGGCCGCCCTGCTCGCCTGGTGCCTGATCGAATGGCTCAAGGACGGCAAGCCGACGGCCGTCGGTGCCGCCACCGGGGCCGTCGCCGGACTGGTGGGCATCACACCGGCAGCCGGTTTCGTGACCATCGGCTCCTCGCTGATCATCGGCGCAGCGACAGCCGTGGCCTGCTTCATCGCCGTGCGCATCAAAGCGGCGATCAGGTTTGACGACTCCCTCGACACCTTCATGGTGCACGGGGTCGGCGGCACCGTCGGTGCCCTGCTCACCGGTGTGTTTGCTGTGAAGGAATTCGTGGATCCGAATTTCTTCCCGAAATCGGCCGAAGTCCTCGCTTCCAGTGGAAACGTCGGACTGTTCATCGCCCAGCTCAAGGCCGTGGTGCTGGCCTACGGCTACGTGGCCCTGGCCACGGCCATCATCCTCTGGATCGTCGGCGCCATCTTTGGCCTCCGGGTCTCGACCCAGGATGAAGAACGCGGTCTTGACTTCGTGGCCCACGGCGAAGATGCCTATGACCCCATGACCTACTGACCCGGCCATGAAACAAATCACCGCCATGATCCGCCCCTCCAAGGTGGATGCTGTCAAGAGTGCCCTGGTTGCAATTGATGTCGTCGGCATGACGATCTCAGAAGCCCGCGGTTTCGGCCGCCAGAAGGGCCAGGTGGAGCGCTACCGCGGCACGGAATTCACTGTTGAATTTCTGCCGAAGGTCAAGATTGTCACTGTCATCAATGATGACAAGGTGGATGAAGCTCTCCAGGCCATCACCGAAGCCGCACACACCGGTGAAATCGGAGACGGCAAAATCTTTGTGACCCCAGTGGAAACAGCGATTCGCATCCGTACCGGCGATCGCGATCAGGCCGCTATCTGATCACCCATGAATGGATCACCCATCGATGGCTCAGGCCCCGTGACGACCGCTCCCCGGCCCGTCGCCCCTGACCAGCGATCGGGTGTCAGCGATCCACGGATCTGAGGCGATGGCCTGCTGATCATCGATCGACGGCGACACCCCCAGCACCCCCGACAGTTGTCGGGGGTTTTTTCTTGCCTCTTACCCTGAAGCCATCGCCGTTCCCCAGCCGATGACCCCAGCTCCCAGCGATCGCTACGACCTAATCGTGCTCGGAGCCGGATCAGGCGGCCTGGCCGCCAGCAAGCGCGCCGCCGCCCACGGGGCTCGGGTGGCCCTGGTGGAAGGAGATCGGGTCGGCGGCACGTGCGTGATCCGCGGCTGTGTGCCCAAGAAACTGCTGGTGTACGGCTCAGCCTTTCGCCACCTGATCAACGATGCGCCGAGCTACGGCTGGAGCCTCAACGAAGCCAGACCCGATTCGTCGCTCCTGCTCAGCCGGGTTCGGCAGGAAGTGGATCGACTCAATGCCCTGCACATCGGATTTCTGACCAAGGCCGGTGTTGAGCTGGTGCCCGGTTGGGGCCGGTTTCAGGATGCGAACACCATTGCCGTCTTGACTGGCGGCAGCAGCGGAGAGCACTCCGGGGTCAGGGTGCTCGAAGGCGAAAGGATCCTGATCGCCGTCGGCGGCCGTCCCTGGCGGCCGGCCATTCCTGGCGCGGAACTCGCCTGGGTCAGTGATGACCTGTTCCAGCTCCCCCGATTCCCGGACAGTGTTGTGATCGTGGGTGCCGGTTTCATCGCCTGCGAATTCGCCTGCATCCTCAACGGCCTCGGAGTGAGGGTGACCCAGCTGGTGCGCAACGAACTGCTCCGCGGTTTCGATCGGGAGCTGGCTCAGGCCGTGCAGGAAGCGATGGAAGCCGAAGGAATCAGCATCCGCCTCGGTTGCCATGCAGCGGCGATCAGCGGCTCAGCCGGGGATCTGACGGTGACCACCGAACATGGCGACGCCATCCAGAGCGAAGGGGTGCTTCTGGCCACCGGACGGCGCCCTTTCCTGGCGGGACTGGATCTCGGTGCTGCCGGTGTCCACGTCGAACAGCACCGCATTCCCGTCGATGCCGATCAATGCACCAACGTCCCCCATATCTATGCCGTCGGGGATGTCACCGATCGGATCAACCTGACACCTGTGGCGGTGGATGAAGGACGCGCCTTCGCCGACAGCGTCTTCGGAAACGCCCCCCGGCAGGTGAATCATCAGCTGGTGGCCAGTGCCGTCTTCACCCAACCGGAACTGGCCACCGTGGGCCTCAGTGAAGAAGAAGCCAGGGAATGCTTCGGAGACGAGGACATCCGCATCCACCGGGCACGCTTCCGGCCCATGGCGCAGGCCCTCCCGAAGCGCGGTCCCCAGACCCTGCTCAAGCTGGTGGTGCGCCGCAGCACCGGTGTGGTGGTCGGTTGCCACATGGTCGGTGACCACAGTGCAGAAATCATCCAGATGGCCGCGATCGCCATCGGCATGGGGGCCACCAAGGCCGACTTCGATCGCACCATGGCCCTGCATCCCTCGGTGGCCGAGGAATTCGTGACGATGGCCAACTGAAGCCGGGAGCCTGGAAGCCATGAACAGCCCTGGATCAGCACACTGACATCAGCACACTGAGGTCGGAACAACGCACAGATCCGGGTCACAACTGCCTTGGCAGCCGCTGATCACGATCCGGCGCTTCAGGCTGTGCGCAGCCATGCCCTCCGCGGTGATCGACCACAGCCTTCAATTGCGCAGCCTCTGGACCGCCTGGTTGCTGGCGATATTGATCCACGTCGATCTCGGCCTGATGCCCCTGTTTCATGGGCTCTCCGCCCAGATCGAGAGCGACGTGCCGGTCGCCGCGCTGCCAACGGTGTTCACGGCGATGATGGTCTACGACCTGATTCCACTGCTGAGCCTGCTGCTGATCGCCCAGGCGGCCAGTGATCCTGACCGTCCCAGGCGCTGGCAGGGCTGGAAACGCTGGCATCGGCTGATCGCCATGGTCTATGGGATCACCAACCTGGCCCATCTGGCCGCCGACATCCTGATCCCGGACCGGCGGATCGATCAGATCCTGCTGATGGCCGTGATCAGCATCATCGGCCTGCAGATCATCCGGGAATCAGGACGCTGGTGGCGGCAGGGTCTGGAGCTCAGCTCGCCGCCAGACCCTTCTCGTTGAACATGCCTTCGAACAGCGCCGAGCTCAGATAACGCTCGCCCGAATCAGGAAGCACAACAACGATCGTCTGACCGGCATGGGCCGGATCTGCCGCCAGCCGCAGAGCCGCGACAGTGGCCGCGCCACAGGAAATTCCGGCCAGAATCCCCTCCTCGCGCATCAGACGACGGGCCATTGTCACCGCCTCTTCATCACTGACAGCCTCGACATGATCAACCAAGGCAAGATCGAGGTTGCCTGGCACGAAACCGGCGCCGATGCCCTGGATCTTGTGGGGACCTGGCTGCAGGCTGAGCCCCTGACGGGCCTGGCTGATCACCGGGCTGTTCACCGGTTCCACGGCCACGCTCCGGAGACTCTTCCCCAGGGTCTGCTTGATGTAACGGCTGACGCCCGTGATGGTGCCGCCGGTACCGACGCCAGCCACGAACACATCCACCTGGCCGTCCGTGTCTTCCCAGATCTCAGGACCGGTCGTGTCGTGATGGATGCGGGGATTGGCAGGATTGATGAACTGCTGCAGAAGCACGAAGCGGGAAGGATCGGACTGGGCGATCTCCTGAGCACGCTTCACGGCGCCCGTCATCCCAAGCCGTCCTTCGGTGAGCTCGAGGTGGGCGCCGTAGGCGGTGAGCAGCTTGCGCCGCTCCAGGCTCATCGTCTCCGGCATCGTCAGGGTCAGCGGGATGCCGCGGGAGGCGGCGACAAACGCCAGGGCGATGCCGGTGTTGCCGCTGGTCGGTTCGATCAGCTCCTTGCCAGGGCCAAGCAGGCCATCCTGTTCCGCCTGCCAGATCATCGCCGCGCCGATCCGGCATTTGACGGAATAGGCGGGATTGCGACCCTCAATCTTCGCCAGGACCCTCGCACCCAGGCCGGCGGTGACCCGGTTGAGCTGCACCAGAGGCGTCCGGCCGATGCTCAGGCTGTTGTCGGGATAGATGCTGGCCATGGGGGCAGCTTTCTTCGGCACACAAAGGCACCTTAAGGAGGCCGCTCCGTTCTGGGGCACGCCGACATGGAAGGCGTTTCAAACAGGAAGATGGGCACCCGGTGGTGTCTGACGACGCCAACCGGCGAGCACCCCGAGAATCGCATCGGCGCTGACCAGACCGACGAAGCCGCCGAATTCATCAACGACCACCCGCACCGAGCTCTGATCCCCGCGGCGGAAGGTGGTGAGCAGACGATCGGAGCGGATCATCTCCGGCACGAAACGGGGCGGCTCCACCAGGCCACTGATCAGAGCGCCACCACGTCCCTCGACGAGCGCTTCGAGGGCCTTCTCCCGACTGAGCACACCGAGCACCTCATCGACCTCTTCCCCCAGCACAACCCACCACTCGTGGCCTGACGCCAGGATCTGATTCCGCTGACTGTCAAGGGATGCGCCACCGGGCAGAGACGGGGTGCCGACGCGGGGCACCATCAGATCCCGAGCGGTGAGGTCATTGAGCTCGAAGACCTTGCCGATCATCGCCGCCTCATCGGCTTCGATCTGACCTTTCTGCGATCCGAGCCTGGCGAGCAGGCGGATTTCGCGTTCATTGGTGGTGAGCTCCGATTCGGCGGTGATGGCCGGGAGCAGCCGCTCAAGCACCAGCAGCAGCGGCAACGACAGCCGTTCGATCGCCAGCAGCAGCCGGGAGCTAGCCAGAGCGATCGGAAGCGAGAAATTGTTTCCGATCGCCTTAGGCAGGATCTCCGCTACCAGGATCACGGCAATCGTGAACAGAACGTTGAAACCGAACTCTGCGACATCGCCGTAGGGCCGCACCTCTTTCTGCATGAACAGTTCATGGGCGACACCGCCCAGAACCATGCTTCCGGAGATATTGAAAAGGTTGTTGGCCACCACCAGCAGGGCCAGGCAACGGCCGGGTCGATTCTTGATCCGTTCCAGGGCCCACGACCCCTTCACCTGCTGATGCGTGAGGGTATGCACCTGGATCGGACTGACGGTGAGGACCGCCGCCTCGACCCCCGTGGCGATCGCTGACCCCAGCAGGATCGCGACGGCCAGGGCGATCAAGGTCACGATCTGAGACTGAAACGGGCTCATCCGGCTGCCAGGCTCGGCAAGGTGGCCGAACTCTAGGGGGGATGACCGAGCCTGACCCGAAGCTCAGAATGGAGGGATGGTGAGCAGTCCTCCCCCCAACCCCCCGTCTGGCGATCCGTCCCCATCACCGCACCTGCTGGTGGTGGAAGACGACGACACGATCCGCGAGACGATCAGCGAGGCTCGGGAGCTGGAGGGTTTCCAGGTCACCGCCTGTGCCAAAGGCCGTGATGCGCTGAAGAAGCTTCAGCAACGGCGAGCTGCGAACGGTGAGGTGGTCCCACCGGAGGATGGGCGGCGCCGAAACGGTTTCGATCTGGTGGTGCTGGACCTGATGCTGCCGGGTCTCGGAGGGCTGGAGCTCTGTCGCAGCCTGCGGGAGGCGCAACAGGCGATCCCGATCCTGATCGTCAGCGCCCGCGACAGCGAAACCGATCGGGTGCTTGGCCTTGAGGTCGGCGCCGATGACTACCTCACCAAACCCTTTGGAATCCTCGAACTGGTGGCGCGCTGTCGGGCACTGCTGCGACGCAGCCGCCTGCAGGATGAACGACGATCGCCGACCCTTGCCACCGTTCTGGAACATCACGATCTGCGCCTCTACCGCGAGGAATGCCGAGTGACCCGCAGCGGCGAACCTCTCAATCTTTCCCCGAAGGAATACCGCCTGCTGGAGCTGTTCATGCAACATCGCAAACGGGTCTGGAGTCGCGACAAGCTGCTGGAGAACATCTGGGGAGAGGACTATATCGGCGACAGCAAGACCGTGGATGTTCATATCCGTTGGCTGCGGGAAAAAATCGAGCGCAACCCCTCGGCACCGGAACATCTGGTGACCGTGCGGGGCTTCGGCTACCGCTTCGGCTGAACGGATGGATCTGCTGCTGGCCCTGATGCTGGGACTGGCGATCGGTCTGCCGATCGGCCGCCTTCAGGATCACCGCTTCAACCGCCGCCGGAATCGCCATACATCCGGCAGTGCCGCCGCCCAGCAGATGCTGAACGTCGGCGGTGTTCAGATCGAGCAGTTGCGTGATGCCGCCCCGGTGGGCTGGTTGCTGCTGGCTCCGGCGGGCGTGATCGCGGCCCAGAATCCAGCGGCTGAACGGCTGTTGCAGCTGCCGACCCACCAGCTGCTGCGGGGCCAGTCGTTGCAGGGCCTGATCCAGGGCCCGCAGCTGCATGAAGCGATCAGTCTGGCCCGGGTGCAACGACGCAGCCAGCGGCTGATGACCCAGGTGGGAGGGGCCGAACTGGAGGTGCTGGTGCGTCCCGGCGAAGCGGGCTGGATCTGGCTCTGGCTCCAGGACCGGCGCTCCCTCGAGGCACAGCTGGATCAGCAGGAACGCTGGGTGAGCGATGTGGCCCACGAACTGAAGACACCGATCACCGCCCTGATGCTGGTGGGGGAACGACTCGCCCGGGAGATCGGTGGGCAGCAGGGCGTCCTGGTGCAGCGCTACCAACGGGAGCTGGGGCGGCTGGAGGAACTGGTGCGCGACCTGCTCGAACTCTCCCGTCTCGAAAATGTCCTCCCGGGTGACAACAGTCGCTATGCCCCGGTCGTGCTCGCCGAGCTCGTGGCCACCGTCTGGGCCAATCTCAGGCCCCTGGCGGAACAACGCTCGATCCACCTGCGTCTGCAGGGCGACCGGGACCTGGCCTTGCTGGCTGATCAGCCGAGACTGCACCGGGCCCTGCTCAACCTGCTCGACAACGCCATCCGCTTCAGCCCCGACGGCGGCAGCGTGGAGGTGCAGGTGCAGCGACGCGATCGCTGGTGCCTGCTGGCGATCCGCGACCATGGCTGCGGCCTCAGCATCGCCGACCAGGAACATCTTTT
Organism: Cyanobacteriota bacterium; assembly: GCA_046091285.1. Lineage (GTDB taxonomy): Bacteria > Cyanobacteriota > Cyanobacteriia > PCC-6307 > Cyanobiaceae > CAIXOZ01. The sequence continues at coordinate 1,403 of JBJTBH010000176.1, read as the reverse complement.
CGAACGCTTCTATCGCGGTGATCCCTCACGGGTGCGCAGCCAGCACAGTGGCAGCGGCCTCGGCATGTCGATCGTGCAACAGATCGCCCTGACCCACGGCGGGCGAGTGCAGGCCTCGAACCACCCAGGCGGTGGAGCGCTGATGGAACTGGTCCTGCCGCTCGGAATCAGCGGCGCCGCGGCAGGTGACTGATCACCAGATGGCGGTGATCATCGGGAGCAAGCCAGCCTTCCTGTCTGAGCTGGCCGATGATCCGGGTCACGGTCACACGCGTGGTGTTCAGGGCGCTGGCCAGATCCTGATGGGTGAGCCGGAAGGGAAGGCGCAGGCCCTGGGGGCAGGGATGGCCGTAATCCTGAGCGATGAGCTCAAGAAAGCCCCGGATCCGCTCCTCCACGAGCCGCAGACCCAGCAGGGCCACCAGTGCTTCCGACTGCCGGCAGCGATGACTGAGAGACTGCACCAGGGTGAGGGCCAGCTCCGGGCGGGCCGAGGCTTCGGAGAGGGGAAGACAGAGCAGATCGGAATCCACCAGGGTGACGGCCTCGAGTGCGTCCTGGCTGGAGAGGGATTCACCGAACGGCTCATCGGGACCGACCAGGGCCAACAGCAGAGGATCCCCCTGTTCCGTGACTGAACCGAGCTTGACCATGCCGCGGATCACCAGCCAGAGATGATGACGCAGAAGCGGGATCGAACTCCCTGCCGGAAGATGAACCAGACCACGATTCTGAAAACTGGCTTCCAGCCGATCTCTGAAACCTTCACCGCCACTCGCTGGACGCAACGGAGTCACAACCATGATCTGCCGCAAGGCTGGGTCGCTGGAACTGTATGGATCCGCCCTGGCATGGCAGACAAAGGGTTGGTAGTGATTCGGTTAAGGCCTGGTTAGGAAGCCGGAGGCCCCTCGCCCGATCCCCCAGCTCAGAAGAGGCGGTGACCATGCAGGATCAACGACACAGCACAAAACCGGCGCCAGCCTGAGCTGTTTCTGTTTCTGTTTCTTCTCCTGTTCCTGTTCCTGTTTCTGCTGCTGCTATTTCTGACTCTGATTCTGACTCTGTCCCTGCTGCTGTTTCTGATTCTGGTTCTGGTTCAGATCGATCAAGACATTCTCATTCACCTGGTTTGCTTCTGGCAGAAAGGACTCAGCAGCAACCATGGCCAGATCCATCGATGGCAGCATGGCAATCCTGTGAGTGATCCATCAATCAGCCAACCCTCAACCGGGGACTTGATTACCCATAAACTTCCGCGACCCTGAGATCGCGCTCGGTGCAGGGCATGCAGCAACAGACCGCATTGGCGATCCGTTCGGTCATCGCCGCCAGCGAGAAGCGTCTGTTGAAGCGGAAGCAGTAGCCGGCGAGGTAGCGCCTGGCGTACTTGTCAAAGTTGA
>JBJTBH010000175.1:0-4949 GCA_046091285.1 Cyanobacteriota bacterium | reverse complement strand
CCGGGTGGTTTCAGCCACCAGGACGAACAACCCGCCGTCCATTTCACCGATCCTGGCGTCAGGAACGATCTGCTGAATCCGGGCGAACTCCAACCCGGTTGTCACCGGCACAATCAGCTGAACCGAGAGCGGCGGACGCTCCTCGACGGGCAGTCTGGCGACCGGGGGACGGCGGATTTCCCTGAGAGGCCCTGGCGTCACCACAGGCTCAGGGCGCCGGCTGCGACCATCCCCCCGGCGCGGAGGAGCCGGCCGGGAGGCCGGGAACGCCCTGGGCCCAACGCTGGGGCCAAGGATCTGGCGGGACAGGTCGGGCTGGGGATCAGGCGAAACCGACTCGGAGGCGGGGACGAAAGCGATGACCACCGCCACTCCCATGAGGCCGGCAAGCGTCAGGGGTGCAGCACTCCGGAATGGGATGGCGAAGGGCACGGGAGTCAGCACAGACAAGGAGATGACACACACACTGGGTTGTCGCTGTCGGCCATCAGGGCGTGAAGGTCTGCACCTGACGCTTCGCCGGACTGGTGACAACACTCAGACCGCGGGGATAAATTCCTGAACAGACCTGCTGAAACGGTCCCGCCAGAACAGCAACCTTGAGCAGTTCCACACACTTGAGGGCCGTGACCAGATTGATATCAGCCTGCGTCTTGGCCGCTTCCAGATTCGTACGGGCGGCCTGGGCCTTGAGCGACTCCACCTGGGCCTTCCCGATCTCCTGACAGATCGCCGAATTGGCGCCACCGATGGGGAACGTCAGCGACGCAATTCCTCCATAGTTGCCACTGTTGACGTTGGCGCCGATGGTGTCACCGGCACTGGAGCCGGCACCGCCACCGCCGAATCCTGCCACCGAAAAAGAAGCTGTAGGACAGCTGATCCCCGGACCGAATCCGTAGAAGGTGTTGGTGTTGATCTGGGAATTGTTCTGACTGTTCACCGTCGTACCCGCTGCATTGGCAGCAGAGGAGGCTGTGGCCGCCGGATTGGCCTGAGCGAGGGCAACGGCGGGAGCAAACAGGGAAGCCGTGACGGCAGCGGAGACGAAGGGACTGAACAGCCACATCTTCGATCCGGTGATATGGCTAAACATCCAAGGTCCGATCGACCAGGCGTGGAGCAGGCGCTGATTTTATCCAGCAGATCTGCGGCTGTCAAGCGATTGACACATAGAGACCTGCTGTGCGATCAGGCCAGGCTCCCGCCCAAGGCCTGGCCCATCCGGGCGGAAACCGGCCTCCCCCCGGCGATCCGGCAGCCGGCCCCCCGCTCCCGACCATGACTCCGGTGCCGATCCTGAGCCTGGCCCCGGCGCCACCGCCACCGCCTGACCAGGGGGGAGCGCCTCGAAAGAAGAAGGGAGATCAGCGACAGGGGCTGAAACCCTGAATCCTCCAGCCTGAACCCCATGAGCGGCGAGGAGGTGGATGGAAAGGCGAACGCCAGGCCGAACAGCCTGGCACCAGAAGGGGCGGATAGACCCTTGACAACAACACGTACGATGGAATGATTAAAAAAGTGATGACGTTCATGGCCGCCCATCCAAGGGGGCAAGACGCAGCTCTTCGATGGCGATTGCCCCCAGGGCAGCCTGGACGTGAGCCCCTCCTGAGGGTGAGCCTGGTGATGAATCAGGCGGCGCCGTGCCCATCCACCCCGGCCCGCGCCCAGGCCATGGGAGCGTTCAGTCCCTCCACGGGTGCGATCGTCCTTCCCATCGGGACGAGCAACATCGGTCGTACCAGCTATGGCACCAGCAGCGCCAACGTGATGATTCAAGGCAATGGAATCAACGTCCCAACCCTGACCTTCCATCTGCCGGAAGTCCCCCAACCTCTCCTGCCGGAGCAGCTGCACAGGACTCCGAATCCCTACGCACCCGGACTTGGCTCATTTGAGCTGGAGCGCCCCTGATCATGAGGGTTCCCGCATCAGCACGACGAGCGGCCAGCATCACCAGCGCCACGCTGGTGATGCTCAGGGGAGCCGCCGTGCACGGTCAGAACATCACCTGCACCGCTCGCATGTGCAGCGGTACAGACATCATGGGAAACCCTGTGCTGTTGCAGGTGCATTCCGACCGACTCGATCCCAATCAAAGTTACACAGCCATCGTTGGAGACAATGTGATCGAGGTGACACGAAAGCGGTCTCCAATGGTCACTGCTGACTCGAATGGTCCCGCCCTGATGCAGAGGCCAATCACCGTGATCAACGGACAGATGGATGGCCATCCGGTCCATCTCCATACCGAAAGCTCCGGCTTGACGACAGGCGAAATCTTCGGCGATCCAGTGACCTGCGCCGTCAATGGTTGGTCGATGTTCAGACCATCGGCCTGCTTCTGATGCGCCAGACACCAGCAGCAATCAGAGGATTGGAGCGCTGGATGGTCATCAGCGACGATGCACGCTATACCCGGCTCCCACCCCTGCAGCGCCTCATTCAGGCCGTCCGCGATCAAAGCGATGACGACAAAGCAATGCTCGACATGGCCTTTTGCCTGTGTGAAGCCAACCTGGCGATCTCACGGCATGAATATGAACAGTGGCATGGCCTGTGCGTGATTGACGCAAGCGCTGTGTTTTCTGCCAATGGGCTGGGTGGCGACCTCTGCAAGCGCTACGGCTATGACTTCTGGACCTTCTTACGCACGCTTGCCAGCCTGGGCCGGGAGAGCGACGATCCGGCCCAATACCACCAATGCATCAATCAAAACCTGTTCCACAGTCCAGTGGATGATGAGGTTCTGATCACCCGCGCCGCATCACTCAGCCATGGCGATCCCCGCCATCGTGGCTGCATGGTGGACACGAGTCAGCGCCTTAAAGCCCTGGAATCAGGTGGAACAGGTCAAATCCCAACTCCCCTCTCGCCCGGCATCCTCAGGATTCTTCCAAGCACCCATCCCGATCTCTTTCAGCCCTATGGTCGCCATTCCACCATGGACCTGGCCGGAGGGGTCAAGATCAAGTCTCCCTTCTGCTGCAATGTGCAACTCGAAACGGCATTTTACTGGCTGGCCGGCATAGCGTTGACCAATACATTGGGAATCTCCGAACTTATCGGACAAGCCGGATGGCTGAGCAACTCAGAGCTGCAACTGTTTTACAACTTAGAATTGACCACTCCAGAAGCGTTGCAGCTGCGGGTGATCCTTGCAGGCACGGATCCTCGACCCAAGCAACCGGGACAGGCCGAACGTTATTTCTGGATGCACAAAAATACCCTACCCAGCGATGGACGGACAGGCGTGAGCATCACGATGGCCCCAGACCAATGGTTGCCACTCAAGGGCCATCCCCAGGAGGCCTACGGAATAAAATGCCAGGCCGTGCCGCCCGAGCAGATGGATCACAGCTATCTAGAAATCATTCTCGCGCTTGACATACCCAAAGAAGGCTGGATTCCCGAGGGATCTCTCACACTTCCAACCCTTGAGCTCAGGCTGCGCGGAGCCAAGGATCACAGCGATGCGAACGATGTCGCCGCTCCCATGGGCAGGCCCTGACATGAACAGAATCAACCAACAGCCACAACTTGCCGTCAACCTCCTGATCGTCGTCGCCACGATCGCTGGAACGATGGCCGCCGCATCCGCCAGAAGCATGGGGGAATCAGACAAGGTATTCACGGAGCTCAAGGCAAGCCTGCAGGTGTGCCTGGAGAAAGCCAGTCGGCCAGGATTTCCCTATTACGACAGACCAGAAGCTGCCGAAGCCTGCAACCAGACCAAGGCCCGGCTCGAAGAGATTGGCAGGGCCGCCAATCGAGCTCGCAACCTGGCCTGCAGCAGCCGTATCAATGGCCTGGCATTTGATTTATGGATGGTTCAATTTCTCGGCAGTCAGCGAATGGGAACAACAGTAAGCGACAACATCGAACAACTGAAACGCAACTGCTACCATATCGAATGAATTCCTTCAAGACCTTGAGAATGCGGTCGCTCCCGGCGATGGCTGGCTTCTTTCTGCTGACAGTGCTCAGCAGTGGTCCGGCCCTGAGATCGCAGACCCTCCGGGGAACGGAAAAGATCAACTCCGTCGATCTGAGGCTGCCGGCGTTGACGGTGACCGGCGTCAGCATTGGAACAAGCGCCGACGGAGCACTCGTCAAGACCACTACAGGGCTTGAACGGCAGCAAATTGAACTACAGACCGTCCCTAACAATAAGATCGTTCTCAGTACCTATGCAGGCACAGCTGTACGCAGCGTGACGTTATTTGATCCACAGACATTCAGCACCAGCACACCTGGCACGACGGTCAACATTAACGGACCCGCCAGTGAATCCCCTAATAATTGCGGTGCTCTCAGCCGCAGCAACCTGACAAACCCTGCAAGCTACGCCTCCCCAACCGTTGTCGGCACCTTACCGGCACAAAATCCTCTCGGTGGCGGCTATTGGCTGGGTGGAGGAGCGGATACAGGGGTCGTCAGTGATGCCGCCAGATCGTCCACAACCCCCACTGGCGGCACCGGACTTGGGATTACCGCCTATCTGTGTCCGATCATCCCTTAAACACGCTACAATTAAATCCATCGTTTAACATCTTCAAATAAGCCAACTCTTTAAAACCGATGGCCAAGAAACTCCTGATTTACCAAGACGTCGTCCCTGTCACAGCTGAAGCCCACGGCAACAGCACCCTGAAGCAGATCACGAGTTTTGAATTTGCTCGGGAATTACGTATTGCACCGATTCTAATTTCGGAGTTTCGCCGGGCATGCCTGGATTATCCGATCGTATTCATCACTGGCGAGGACCAAGTTCCCTTTCCCGTGGTGGTGCTTGCCGTTGGCGATCAGGAAAATCAATACCTGGATGATCAGGCCAGATGGAACGCCGACTACATTCCAGCATTTGTGAGAAGATATCCATTTGTATTCACCAAATCCCCCGACGACGATCAATACTACCTTTGCGTCGATCAACACTACGGGAA
>JBJTBH010000174.1:0-18681 GCA_046091285.1 Cyanobacteriota bacterium | reverse complement strand
CCGACGCTCCTTCCGCGCCGACAGAGTCGGCCACCATCGCGGCGCCCGCCGCTCCTGAGGTCGCGACGACTGACCTGTCCGCGGCCGCAGCGGCGCCCACCCCTGACGCGGCGGTGACTGCGGCGCCGGTTGCCGAGGTCGCGGCAGAGGTTCCTGCTGCGGTTCCTGCCGTTCCGGTGCCTTCGGCCTCCTCCGCCCGCACCAGCCGTCCGGCAAGCAGCGGTCGTTCCTCGACCACCGTTCGTTCCTCGGGTCGCGGCCGTCGTGCCGCCCCAGCCGCCAAAGCTCCCCCCTCCGGATCCAACACCGCAGCCCCTCCCGCCACCGGAGGTTACGGACACTCCCCCTCCTCCCCAACTCCTGCTTCCATGGCTTCCTCCCTTCCTGGTATCGCCCTCGGCATGATTGAAACCCGTGGCCTGGTGCCTGCGATCGAGGCCGCCGATGCGATGACGAAGGCTGCTGAGGTCACCCTCGTGGCTCGTGAATTTGTCGGCGGTGGCTATGTCACCGTTCTCGTCCGCGGGGAAACCGGTGCCGTCAATGCGGCGGTCCGTGCTGGCGCCGATGCCTGCGAACGCGTCGGTGACGGCCTTGTGGCTGCCCACATCATTGCCCGTCCCCACAGTGAAGTTGAACCGGCACTGGTGGGCACCGGCGCCACCCGTCGCTCCTGATGATGATGGAGGCCGTTCATCCGCGGGTGCTGGGCTTGCTGGGGCGTGCCCTCAGCCTTGAGCTCACAGCTGTTCAGCAGTACATGACCCAGGCCTCCCTGCTGCAGCTCTGGGGCGATGAGGAATCGTCCGCCCGTTTTCGTGAGGAGACGGTCGAGGAAATGCAGCATGCGGAACGCATCGTTCAACAGATGCTTCTGCATGGGGCAGCGCCTGGCGCCTCGCAGCTGCAACCGGTGACCCATGCGCCGGATCTGATCGGATTACTGGAACAGAATGCTGTGCTTGAGCAGCGTCTGATTGATCATTATTCCGAGGCCGTGCGCGTCTGTGCGTTGTTCGGTGATGTCAACAATGGCAGTTTCTTCCAGGCTCTGCTTGAGGAGGAGCAACACCATGGACAGGAGCTGCAGCAATGGCTGCAGGCTCTCGGCGGCGGCAGAGCTCGTGGGTACGGACGTTATGTCGCTTACCGTTCCATGGGCCAACGCCGCTGAACGTCTGACGTCGGCCCTGGGTTGACGCCGTTGATTCGCCCTGATCGGCATTCGTCGGTCGGGGTTTTTTCCTAGATTCCCCTCAACTCCTCAGCTGCTCTTCTGACGGCCCTTGCTTTGAACCCCGCCCTTCCCCTGCCACTGCAACTCACCTGGCTGATTCCGATCTATGGGTTCAGTGGCATGCTGCTGTCGCTCCCCTGGGCCACGGGATGGATCAAACGTAATGGTCCGCGTCCAGCGGCTTATCTCAATCTGGCTGTGACGCTGCTGGCCGTGCTTCACGGCAGTTTCGTGATCACCACGGTGGCGGATATCGGTCCTCAGCATCTTGATTTCGCCTGGTTCAAAGCGGCTGATCTCGACCTGCGGATCGGCTTTGACCTCTCGCTCATCAATCTGGCGGCCCTGGAACTGGTCACCACGATGAGCCTGGTGTGTCAGGTGTTTGCCCTCGGCTATCTCGATAAGGAGTGGTCGCTGGCTCGTTTTTATGCCCTGGTTGGTTTCTTTGAAGGGGCGATGAGTGGAGTTGTTCTCAGCAGCAACCTGTTCATGAGCTATTTCCTTCTCGAAATGCTCACGTTATCCACATATCTTCTGGTTGGTTTCTGGTATGCCCAGCCCCTTGTCGTCACCGCTGCTCGTGATGCCTTCCTCACCAAACGTGTCGGTGATGTTCTGCTCCTGATGGGGGTGGTCGGACTGTCGGCCAAAGCAGGTTCGATGGAGTTCAACGATCTTTATGTCTGGGCTTCCCAGGCTCTCCAGCATGGTGCCATCGGTCCCCTGGGAGCGACCCTGCTCGGTCTGGGCCTGATTGCCGGCCCGATCGGAAAGTGCGCCCAGTTTCCGATGCATCTATGGCTCGATGAAGCAATGGAGGGACCCAATCCGGCGTCGATCATGCGCAACTCCGTGGTCGTCACCTGCGGTGCGATCGTGCTGCTGAAGCTGATGCCGATCGTGGCCCTGTCCCCGCTCGCCACGAGTGTGCTGCTTGCGGTTGGCAGCATCAGCGCCATCGGGGGTGCCCTCGTCGCTCTGGCTCAGGTGGACCTGAAGCGGGCCTTCAGCTATTCCACGACGTCCTATCTCGGGCTGGTCTTCATCGCCATCGCCTTGCAGAAACCGGGCATCGCTTTGTTGCTACTGTTTGCCCATGGCCTCGCCAAAGCGCTGCAGTTCATGAGTGTCGGCAGCATCATCGCCACCACCAACTGCCAGGATCTCACCGAACTCGGGGGACTCGGCAGTCGCATGCCCGCCACCGCCCTGGCCTATCTCGTCGGTAGCGCCGGTCTGGTGGGTCTGTTTCCCCTTGGCTGTTTCTGGTGTTTCGGCCTGATGCTGAACACGTTGCTCGTCGATGCTCCTCTGTTCGCCGTTATCTATCTGATCACCAATCTGTTCACTGCAGCCAATGTGGTGCGGGTGTTCCGCTCGGTCTTTCTGGGACAGCCGATGCCCAAGACCCGCCGTGCTCCTGAGGTGATCTTCTGGATGGCCTTGCCGATGGTCAGCCTGGCCGTGATCGTGCTGCTGCTGCCCTGGATCATGCAGCGGATCGATCCTGTGCCTGGCATAGCGGCCTTCCCTCCGTTGGTGACCGCCCTCGTCGCCGGCAGCGGTCTCGTTGGTGTTGTCCTCGGGTGCCTGCTTCCCCAGGATCGCTTCTGGTCACGCTCACGTCAGCCGGGCCTGCGTCTGATTCAGGATCTGCTGGCCTACGACTTCTACACCCCGGTGATCTACCGCGCCACGATCGTGCGCCTGGTCACAGGTCTGGCCCAGGCCACCCGCTCCTTCGATGTCAAGGTCGTCAAGGGCCTGGCGGATGGCGTCGGGCGTCTTTCTCTGGCGACGGCCGATGGGCTCAGGCTCAGCGTCAGCGGTCAGATGCAGAGCTACGTGCTCACCCTTCTGGTTTCCATTGTGCTGTTGCTCGCGGCTCTGCAATGGATCCGCGTCGGCATCTGAGGAGGACCTGATCGATGCTTCTTTCTTCGCTTCTGCTGATTCCGTTTCTCGGCACCGCCGTTCTTCTGCTCTGGCCAGGGTCACCGACACCCCAGCGTTTGCGTCTGGTCTCGATCACGGTCCTCAGCCTGCAGCTGCTCTTGAGCCTCGTCGTTCTGGCGGGCTTTGACACCCAGGTGGAAGGGATGCAGCTGGTGGAATCGCACCGCTGGTTGCCGGGTCTTGGTCTGGATTACATCCTGGGCGTCGATGGACTGTCATTGCCGCTGGTACTGATCAATGCCGCCCTGACGCTGGTGGCTGCGGTGATCACCCGAGACATTGATAAACGCCCTCGCATTTATTTTGCGATGCTCCTGTTGATCAGCGGAGCTGTGAATGGCGCTTTTCTGGCCCAGAATCTGCTGCTCTTCTTCCTGTTCTATGAGCTGGAACTGATCCCTCTCTGGTTGCTCGTCTCGGTCTGGGGTGGTGTCAACCGCGCCTATGCCGCCACGAAGTTTCTGATTTTCACAGCCATCTCGGGGATGCTCATCCTCGGAGCCTTCCTGGGGCTTGCCCTACTCACCGGCACTGTTGATTTCAGCCTCACCCCTGTACTCAGCGAACACCTCTCGATGGGAGGGCAGTTGGTGCTGCTGATCGCCCTGCTGATCGGTTTCGGCATCAAGATTCCGCTGGTACCGCTGCACAACTGGCTGCCTGATGCCCACACCCAGGCTTCGACACCGGTGTCTGTGCTGCTGGCCGGGGTGTTGCTCAAGCTCGGCACCTACGGACTGCTTCGTTTCGGCCTCGGTCTGTTCCCGGAAGCCTGGGCGCGCCTGGCCCCTGCCCTGGCGATCTGGGCGGCGATCTCGGTGCTTTACGGCTCCCTGGCCGCCATCGCCCAGACCGACATGAAACGGATGGTGGCCTACAGCTCCGTCGGTCACATGGGCTATGTGCTTCTGGCGGCCGCCGCCAACACGCCGATCAGTCTGCTGGGGGCTGTGTTCCAGATGGTGAGTCACGGCCTGATCTCTGCTCTGCTCTTTCTGCTTGTGGGGATTGTTTATCGCAAGACCGGCACCCGCGACCTCGAGGTTCTTCGCGGTCTTCTCAATCCCGAAAAAGGCCTTCCATTGACAGGATCCTTGATGATTGTCGGCGTGATGGCCAGCGCCGGTCTCCCCGGCATGGCCGGTTTCATCTCTGAATTTCTGGTGTTTCGCGGCAGTATCATTCAGTTTCCGGTGGCGACCTTGCTGTCGATGGTCGGTTCCGGCCTCACGGCCGTCTATTTCCTTCTGCTGGTCAACCGGGCCTTCTTCGGGCGCCTGGCGATCACGCCTCCCAGCGGCGATCCCCTGATCGACAGCCGTCAGGATGTGCTGCTGGCGCCTGTGGCGCCTCGGGAGACCATCCCAGCGATCACGCTCGTTGCTGCCGTCATTGCCCTTGGCCTGGTGCCGATGGGCCTCAGTCGCCTCAGTGAGGTGGCCACCACCGTCATGAGTGCCGCTTCGCGGGGGGTGAGCTGAGATGCCCGTCATTTCATCCGAGCTGGTGATCGCTCAGCCATCCCTGATCCGGGAGCAGGTTCAGGCCAGGCTTCTTTCCGGTGAGACCCTGCTCAGCGACACCCCTGACCATCTGCTTCAGGTCGTCGGGGTGCTCGAGAGCTACGGCGTGGTGCTTGATGCCTACAGCAGGAACCTGATCTATCAGGCCGAGCATCAGTTCCTCAATCCTCTGCCGATCTTCAAGTATCTGGAAGGGGACCTCAGTCTCGCCAGGATCTGGAGGCATCTCACCCACGATCGCCTGAATTTCGAGTACGCCGAGTACTGCATGAAAGCGATGCTCTGGCATGGCACCGGTGGCCTTGATGCTTATCTCGACGGTGAGGCCTTCGCTGCTGATTGCGCGACCATCATTGCCGCCAAGCGGCGACGTGATCCCCTGCTGGCCTTGCTGCACCCCCTGGCACCGGCCTTCCTGCCCGAGCTGATCCGCACCGCTGCCACCGTTCATGCCCTGGGGCAGTTCTGGCGGGTGATGAGTGATCTGTTCCTCGATCTGGCGGCCGCTGAGCGTGATGGCCGGGTGCGATCGATCCCGGCGGTTGTCGAGTTCCTCAGGCAGGGGTTGGTGGCTGCCGCCAGCAACCCGATCACCTATGGCGTTGAGATCGCTGGCCAGCGCTACTGGGTGCTCCCCCCGGAAGCCGGTCTGACGGTCCTCGTCGATGTGGCGGTCCCCTATGTGGAGGCTGTGTTCCTCCGTGGCATACCGTTCCTGGGCACGGTGAGCTTCAATGCGCAGGCGCAGCAGATCGCTCCGGATCTGGCCCAGTTTGCTTATGGTGCTCTCTACGCCGATGCGCTCCCGAGCATGGGCGCCGGCATTCCCCCCAGCCTGCTGATGCAGGATATGTATCGCCATTTGCCGGAGTCTCTCCATCGCTGGTATCAGCAGCAGGGCCGGGGTGAGGGGGATGTGCGAGTGAAGATCTGCATGAGCTTCCAGAAGGCGATGTTCTGCGTCACCAATGCCGCCATCAACGGCACCATGCCCCATCCGCTCGACTGCAGCGCCCCGGCGGAGCAGGCGGCCAATGCCGCCTATGCCCTGACCTGGGCCACCCGTCTGGCGGCCGGCCGCACCGATTGCCTCAGCCCCCAGCCGGGCGTGCCTTAAGGTTTGGTCCATGGATCAGCCCTGGACCCACCGGCAGCGCCCTGAGCGCCTCGAACGCCGGATCGAATTCGTCGATTACGAGAGCACGCGCCTGTTTCTGGAACGGCTCAATGATCTGTCCGAGCGGACCTCCCGCTTCCCGGATATCAGTTTCGGTCGCACGTACGTCAATCTCACCATGAGGGTTGAGGATGAGCAGGTGCCGATCAGCGACGCAGACCATGCGTTTGCGGCTTCGATCGACGCCCTGATTGTGGTGGGCGACTGAGCCTGGGGCCTTTGTTCTGCGTTTTTCCCTCAGCCTGAGGATCTCCCGTGGCTCAAGCCTTCAATGTGGATCAGCCCCAGCCTCAGCCCCAGTCTCCGTTGGTGGAGAATCCCTCGGCAAGGATCTTCAAGAATGACGCCACCTTGGTGGATCTGCAGCTGGCCTATGAAGGCATCAATATTCAAGAGGTTCTTGATCAGCTCGATCGCGAGCTGATCGGCCTGCGACCGGTCAAAAGCAGAATCCGGGAAATCGCCGCCCTGCTGGTCGTCAACCGGGCCCGCAAGCAGGTGGGGCTGAGCACGGCGGCCCCGAGCCTTCACATGTCCTTCACGGGGCGTCCGGGCACCGGCAAGACGACGGTGGCGGCCCGGATGTCTCAGATTCTCCATGCCCTGGGTTATGTGCGCAAGGGCCATCTGGTCACGGCCACGCGTGATGATCTCGTGGGCCAGTACATCGGTCATACCGCTCCCAAGACTCGCGATATCCTCAAGAAGGCGATGGGAGGTGTTCTTTTCATCGACGAAGCGTATTATCTTTATCGACCCGAGAACGAGCGTGATTATGGCGCCGAGGCGATTGAAATTCTTCTTCAGGTGATGGAGAATAATCGCGATGATTTGGTGGTGATCTTTGCTGGTTACAAGGATCGGATGGATGTTTTCTACCAGTCAAATCCTGGGCTGTCTTCTCGAGTCGCCAATCATATCGATTTTCCTGATTATACTCCTTCTGAGCTGCTTTTGATCGCCAGGTTGATCCTGGCTGAAGAGAATTATCGTTTCAGTGAGGAGGCTGTTCTCGCGTTCTCGGAGTATATCCAGCGGCGGATGCAGCTTCCTTTTTTCGCCAATGCCCGTTCCATCCGCAATGCCATCGATCGGGCGCGCATGCGCCAGGCCAACCGCCTGTTCAATGGGATGGCCAGCGGCGTCACCAAACACGATCTGGTGACGATCGAAGCGGAAGACATCACCGCTTCACGGGTTTTTCTCGGCCAGATTGAAGGTCTCGATCGGAGTGAGCCCCTCACCTGATCGCGATCCATCACCAGCAGCCATCAGCTCCTGCGCCGGCGGTCCTTGCTCTGGTTGCTGTCCTTGCGTCGTGAATCGATCTGCAGCAGGTCGCGCACCTGCTGCACCTGCCTGGCCAGCTGTGGGTCGCTTCCGAGTTTCTTCTCCACCTGCTCGACCGCATACATCACCGTCGAGTGATCCTTGCCGCCAAAGGCTTCGCCAATTCTTGGCAGCGAGAGATTGGTGCCTTGCCGCATCAGGTACATCCCCACCTGGCGCGCCTGGCTCACAGCCCGTTTGCGACTCGGGCTGAGCATGTCATCCACCGCCACGCCGAACACCTCCGCCACCTTGTCGAGCACCTGCTGCGGGGTGACCTCCACTTCACTGCCGCCTGGATCGAGCATCGGCGCCACCGATTCCACCGTCATCGGCAGGCCCGTGATCGAGGCGAAGGCCACGGCCCGGGTCAGGGCTCCCTCGAGCTCGCGGATGTTGGAGGTGAAGCGTCCGGCGATGTATTGAATCAGGTCCCGTGGCAGCCGCATCCTCTCCAGTTCCGCCTTCTTGTGCAGGATCGCCATCCGCGTTTCCAGATCAGGCGCCTGGATGTCGGCGATCAGGCCCATCGAGAAGCGGGAGATCAGCCGCTCCTGAAGCCGCGGAATCTGGCTGGGCGGACGGTCGGAAGCGATCACGATCTGCCGGCCGGCTTCATGGAGGGCATTGAATGTATGGAAGAACTCTTCCTGGGTGTATTCCTTGCCTTCGTTGAATTGAATGTCATCGACGAGAATCAGATCCGCGACCCGGTACTTGTCCCGAAAGCTCTGAATGCTGTCCTTGCGGATCGCCTGGATCAGGTCGTTGGTGAACGACTCGGTCGAGACGTAGAACACCTTCGCCTCAGGGTCGATCTCGAGGCGGTAGTGGCCGATGGCCTGCATCAGGTGGGTCTTGCCCAGTCCGACCCCGCCACAGAGGAACAGGGGATTGAACTCCCGGCCCGGTGACTCGGCCACCGCCAGAGCGGCCGCATGGGCCATGCGGCTGTTCGGCCCGACCACGAAGCGGTTGAACACATACCGGGGGTTCAGTCCCGGGATGCGCCGGGGGGCGGCTTCTCCGGTGGCCCGGCGGCCGCCGCCGACGAGCGTCGGCCCCGGGACCCGGTCCTCCGCGCTCCGGCCGCCGCCGGCCTCGCTGAGGGTGTCCTTCCCGGCGATGTTGTCAGGTCCGGCGACGCTGCCCGGGCCTTCGAGGATGCCGGCCTCGGACTGGGCGGTGATCACGGACACCTCGATCCGTTGCCCGGAGATCTCCGTGGCCAGGGCGGCGATGGTGCCGAGGTAGTTCTTGTGCAACCAGCCGCAGGCAAAGCTGTTCGGAGCCACCAGCTCCAGACGCCCTCCCTCGAACCCGGCGCACTGGGCCGGCCGGATCCAGGTCTCAAAGGTGGGCTTGCTCAGGTTGGCCTGGAGGGCCTGCTGGACCTGGTGCCACAGATCGCCTCCCTGTCGCACCGACCGAACCATTCACCGGTGCTGAATATACGCAGGTCCGGCCGCCCTGTTCCGTCTTTAATGACCTCAGCTCACGGATCGGTTTCGCCGCCCCTCTCCATGGCTCCTTGCCCTCGTCTGCCCCAGACCCTGGTCCGGCGCTCAGCTCGGGCCGGCCTGGTCCTGCTGCTGGGCCTCGGCCTCGGTGGCTGCACTTTCACCCTGCCCGGGCAGCCGCGGGGTGGTGACCCCGCCCGCGTCAGCGATGCCCCGGCGGCGGCCCCCCTGGCCAGCGGCAGCAACGTGATCGTCGATGCCGTCGCCCGCGTCGGCCCGGCGGTGGTGCGGAGCGACACCACCAAGCAGGTGATCAACCCACTCGGCGGCCTGTTCGGCTCCGGTCCCTCGATTCAGCAGCAGCAGGGCCAGGGCTCCGGTTTCATCACGCGCTCCGACGGCGTCGTGCTCACCAACGCCCATGTCGTCGAGGGTGCCAGCGATGTTGAGGTGACCCTGCCGGATGGTCGTCGTTTCAACGGCAAGGTGCTCGGCAGCGATCCGGTCACGGATGTCGCTGTCGTCAAGGTGGTGGCGCAGGGTCTGCCGGTGGCGCCGCTCGGGGATTCCTCGCGGGTTCGGCCCGGGGAGACGGCGATCGCGATCGGCAATCCCCTCGGTCTCGACAACACCGTCACCTCCGGCATCATCAGCGCTATTCAGCGCACTAATGCCCTCGGTGAAGGTCAGCGGGTGCCCTATCTCCAGACCGATGCCGCCGTCAATCCAGGCAACAGCGGCGGACCGCTGATCAACGACCGCGGTCAGGTGATCGGCATCAACACAGCGATCCGCAAGGCCCCCGGTGCCGGCCTCAGTTTTGCGATCCCGATCAATCTGGCCCGCACGATCGCGGCTCAGATCATCGATCGCGGCCGGGCTTCGCATCCCTACATCGGCGTTCGGCTGCAGTCACTCACGCCCCAGCTGGCCCGCGAGATCAATGCCACCTCGGCCGAATGCCGCCTGCCGGAGATCCATGGGGTTGTGGTCGTTGAGGTGATCCCCTCCAGTCCGGCGGCGGAGGGAGGCCTCAGGGCCTGTGATCTGATCGATACGGTCGCCGGTCGTGCCGTGCACAACCCCGCCCAGCTTCAGCTCGCCGTCGATCAGGGTCGGGTCGGACAGGAGCTGCGTTTGCAGGTGCGTCGTGGAGATCAGCAGCTGGTGGTCACTGTGCGGCCGGCGGAATTGCCTCGTCAGGGGTGAGCGACAGCCTCGCGCCGCTGGTCGTGTCGCGGCGGCAGCTGGTGGTGCTCGCCCGCTGGCCTGCCTCGGGCC
The DNA here is from genome assembly GCA_046091285.1 of Cyanobacteriota bacterium. Classification (GTDB taxonomy): domain Bacteria; phylum Cyanobacteriota; class Cyanobacteriia; order PCC-6307; family Cyanobiaceae; genus CAIXOZ01. Next base: position 8,715 of record JBJTBH010000174.1, on the reverse strand, counting down.
GCTGCAAGGGCCGTCTGGCGGCCACGATCGGGGCGGAGCCCGCCAGCCGCCTCCAGGCCCGTCTCACGGTCCACACGCTGTCGGTGGCCGTTGCAGCCGCCGAGCAGTCCGGGGCGCGCCTCGTGCTTGCCCTCGCCGGCGCCGGCTCTCGGGCTTGTGTCCGCTGGCTTGAGCAGCGCCGACTCCCGGGCGCGGTGATGCTGCGCCGGCAGGGGGAGGGCAGTCTTGGTCTGCGGATGCAGCGCCAGCTCATCCAGGCCCATCGCGAGGGTGCCGAGGCGGTGGTGCTGATCGGTGCTGATCTGCCGGACCTTGAGGCCGCCGAGCTGGTGCAGGCCTTCCAGTGGCTTGAACACCAGCCGCTGGTGCTCGGTCCGGCGGTCGATGGTGGCTACTGGTTGATCGGTCAGCGGGCCCCCTTCAGCGCCCAGCTGATGGCCGGGATTCCCTGGGGCACGGAGCGGGTGCTGGCGGTCACCCTCCGGCAGGCTGAAGCCTCCGGGCTGACGGCGCAGCTGCTCAGTCTTCGCTCCGATCTCGACCGCCGCGAGGATCTGGCTCCCTGGTGCTGATGGCTGCTCCGCGTCTGAGTGTTCTGATTCCGGCGCGGAATGAGGCCAGGCGGTTGCCCCTGTTGCTGGCGGATCTGGCGGCCGCCCCGGCCCTGGTGCAGGAGGTGGTGGTGGTGGATGGCGGCAGCCGCGATGCCACGCCTGACCTGGTGCGCCTGGCGGGGGCACGGTTGCTCGACAGCGCCCCTGGGCGGGGGCTGCAGCTGCGCCTTGGTGCGGCCCACTGCGAGGGCGACTGGCTGCTGGTGCTGCACGCCGATGGTCGCCTCAGCCCCGGCTGGAGAGAGGCGGTGGCGCAGGCGATGGCCGACACCAGGCCTGGGGCCTGGTGTTTTCCCCTGCGTGTGGTGGCCGATCTGCAGGGGCAGCGGGCGCCGGGGCCGCTGTTTCTCGTGCTGGGCTGGCTGGTGGGTCTGCGCAGTCGTTGGCTGCAGCGTCCCTACGGCGATCAGGGGCTGCTGGTGCCGATGGCGCTGTATCGCGCCGTGGGCGGCTTCCGGCCGCTGCCGCTGATGGAGGACCTGGATCTGGTCCAACGCCTGGCGCGTTGCGGTCGGCTGCGGATGCTGGCGGGAGGCCTGCTGGTGGATGGTCGCCGTTGGCTCGGTCTCGGCCTGCTGCGTACGGCCCTGAGCAATGCGGGGCTGCGGCGGGCCTGGCAACGGGGCGTGGCCCCTGAGGTGTTGGCCCGCTATTACCGGGCTCCGCTGGCCTTCAGGAGGCGTACCAGAAAGCGCAGCGCCGCTCGTTGGGTTCCAGCTCCCAGCCCTGGTTCCGGTAGAACTCCACCACTTCCGGATCGGCGAACAGGCTGACCCGTTCCACCTCCATCGCCGTCAGTTCATCGATCATGTAGCGGATCATCTGCTTGCCGAGCCCCGCCCCCTGGTACAGGGGATGGACGGCAAGATCCCAGATGGTGGCCTCGAGGACGCCATCGCCGGTGGCTCGCCCGAAGCCCACCAACTTGGGGAGGCGTGGATCGTGACGCCAGAGGGCGACCCGCAGCAGGCTGTGGTCGAGGGCCCGGCGCACCCGTCGCAGCGGCCTGCGGCTCCAGCCCACGGCATCGCAGACCTGTTCGAGTTCGATCAGATCGATCGGCCGCTCACAGCTGAGCACCAGCTGCATCTGGCTCCGCTCCAGTTGGCAGAGGCGGTGCCGCTGTCCGTAGAGGGTGGCGAACGGGCCGGGAGGGGGCGGAAGGACCGGCTGCTCGCTGGAAGAGACCATCCGGCGATCCAGGTGCAAGAGATCTGATCTTGCCGGATCCAGCCGCTCCAGCGTTGTCGTCAGGACCGGAGCACTCAGGGATCCAAGGATCATCCGCGGGCTGGGGCCATGCCTGCCATGCCTGGGCCGTCGAGCCGTCAGAGGCTGGCCAGGCCCTTTTCCTGAAGTTCGGCCAGCTGGGCGTAGAGGCCGCCTCTGGCCCGAAGCTCCTGGTGGGTTCCTTCCTCGATCAGGACCCCGCGCTTGAGCACCAGAATTCGGTCGGAGGCTTCCACGGTGGCCAGGCGGTGGGCGATCACGATCGCGGTGCGGCCCTGAAGCAGGGCTTGCAGATCCCGTTGCAGGGTGGCTTCGGTGGCGGGATCGAGGAAGGCGGTGGCTTCATCCATCACCAGCACCGAGGGATCGCGGATCGCCACCCGGGCCACCGAGAGCAGCTGGCGTTCGCCGGAGGAGAGGTTGGCGCCCCGTTCCCGCAGTTCGGTGTTCAGACCCTGGGGGAGGCGTTCCAGCAGCGTGTCGAGGCCGAGGTCGCGACAGAGGCGCTGCAGGCTGGCGTCATCCAGGCCGGAATCGAGCCGCAGGTTGTCGGCGACATTGCCGCTGAACAGGAAGGTGTCCTGCAGCACCACGCCCAGGCGATGGCGCAGGGTGGCGGTCGGCAGCTCGCGGATGTCGATGCCATCGAGCAGGATCCGACCCTGCTGCGGTTCATAGAGGCGGCAGAGGAGGCGGATCACGGTGGTCTTGCCGGACCCGGTGGGCCCGACCAGGGCCACGTGCTCGCCCGGCGCGATCCGGAAGGAGAGGTTTTCGAGGATCGGGTCGTCAGCGCGGTAGGAGAAGGAGACCTTCTCGAAGATCACCTCACCGGCGCTGCGCCGCTCGTCGCCGCTGATCAGGGCGGCGGCGCTGCGTTGCGCACTCGGCAGTTCGCTGATCTCGATCGGTTGTTCGAGCAGCTCCCCGATCCGCTCCACTGCCGTCAGCCCGCCCTGGATCTGGGTGAAGCGCTCGGCCAGCTGCCTGAGGGGATCAAACAGCCGCTGGGAGTAAAGGATGAAGGTGGTCAGGGCTCCGAGGCCCATGGCGCCATCCTTCACCAGCCAGCCCCCGAGGGCCAGCACCACCGCCACAGCGCTCAGAGAGATCCATTCGATGAAGGCCGAGATGGCGCTGTCGAAGAAGACGGTGGTGCCGGTGGCCTCGCGGTAGGCGGCGTTGGTGCGGGAGAAGCGCTTGCTGTTGGTGGCTTCGCGCCGGAACATCTGCACCACCTCCAGACCCTGGAGGTTCTCCTGCAGGTCGGCATTGAGCTGGGAGAGTTCCTCCCGGACCCGGTAATTGGCCTTGCGGTAGCGGCCCTGCAGCCAGAGGATGCCGGCGGTGACGGGCACCTGGCTCACCAGCAGCAACAGTCCGAGCCGGCTGTCGATGGTGATCATCGTCACGGCGATCACCGCCAGGGTGACCAGATCAGCCAGCACGCCGACGGCACCACTGCCGAAGACCTCGGCCAGGGCATCGACGTCGCTGGTGAGGCGGGTGAGGAGCTTGCCTACGGGGGTGCGGTCGTGGAAGCGCAGCGAGAGGGCGAGGGCATGCTGGAAGAGGTCGTTGCGGATCCGGGCCGTCAGCCGTTGACCGAGGGCCTGGACATTGAAGGACTGCAGCCCCTGCAGGCTCAGACGCAGCAGAACCGCCGCCAGCAGCAGACCGACCAGCAGACGCAGCGCCTGGGGGACCGCCAGCCCTGCGAGCCAGGGGGCGGTGGGTTCATGGCGAAGCACCGTGATCGCCTGACCGACCAGGAGGGGCTGCACGGCGGCCGCGAAGGCCACCGGCAGCAGCAGCACGACGGTGAGCAGCAGGCGGCGACGATCGCGGGCCAGGTAAGGCAGAAGACGCAGCAGCCGGCGCCGATCGCGGGCGTTCATCAGGAGTCCGCCGTGCCGACCGGTGACGGACTGGCGGTCTCGGCCAGGTGGGCGGCGGAGGTGGCAGCGGCGATGCGATCGATCACCTCCTGGAGGCGGCCGTCATCGAGGCGCAGGGCGAGGGGATGACCGATCAGGCGCGCCGTGCTTTCGAACAGGTCGTCGATCGCCACCAGGCCGTTGTCGCGCAGGGTGCGACCGGTGGCCACCAGATCGACGATCGCTTCTGACATGCCGGTGATCGGGCCGAGCTCGACCGAGCCGGTGAGGTGGATCAGCTCCACCGGCAGATCGAGCTGATTGAAGTAGCGCTCGGCGCAGCGGGTGAACTTGCTGGCGACGCGGCAGTGGGCGGGCAGGTCGGAGGCCTGGCGATAGCCGCTGCTCGTCTTCACGGCCACCGCCATCCGGCAGCCGCCGAACTGAAGATCCACCAGTGGCGACACCGGCAGCTGATGTTCCTGAAGCACATCGAAGCCGACGACCCCGAGCTGGGCCTGGCCGTAGGCCACATAGACGGGAACATCGGCATTGCGGACCAGCAGGGCCCGGGCGCGGCCGCAGGGGCTCGGCACCATCAGCTGGCGATTGCCGGGATCGAGCAGAACGGAGAAATCAAGTCCGGCGGCCTGAAACCGCTGAATCGAGTCCTTGAGAAGGGCGCCTTTGGCCAGGGCGACGGTGATCATTGGGGATGCCCCGCAGCCTGGACTTTAACGATGGGCCACCCGAGAGCCGCCGCGATGGCGCTGCCCTGCCACCGGATCGGGCCGGATCCGGCCGCTGTGGCCGGCGAGCTGGCGCTGCTGCCGGTGCTGCGCGACAACCTGGTGCCGATCCTCCACAACGGCTCCCAGGCGGTGGTGGTGGATCCGGCGGTGGCGGAGCCGGTGGCCGGATGGTTGCAGGCGCGTGGTCTGGAGCTGGTGGCGATCCTGCACACCCATCACCACAGCGACCACATCGGCGGCACGCCGGGATTGCTGCGCCACTGGCCGGATGCTGCGGTGGTGGCCGCCGCGGAGGATCGCCCCCGCATTCCTCTCCAGACCCTGGGGGTGGGGGAGGGCGATCACCTGGAGCTGCTGGGCCGGCGCCTGGCGGTGCTGGCGGTGCCGGGTCACACCCTGCAGCATCTGGCCTATCTGCTCGAACCCCTGGAGGGCCAGGAGGGCGGCGATCTCTTCTGCGGCGACAGCCTGTTCGCGGCCGGCTGCGGGCGGATGTTCGAGGGCAGCCCCGAGCAGATGCACGCTTCCCTGCAGCGCCTGGCGGCCCTGGATCCGGCGACCCGGGTCTGGTGTGCCCATGAGTACACCGAAGCGAACCTGCGCTGGGCGGTGGCCGTGGCTCCCGACGATGGGGCGATCCGTCTGCGCCTGGAGACGGTGCAGCAGCAACGGCGTGCGGGAGGTTGCACGATCCCGAGCAGCATCGCCCTTGAGCGGCGAACGAATCTGATGCTGCAGGCCCCCGATCCCGCCAGCTTCGCTGTTCTGCGGCGGCATAAGGATGGCTTCCGGGGCTGAAGCCGGCCTCCGGTCCCCGTCGCCCGCGAGGCGCTCCGGGCGCTGCACCGTAGGGTCGAGGTCCGCTGTCGCTCACGGACGATCGCCATGGCTGCCGATCCCGCCGCCGCTTCTTCCCTTCCCACGGATGGTTCCAGCGGTCTGAGCGCCGTCACCACCAGTGCTGCTCCGGCGCCGGTGGGTCCTTACAACCAGGCGGTGCAGGCGGGGGGGTTCCTGTTCTGCTCCGGCCAGATCGCCCTTGATCCGGCTACCGGGGCGATGGTGGGGGACGGCGATGTGGAGGCGGAAACCCGCCAGGTGCTCGCCAACCTCAGGGCGGTGCTGGAGGCGGCCGGTACGATGCCGCAGCAGGTGGTGCGCACCACCGTGTTTCTGGCCGATCTGGGTGATTTCGCCCGCGTCAATGCGTTGTACTCCGAGGTGTTCGGCGCGGGGGTGTCGCCGGCGCGGGCCTGCGTGGAAGTGGCGGCTCTGCCCAAGGGGGCCCGGGTCGAGATCGACTGCATCGCTTATCTGGCCTGAGGCCGGATCGCCTCGGGTCGGATCACCCGGTAGGTGAGGTTGAGGCGCGGGCGCTGTACCCGGGTGCGCGTGGGGAGGCCGTGCTGCCAGTGCCGCTGGCTGGGGGCCTCCATCAGCAGCAGATCGCCGTCCTCAAGAGGCAGGGTCAGGGGCGGTTCGGGTGCACCCCCGGGACGGATCCGGAAACGCAGATCGCGGCTGGCCCCGAGGCTGAGGGAGGCGATCGGGGCGGCGGGGTCGAGCTCGGGTTCGTCATCGGCATGCCAGCCCATGCGGTCGTGGCCGTGGCGGTAGAGGTTGAGCAGCAGGCTGTTGAAGCGCGGGCCACCCAGGGCCTGGTGGAGCTCCTGCCGCAGATGATCGGCGGCGCCGGAGAAGGGTGCCGGGTGGTGGTCGATGCCGCTGTAGCGGTAGGAGCAGCCCGGATCCGCCATCCAGCTGGTGAGCCTGGGCACCGGGTGACTGCGTCCGTAAAGGGTGAGCGTGGGCTGCTCCCAGGCGCTCGTGGCGATCAGCTCGGCCCGCAGCATGGATGTGTCGTGGCCGCGTTCCTGCAACCAGCGGCGCCAGAGACGCAACCGCAGGCCAGGCCGTTGGATCAGCTCGGCCGGTTGCTCCGGAGTCATTTCCGCCGGCAGTAGCCACCGCCGATGTTCATCCAGCCGTCCGGGCAGGGGCGACCCTGGGTGGGGGCCACGGTGTAATCCATCAGCCCGAGCGTGCTGCACTTGCCGTTGAAGGTGTCGACATAACCGAGAGGGCAGAGGGTTTCCAGCTTCGGGATCACCCGCTGGGCCCTGGCCGGGAGTGGCAGGGCGCCGGCAAGCAGGGTGAGCAGGAGGGTGCAGGCTGCGCCTGTGACGGGGCCTGTGATGGTGGCGATCGCCAGGGGGACCTCACGGGAGATGGCCATGAGCAGGAACTGGGAGCTGACCTGCATTGTGGCCAGGGATCGGCCGATTCAGAGCGAGAGACGGGCTCCGAGCAGCACGGCATGACCCGTGGGTCGGTTTGGATCCATCGCTCCGAGGGCACTGGGATGAATGATGTATTGATAGCTGCCGAAGACCATCATCCAGGGGGTGAGCTGGGCCAGGTACACGGCTTCCAGCACGGTTTCGGTGCTGGAGGGGATGAGGCCGTTGCCGGCGGCGTAATAGCTGGAGGCAGCGGCATTGAACTGGGTGACGGCGACGCCGATGCCGGCCATGTCGCGGTCGCGGCCCGGGATCAGACCGGCATAGGTGAGTCCGGCGCTGCCGGCCAGGTTGACGACGGCATGATCGCCGGCGGCAGCGCTGATCTTGAAGAACCCCAGCAGACCCTGGCTGCGGGGAATCGTGACGTTGGGTTCGGCATAGAGCATTTTCTCGAGCGTGAAGTAACCGCCGTAAATGCCACGTTCTGTGATGCCGGTGCGGAAGTTGAGAAACTCACCGGTATTCCCCTGAAAGCCGATCTTGTAATAACCCGGCAACTTGTGAGGGTCATTGCTGTGATCGAGATAGGCGTATTCCGCCAGGATTTCCATGCCATCGCTGCTGTTCAGGCTCTGGTCTTTCAGGGAGATGTTGTAGCCACCACTCGGATCATCCTTGCCGTCCATGACGTGAAACAGGACCTGGTGGTGCGGGCTGGGATTCCAGGACAGCTGGACGCCAAGCGGCGGAGCGGCATAGGGCAGGAAATTGCCGGTGGTGGTGGTGGTGCCATAAAGGCCAGGATAGTCGAAGCCGAGGTTCTGAAAGATGCCGGAGGTCTGGTGGGAGGCGAACTTCACCCAGGGGTAGATCTTCCCCAGTCTGATGGCAAATTTAGGTGTGATTTTGTGTTCATACCACATCTCAAAAATCCGCCAGTTGTTGAGTGGAGCTGGATTTTCGGCGGAAAATGAATTATTGGCGGTGCTTGAGTAGGAGGTGCCGATCCAGCCAGATCCGGTGGCATGAAACTGGCCATTGGGCCAGAGGAAGCCGGTCTTGCCTGTATAAAGATCGATCGATGTGATATACATCGAGGTGAAGGAGGGTTCGCCGAAGTTGCTCCAGGTCAGGCCTGGATCGAAGGCGAATTCCAGCCGCAGGCCCTTGTCGGCCAGCGCCTTGGTGGCCGGAATCGCGCTCTGGATCGCTGTGTCCTGCTTCAGGAATCCCTTCTCCTCACAGCGGATGCCGGCGATGTAGGTGAAGCTGTCGAGGGGGTTGTTGGTGGGGGGGCGCAGCAGGGCCTTGGTGACGCCGAGGTTGATCGCGTGGCTGAGGGGGCAGCCGTTTTTGTGGGCGCTGGTGGCATCGGGGTCGGTCTCCAGCTCCTGTTCTCCGGCCTGTTGCGCCGCTTTCTCCTGGAGCGGTGGCCCTGGGGCGGGTGTGGCTGGCACTGCTGTGCCGCTGCCTGGGCGCTCCTGAGCCAGCCCCGCTGCATTCGTGCCGCACAGCAGCAGCGTAGCGCCGGCGGCGATCAGGCGAAGGGCCAACATGGAGGACATGGATGAAACGCTCCCCGGCATTGTGGAGGGGCATTTCGCTTTCTGACACCTCTTCGTGACGGTCGTTGATCCGACCCCGGATTCCGGTGATTGTTGTTTACTTCGGGTGGATTTTGACTTTATCCTTAGAGCAAGAGACTCCGAGCCTCTCTTGCCCACATGCCAAGAGATAACTCTGAAATTGATGCAAAATTATGGGATTTCTGAAAGCGTTTCAGATGCCGCTATCTGAAGCACTTTCTTTTATCTCACATCCATAGAACCTGTTGATTACCCATAAACCTCCGCGACCATGAGATCGCGCTCGGTGCAGGGCATGCAGCAACAGACCGCATTGGCGATCCGTTCGGTCATCGCCGCCAGCGAGAAGCGTCTGTTGAAGCGGAAGCAGTAGCCGGCGAGGTAGCGCCTGGCGTACTTGTCAAAGTTGAAGG
>JBJTBH010000173.1:0-12953 GCA_046091285.1 Cyanobacteriota bacterium | reverse complement strand
CGGCTGGATGCTGCACGACGTGCCCGCCCAGCGGTATGTGCGCCAGCTCACGCCCGACCTCCAGCAGGTTCCCTATTACCGCTGGCTCAATCGCAACTTCCTGCTGCCGCAGCTGGCGCTGGCCGCGCTGCTCTACGGGATCGGTCAGCTCAGCGGCGCCGGGGGCTGGGGCCTGATGCTGTGGGGCGTTCCGCTACGCCTGGTGCTCGTCTATCACGCCACCTGGCTGGTCAACTCCGCCACCCATCGCTGGGGCTATGTGAGCCATGCCAGCGCCGACGGCTCCCGCAACAACTGGTGGGTGGCCCTGCTCACCTTCGGTGAGGGTTGGCATAACAACCATCACGCCTACCCCAGCAGTGCACGCATGGGTTTCCGGTGGTGGGAGCTCGACCTCACCTGGCAGCACATCCGCCTGCTGCATCGCCTCGGCCTGGCACGCCGCATCCGCCTGGCCCCGCTGCTGGTGCCCAAAGCCACCACCCGTTCCGTTCCCTCCTGATCCGCTCCCCTTTCACTGTGATGACCACACCATCCACAACGCCGCTCGAAATCACCTCTCCCTCGTACCGCAAGGCCTACAGCCGCATCAACGGCATGGTGGTGGTGGGAGAGGGTCTGGCCGATCGTCACTTCCGGTTGCTGTCGCGCTCAATCCCTGAAGATCAGCTGGAGCTGGAACGATTGGCGGCCATGGAAGGACGCCACGCCAGCGATTTTGTGGGATGCGGCCGCAATCTGGGGGTGAAACCTGATGTGGGGCTGGCCCGTCAGCTCTTCGCGCCCCTGCACGCCCTGTTTCTGGAACGCGACCGCGCAGGCGATCTGGCCGGCTGCCTGGTGATCCAGGGGCTGGTGGTGGAGTGCTTCGCCATGGCGGCCTACCGCCACTATCTCCCCGTGGCCGATGGCTTTGCGGCGCCGATCACCGCGGCTGTGATCGCCGACGAGGGCGAGCACCTCGGCTATGCGGAGCGCTGGCTGCAGGAGCGTTTTGCCCTCGTCGAGGCCTCCGTTGCCGCGATCTCCAGGCGGGCTCTGCCGATCACCCTGAGCATCCTGCTGAGCCTTGCCGCCGACCTTCAGGCGATCGGCATGGATCCGATCGAGCTGCTGGCCAGCTTCAGTGAGCTCTTCCAGCAGGCGGTGGAGACATTTGGTATCGAGCCCCCTGCGGCCCGGCCAATTCTGGCCGGAGCCGCAGCGGCCATGGCCTGAGCGACGCTCAGCCGACGTTGGCCACCGGCGCCGGAGCGGGAAGCTCCAGCGCCTCATCCATCAGCCAGGCGCTGCTCAGACTGATGGGCTGCAACTGCCCCCCGAAGCACAACTGCAACCACTCCGCCGCTCGCGGTTCACGGATCGCCAGAGCCTCGTTGCTGCCCGCGCTGAGCTCCAAACCGCAAAACCGGAGCTCGGCCAAGTGCTCCGGCGAAAGATACCAGAGGCCACCGCTGCCATCGCCGAGATGGCGGCGGCGTTCCTGCATCAATTCGCGCAGCTGACCATCACCGCTGAGCTGGTGGCTGGTGACCAGCAACAGCTGCACATCAAGCTGCGGCTGCAACGGCTGAGAGGCGAAGGAATGGGCCATCGAAAAGGTTGCAACGAAATCGCAACCAGAGAACTGCATGACAACAGTAGCGTTATATCATTGGATCAGTTCGCGCCACGGTGTCGTGGCTCCCGTCATGCTCCCCGCCGCTCCGCTTTCCACCCCATCCAGCGCGCCTGCCTCGATCTCCGACCACGCCGCTCCCAACGATGCCCAACTGCGCAAGGGCTTCGGGCCCCGGGTGCGCAAGCTGCATGCCCACATCGGCCAAGCCCATCACGCGGCGGAAGGGATGGCCTTCTCCCGTTCCCTGCTCGCAGGAGACGCCCGACCTCAGCAACTGGCGGCCCTGCTGCGTGCCCTGGCACCGGCCTATGCCCTGCTGGAGCAGGCGGGACCGGAGCTGGCCTCCGCCCTTGGTGCCCGCTCGATTCCCTGGGCAGCGCTCGAGCGCACCACCGCTCTGCGGCACGATCTGGCCGCGCTCTCCCGTGTGGAGGCCACACCCCCATCGGCGGCCGCTGCGATCTGGCTGGAGCAGCTCCGGCTGCTGGCCCGCCAGGCTCCCCATCGCTTCATGGCCCATGTGTATGTGCGCTACGGCGGCGACCTCTCCGGCGGCCAGCAGCTGGGTGAGCAGGCCAACGCCATCCTGCGCAGCCAGGAGCTGCCGGCCCTGAACTTCTGGGCCTTTGAACAGGATCGATCCACCCTCAAGCAGCAACTTCACGACGGCTTCGAGGCGATGGAGCTCTCCGCAGAAGAAGAGGAGGAGCTGCTGGAAGAAGCCGTTCTGGCCTTCCACACCACCCAGCGCCTGCTGGCTGAGCTGGCTGCGCTGGTCTGAGCTGGCTGCGCCATTGGTTCACCAGTCCCCCTGATCTCTGCCATGCCCGCTACCGCCACCACCTCCCTCAGCCCGATCGAGCTCCTGCTCCGATACGACCGACCGGTGCCCCGCTACACGAGTTATCCCACCGCCGCCGCCTTCGACGATCGCGTCGGTGAAGCGGAGCTCAGGCAGCACCTGGGCCGCACCACAGCCGCACCGCTATCGCTCTATGTGCATGTGCCCTTCTGCCGCCATGCCTGCTGGTACTGCGGCTGCAACCGCATCACCACACAGCTGGGCTCAACGGTGGTGGAGCCGTATCTGGTGTCCCTGGCCAAGGAATTGGAGCTGATCAGCGCCGCGATGCCACAACGGCGACGCCTGGCGCGGCTGCACTGGGGCGGGGGGACTCCCAACTATCTCAATGCCGATGAAACGCGGCAGCTGTGGCAGCTGATCGAGCACCATTTCGATCTGGAGCCGGATCTTGAAGCCTCGATTGAGGTGAATCCCGAATTCCTCAGCCTTGATGCAGCCCTGCAGCTCCGTGCCCTGGGCTTCAACCGCATCAGCTTCGGCATTCAGGATGCCGACCCCGAGGTGCAGAAGGCGGTGAATCGGGTGGTGCCCGCCGAGCAGCTGCAGCGGGTGATGGGTTGGCTACGGGAAGCGGACTTCACGAGCGTGAACGTGGATCTGATCTGCGGCCTCCCCCTGCAGACCCCGGATCGCTTCCGCACAACCCTTGAACTGGTGCAGGGACTACGCCCCGATCGCATCTCGCTCTTCTCGTTTGCCTATCTGCCGGAACAACTGCCACTGCAACGGAAGATCCAGGCCAGCGATCTGCCGGGCCAGCGTGAGCGTCTGACGATGCTCGATGACGCGCAGCGTCTGCTCTGCGCCGATGGCTATGAGGCGATCGGCATGGATCACTACGCCCTGCGTGACGACAGCCTGGCGGTCGCAGCCCGTGCCGGACGGCTGCATCGCAACTTCCAGGGCTACACGACCGGCGGTGAGCTCGAACTGCTGGGAGTGGGTCCGACCGCGATCAGCCAGTTTCCGCATCTCTTCGCCCAGAATCATCGGAATCTCAGGGCCTGGAGTGCGGCCCTGGAGGAAGGACGACTGCCCGTGGAGCGGGGGCTGGTGGTCAGCGATCCAGACGTGCTGGAACGCCGGGAGGTGATCCGCCAGGTGATGTGCCGCTTCGGTGTCGAGGTGGACCTGGAGCGCTTCGCCGAGGAATGGACCCTGCTGCAGACCCTGGAAGCCGATGGTCTGGTGACGCTCGAGAGGCTGGGTTCACGGTTCCGGATGCAGGTGACCCCGGCAGGGCGCTGGCTGATCCGCACCGTCGCCGCCGTGTTCGATCCGATGCAACGCCAGCACGCCAGCGGTTCAAGGCTGGTCTGAACCTCCAGCGACCTCAGGGATTGAGCGTTTCTTCCGCCCAGCCGCTCTTCCGGCGCCAGCGACGTCGACGGTGGGGATGGCCGAGGAGCTCGAGCAGCTCCACCTGGCTGAGGGCGAAACGCAGCAGCTGAAAGTGCTCCGGCATCGGCACCGCGTCATCGAGCGCTTCTGGGAACAGAGCGCCCGCGTCACCCGTCTCAAACGGTTCCGCCGGTGTCGGCCAGCCCCAGAGGGCCCGACCCGACGGACTGAGCGCCTGCCAGTGACGCTGCCGTTCCCGCAGCAGGAGCCCCGGCTCCAGCACCTCCAGGCTGCCGCGCAGGCGGAACTGGCTGCGGGCCTTCGGCAGCAGCCAGCAGAGCTCCACCTGCGGATGCCGGGCCAGTTCCGCCGGCTTGGCACTGCGGCCATCGGTGAGCAGATCCAGCGCCGCCGGGCCGCCCCAGCCTCGGAACACCAGAGTGCGCACCCGGGGCGTGCCATCACCGGCGACCGTGGCCAGCTGCAGCCAACGGCTCATCGGCGAACGCCCCTCCCGCTCGCGGGCACCACGCAGCAACGGCCGCCAGGGCGGCAGGGAATCAGGTCCGGCCATCGGCGACACCAGAGACCGGCAGCCTGCCACGCCCCGGCATGGGTCTGACGGCAGATTCTGCAGCAGCCACAGGGGCCCACCGGCGCCACCAGACTCAAGCCCTTGACGACGGACAGAGACGTGGTGGTGCAGGTGCTGAGCGAATCGCAACGGCGCAAATGGGACAACAGCGACGACGAGCTCTTCTACGCCGAGCCACGGTTCGTGCATCACCTCGATGCCGCCTTCCGCCAGCGCCTCACCATGCTCTACCGCCAGCGCCTCCCAGCCGATGCGGTGGTGCTCGATCTGATGTCCAGCTGGGTGTCCCATCTCCCGGAGGAGATCCCCTATGTCAGCGTCATCGGTCATGGCCTCAATGAGAAGGAACTGATCGCCAATCCGCGGCTGACTCGCCATTGGCTGCAGAACCTGAACCGCGATCAGCGCCTGCCGCTGCAGGACGCCAGCGTGGACGCCACCCTGATCGTCGCCGGCTGGCAATACCTTCAATATCCGGAGGCGATGGCGGCTGAACTGCTGCGCATCACCCGACCTGGTGGTCAGCTGATCGTGGCCTTCTCGAACCGGATGTTCTTCACCAAGGCCCCCCAGATCTGGACCGACGGCAGCGATCGTGATCACCTTCTTTATGTGGCCGAGGTGCTGGTGGCCCAGGGATGGCCGATCCCGGAGCTGATCAGTGAACAGACACGGGCCACCGGACTGGCGGGTCTGATCGGTGCCAAGGGCGATCCGTTCTTCGCGGTGATCGCCACCAGATCCGTTCAGGCCAAAATCGACGATTGAATCTCCGCTGCCGCCCGCAATCCCGACAGGTAAGCACCATGGGTGGTGCCGAAATAGTCGCTGCTGGTGGCTTCCCCGGCAAAGAACAGGCGGCCGGCGATCGGATGCGCCAGCGCCTCGCGCATCTCTGGAGTGCTGCCGAGGGCGGGATAGGAATAGGCCCCGACAGCGAAGGGATCGCTGCGCCAGCGCGTGATCTGTACGCCGATCGGATCGGGAATCGCCGTGCCGTGGACCTGGCGCAGGGCTGCCATGGCGCTGGCCACCAGCCTCTGATCACTCCAGCCCTCGAGGGCATCAGCCGCAGGCCCCGCCTGAAAACCGATCAGCACCGGCTGCCGGAGCGGCCGCAGCAGGCTGACCCATTCCTGCCAGGCGCCTGACGGGGCAGCGATCCGGCCGAACCAATCGGCATCAGCGGACCAGAAGGGGCGGGCAAACCGGAGACAGCACTTGTTGAGGTTGCCCATGCCCAGCCGTTGAATGGCCTCCTGCCTGGCCGGTGGCAGCGGCGGCTCAAAGCGGATCCGGCCGGCCTTGAGCACCCCGAGCGGAACCGTGACCACCACGCGATCCGCCACGTGCGTGATGGGTCCAGAGCGTGCGCTGTCCTGGCAGACCACCTCCACCGCCTGGGCGGCAGCGGTGTTGATCGCTGTCACCACCTGGCCGGTCTGGAGCGTGAGGCCGCTGGCCAGCGATCGGATCAGAGCACTGAATCCCGGTCGGAGCAACGCATCACCGCCTTTGTAGGCGCTGTCCCCGTCCAGCCATCGCGCTGAAAGAGAGGCAGCAGAAGCGCCCTGCTCCTGTTCGAATCGACTGTTCAGCAGGTAGGCCAGCAGCGGCCGCTCCTCCGCGTTCAGCGACGCCAGGGGGCCGCTGCTCTGCAGCACCTGCTCAAGCGATTGATCCGCCCCGGCAGCGCCACGCTCCTGACCCTCGCGCCAGGCCCCGAGGCGGCGGCTGAGCTGCTGATCGAGCTGATCGAGGCGGGCCTGTCGGACCTCAGACAACGGCCGGCCATCGGGGCCGTAAACGCGGATCGCCTCCAGATCCGTGGGCACCAGGGTGGCGCCACTGGCGCGGGCCAGGGCGGTGATCGGATTGCCCTGCACCCCGTGAATCCAGCCGGCCCCTAGATCGATCGGCAGATCCGACCAGAGCTGACTGGTGATCGTGCGGCCACCGAGGCGATCGCGCCCCTCGAGCACCAGCACCTGATGGCCCTGCTGCTGCAGCCGCTGCGCCGCCGCCAGACCGGCAAGGCCCGCTCCGACGACGATCACCCGCAGCCGCGGCCCTGAGCGAAGACCCCGGGCGGAGGGCAGCAGCAGGGTGCTTCCCAGGCCTGCCAGCAGCAGGGCGAGAAAGGAGCGGCGGGGCAGCCGGAGGGCCATGGCCTGAGCAGCGCGAAGGATCCCGGCGGCGCGGGATGGCCACAGCCTGGCAACCCGCGCGGAACCCGGCTGTTCAGGACCGCCGGAAACTCAGGTAGAAACGCCTATTGCAGGCGCCGGCCAATCGAACGATCGTGATCCCAACGGGATTCGGAGGCTCCAATGACGGATGACACCCCCCCTGAGCAGCAGCCAGGAGTGCGCTGACGATCCGGCCCCTGCTCCAACCCTCTCAACGGATCTCTGACGTTCCCCGGAACAACGGCCCCAGGGCCAGGGTTCCACCCACTGCACCGTTCACGGCCCGTCACCACGCGCGGGTCGAGGTGCCCCGGGTTTCCTCGAACGTCCCACTGGTCACCAGGCCCCAGGTGCCAGCGCCGGCGGCTCCGCCACCACAACCGAAGACCACCGATCCAACGATCGGACCTTTTGCAGAGCAGAACACTCGCGCAGCTGCGCCCCGCCCGACGGGCAGGCACCACGGCTGAGCAGACAAATGCCCGGGGCCAACGCTCCGGGCTTTGTTGTGTCTGGGCCAATCAGGACAGAGGCAACGCGGACGGGCGCCAGACGATCGATCCGACCAGCGGCCCTGAGCCTGGCGCCGGAGCCTGGGAGACGGTCTGAGCCGCCCCGCCCCTGGAGGCCCTGAAGCAATCGGCGTCATCAGCCCAGCCAGCCCAGGATCCCCTGGCTAGGCAGGAGGGTAACCGCACACCCCTGCCGATGCCGGCCTGGCTCTCGATCCTGCTGGTGATGCTGGTGCTGCTGCCGGCGTTGAATCCGAAACAGCAGGAGTTCCAGTGGTTTCTGAAACTGCGGCGGCCCCGCTGGCTCACCTTTGAACGCTGGATCCCCCTGATCTGGCTGCTGATCTATGCCTGTTTCTATGCCTCAGCCCTGATCTGCTGGCAGGCCAGCCGCCGCCCGGATCTGATGGCGGGCTATCTCCTGCTTCTGGTGATGGTGCAGAGCTACACGCTGGTGATCTGCCGCAGCCGCCGCCTCCGGAACGGCACCCTGATCGGCCTTCTGGGCTGGCTGTGTGGGGTGCTGCTGGCCATGCCCGTGGGCAGCGCCGCACCTGCCGCCGGCCTGCTGCTGGTGCCGTATCTGCTCTGGAGTCCGGTGGGCACCTGGGTGACCTGGCGGATGGAGGCGCTCAACCCCTGAAGAGAGGCGGCACGCGACAGGCCGGCCGCAGGAGCCGACCTGACATCAGGCGACGGCCCATGATCCCAGCGCACCTCAGCGCCGCGACGGGACGACGGTCATCCCGATCGGCGCCAGAGCGATCAGGGCCAGCTTGATGTGCTGCAGACCGAAGGGAATGCCGACGATGGTCACAAAACAGGCCAGCGCCGAGGTGAGATGCCCGATGGCCAGCCACCAGCCGGCGACCACAAACCAGATCAGGTTCCCGATCCAACCGAGGGGTCCGGTGCCGAGATCCTGTCGCCCGCTGAGCTGCTCACGCCTGATCGCCTCCTGCCCGAAGGGCCAGAAGGAGAAGTTGCCGATCACGAAACAGGCGCGGGCCCAGGGAAGACCGACGATGGTGAGGGCAGCGATCAGCCCCGCCAGCCACCAGCCCAGCCCCATCAGCAGGCCGCCGAGCACGAACCAGAGCAGATTGAGGAGAAATCGGAGCATCTTTGCAAGGTGACAGAGCTTGGTGGCTTCGGCAACATTTTCACAGAATCTTCCAGCCAGATCGTGTTGTGTTCATCTCACAGGAAGGTTGAAGTCAATAAAGTTTCCCCACACGCTCTTCCAGCCCCGTGGGCACCCCCAGTCGTCACGTTCAGCCCGCGGCCCTGAAATGGCAGGACGATGGTGAATTGTCCGCCCATGATGTCTTCGCGCTCGTGTGCCGACTGAAGGCTGTGGAGCCAGGAGAACACAGCAACGAACTCTGGCGCCTGGGCCACAAATATCCGGCACCGCGCAGGGACACCGGCAACACGGGGACCCCATCCTGAAGCGCCGGCTGGGATCCATCCATCAGGGTCCGCTCCGCATGGGGTGCTGATCGAAATGCTCCGGCGGCAACTCCTCAGATCAAGGCGGCAACGAGCAGGCCGGCAGGAGAGGCCCGGGCCACCGCCAAGGATTCCCTCGGCTTCCGACCCGGATCAAGGAGGGTGGCCCATCGGCGCGCTGATCCTTCAGCACAAAATCCCCGCAGCCACCCAAAGCCGTTCACGAGGCTTTACACTGCATTCACGTTTCGCAACTTTTGCGACCCATGGCTGACAACTCCACCCGCTTCGGCTTCGTTGCTTTCGCTGAGACCTGGAATGGCCGCCTGGCCATGCTCGGCTTCGTGATCGGCCTGGCCACCGAACTGCTCACCGGTCAGGGCATCCTCGGCCAGATCGGTCTGGGCTGATCAGCAGCGCTTCGCCTGCTGAATTCCACAGGGTGCTCCCTGCATCAGCCAGTCAGCGGCATCGCTGGCTGGCTTTCTATTTGGCGCCGGCATCCCGCCACCCGGGACGCGCTGCCGAAGTGGCTGGGCTGCGGATCGGCCCTGCGACGGCTGCAGCTTCGCCGCCGATCAACGGAACGGCTCGATCCATCGGGCAACGGGGATCACGATCAGGGTCCCCCCCTGTCTCCCGATGACCCCCTCCTCTCGACCCCTGCGCCATCCTGGATGCCCTGGTGGCCCTGATGCAGGACAACGCCGCGATCCGCGAGGAACTGCTGGCGGCTGGCAGCAGCCGGGAGATTGATCAGATCCTGCGCAGGATCGGCCAGCCGCTGGACGGTGCGCTCGTCCACCTCGACCCAGAACAGTTGCGCGACGCCTTCCGCTGCGACTGACGACCCGAAGGACGGATCCGTGCCCGGAAGAGCAGCCGCCTCAGCGATCGTCTTGCCGCTGTTCAGATCCGCGCAGCTCCTGAGCCGAGCGAGGCCAGATAACGCTTGCGTTGCCCCGAGGCCAGGGGCTCATCGCGCAGGCTCTCGTCCCAGCCGTCCGCAGAATCGGCAGGGAGGAAGGGCCCCGGGGGGCCGGCCAGAGATGGGGCCAGGTTGGCGTTGCTGTCCTTCATGACGCGAAGTCAATCACGTCGCTCCAGTTCACAACCAAAGTCCGAAGCCTGTTGTGACCTAAGCGACCGTCGCAGGAAGGCAACCCGACGGGAAGGCGCCAGCGACCAGGCCCGGAGACAACGGCCGGCAGATGCGCGGCAGTCCTGAGCGGGCCGGCGGCGTCCCCGACAGTCGCCGGTTCAATGCCTGGGTGCCCGCAAGGAAAGACCCTCCGACCTTCCCCTGCCGATCCAGTCGTGGCACTCGATGAACTCCTCCCGTTTTGCATGAACAATTGGGTAATATGCAAGCTAGATCAAAGCCCCTTGATGCATCAATCCAGGCTGTTTCCATGAGCGTGCTGGACCACCCTCTTCCGACCAAACAGGCCCAGGCCATGCTCAAGGCCCTGGCCGATCCCCTGCGGCTGCAGCTGGTGCATAGCCTGGCCAGGAACGAGCAATGTGTCTGCGAGCTCACCGAGGCCCTCGGCCAGGCGCAGTCGAAACTCTCCTTCCACATCAAGGTTCTCAAGGAGGCCGGCCTGATCCTCGATCGCCAGGAGGGCCGGTGGATTCACTATCGCCTCAATCCCATCGCCTTCAAGGTCCTTGAAGACTGGCTCTGCGATCTCTCGCGGATCTGCCAGTCGACGGGTCAGCTCTGCTCCCTCCCCCATGAGTCGGCCAGATCACAGCCACCCGTAGCAACCGACGCCCTGGCCAGCTGATTTCAACGCCACGATGGACGCGTGCAGCAGGGGCGTTCATGCGTGAAATCGCTTTTCAGGTCCTCAGTGATCAACCAGGTCGCCTGGAGGCCAGGGCCGATGAGGGGGGCCTGTGCATCAGCGCCGGTTCGCTGGAAGAGCTGCATCATGAAGCCCGCGAGGCCCTGATCGGCCATCTCGGTGGCGTCCATGGAACGGTCCGCATCCGCATCCGACCCCTTCTGAGACGTCGCCGAAACATCCTCAGCGAGCGGCTGGCCTGCTGAGCAGGGAGCCCCGGTGATCACAACGTTCAGGCCTGCGGTGGCGTGGAACGCGACGGTGACGGACCGGACGGACCGGACGGCTGAAAACGAAGCGGCACCAGCACACTGGCCAGGCCGAGCATCACGAAGGCGAGGGCCCCGAGCAAGGCAAGCAGCCGCAGCGGCAAGGGGAGATGGGCCCCCCTCTCGCGCAGGGCGGCCAGCTGGGCCTCGTCATCCAAGGCAACCTCTGGATGCCGGGGCCCTCGGCGTTGCTCCGCCATCAGACGCCACCAACCATCGAAACGACCTCACCAGCCTGACTCGCCGGCGGAAGGGGCCGGGGCTTCTCCCACCGGCAGCCGCAGCCGCAGCCCTCAGAGCGATGAGGAGGGCCTGCGTTGCACACCCATCAGCTGAGCGGCATAGGACTCACTGAAGGACGCCTGGAGATGCCAGGCTCTGAGGAGAGTTCTGGCCACTTTCCGGAGTTCCTCGAGATCGCTGCACGACTCGATGGCACGCTCCTGGAGCTCGAGCGAGAACTGACGACTGAGCGAAGGATCGACTTGCATGGACAACGGGGCGCAGGGAGCTTGCTTCACCAGACGTTACAAATAAACCGGGAGCCCCTGCGATGACCGCTCACGCTCTTCCAGGGGTCTGCGACAGCACCAGATCAGGCAATTACACCCATTGCAAGCGGACCGTTGCCGATCGATGCTGTTGCCAACGGGATTCGGAGGCTCCGACGATGGACGACACCCCCCCCAACCAGATCTGAGGAGCGCGCTGACGGTCCGGCTCCTGCTCCAACACTCTCACCGGATCTCTGGTTTCCCCCTACGGCCGTCGTCACGGGCGCGAGCGTCGCTCCGTCACGTCGCCCCGGCCGTCCACTGCACCGTTCACCGCCGTGCCTTCCGCACAGCTTCAGGTGCCCCGGACTCCATGGGAAACCCCACTGGTCACCTGGCCCCAGGTGGCGGCGTCAGCAGCTCCGCCCTCTTGCGGATCCCACCAAACACCTCCAGAGCATCCATTCCAGGCCCCTTTTCGGGGTTCTTTCAGGCCCATTCAAGAAGACCTACATCATTGAATGGGTCCATCAGATTCTTTTTGCCTCAGAGATTACATCTCATCTCTCACATTCTATTCAACTGACAACAACGACTCATTCCATTCACCGCCTTGCTTTCACTGTTGATCTTCCTGGCTGATTGAATGGTTAACTCATCAATCAAGCGATCGACTGATCAATTAATTGATTGGCTGATTAATTGATTGGCTGATTAATTAATTCACTAATTGATTGACCAACCAGCTGACTCATTGATTCACTGATTCAGATTGCGGCGGGATCCGCAAAACACGACCAACAGATCATCCTTCTCCACCACCCTTTTCAAGGAGCATTCATTCAAGCGATTCAGAGAGCACCACAATAGAGACAACACTCCGCAGGCGCTCTCAAGTACACATCAAAAATCAACTCTTCAACGGGCATTGGCAACAAAATTGTCAATGCCCGTTCATCTGCCTTCTCAAAGAAGGCTTCCCCCCACGGGACGACGCCACTCTTGCAATGCCTTGAGACTGGCCATGCGTCCAGGCCGGCAAACCATTCAGGTTGGCAATGTATTCAGATCGGCAAACCATTCAGGTCGGTAAACTATTCAGGTCGGTAATCTGCTCAGACCAGCAATCTATTCAGGTCGGCAAATGACTCAGGCCCACGATGCATTCAAGCCTGCAACAGGCCAAGGAAGGCCTGGAAAGCTTCCTGGTCAGAAAGTGCCGTTATGGCGGAAGAGCATGCGTCTCAATCCCTGCGTTGGGCCATTTTCTGGGTTATCCAGACCCTCCCTGAAACCAATGATGTATCCAAGAAACCTGAATCCACGCTGTATCCAAGATACCTGAATCCATGATGCATCCAAGACTGCAATGCATGCAGACTTATGGGCACCTCGAAAAATCAGGATTTGCGCTGAACAGATATGATCACAAAAAAGGCCGCACAGAGGCAGCTTGCAAGAATCCCTGAGCGGCTTTTTATTCAGATCGTCACGCAGATTGTGAGTTGCCCGTCATGTCTTATGCAACCTCGGCAAGGCTTGAGGTGCATTGGAGATACCGAAGGAAATTGAAAGCAAGATTCTTGAGGCCCCACCATGCTTCTGTTCTTTCAAGCCCAATCTTTCTCTTGATTACCCATAAACCTCCGCGACCCTGAGATCGCGCTCGGTGCAGGGCATGCAGCAACAGACCGCATTGGCGATCCGTTCGGTCATCGCCGCCAGCGAGAAGCGTCTGTTGAAGCGGAAGCAGTAGCCGGCGAGG
>JBJTBH010000172.1:0-26532 GCA_046091285.1 Cyanobacteriota bacterium | reverse complement strand
ATGTAAAACTGTGCCAGAATTGCCAATCCCGTGGGCATTGCGCATCTCATGGCAGCCGTTGAACAGCAGTGCTGTTCGCCAAGGCGATGTTTTGCAGAGAATTGGGTTGTTACTTTTGTTAAAATTGCAGAGAAAATGAAGGCTGCGAGCGCCTGCCAATAGATCGGTGCCCTTTTCTTCTTCCGTATCGGCGATCACCACATCCACCGCTTCCCGCATCGCCACGGTGCGCTCTTGTTTCAACGGTTGCATCAGACAGGTTCGTTCTTCTTCTCGATCGCCGATCCAGAAGGCTTCCGGTTGATCAACGCGGAGAGCGACGGTTGAAATTCCGATCGGAGCAGCGATCAGGGGGCCGCGTGGTGTTCGTAACGCATTGATGATTTCCTTAGCAAAATAATCAACAAGCTCTACAAAACGATTTCCTTTTTCTCCTGGCCTTGTCAGTGGATCTGTCAGGATGTCCAGTGAGTGCGTCATTCGGATTGTGCTTAGACAGCCAACTCCGATCGCCAGCATTTTGTGGATTCCACCGCTACCGGCGCGACCCTCATACGGGTGTAAATCAGTATCTCCGGCAACAAGTAAGAGATCGCAATTCCAAAGTATTTCCGGCATTTGTATTGCCATCTCATTGGACTTCGACGCCAGTGGATCGGCGATTCTGATTCTGCGTCGTGGCAATGGGTTCAGGGTGGTCTGCTGATGGAGCGCCACGTTGAGCCTGATCAGTCTCTGCTGGCGTTCGGAACCCAGAATTCTTGTGATATCGTCTGGCGTCATTCGTGGGTGAGTCCCCAGACCGAACACGATCGTCAGCGTGAAACGATCCTCTCTCTCGCAGAGATCGATCAGGGCATCCACGGCGAGCCGGGCGGCGGTCTGTCGACGGGTCTTGTCCGGGAGCAGTAACAGCAGCCGGCAGGATCGCTGGCTCTCCATGATCCCGTCCGGGGCCTCGTTCTCCAGAACACGTTCCTGGATGGTCTGCAGAAGTGTCTGACGATCAAGTGCGGGCCTGGTGACTGCCTCAGGTGTCAGGACCTGGCAATCAGCCGGTAACTTCAGCGTTGATCCTCGAAAACTCAGTAGCTGCTGCCGCAAGGGCTCGTTTGAATCCATGCTGGCGTCGGAAAGTGCTGGCGTCGGAGAGTTGTCTGGGAGATCATCGCAGGTTGTCATCATGCCATTCAATCGGCCCTGATGGCGTCGCCCTGCCGACAGTTGCTCGGACCTCCTGTGCGATGGCGCTGATCTGAATGGTGTTGCGCTCATGTTAAACATGATTCCGCCATTGTCGATGGCTGCTCAAGCCTGGTCTCGAAGGGTTGTCAGTGTTTTCTGCATTGAGGCGTGTTGTGCTTTTTCAATGTCATATTTCTGATGCTGCCATGCTTCTGGCGTTGTCATATTTCTGATGCTGCCATGCTTCTGATGTTGTCATGCCTCTGATGTTGTCATGCCTCTGATGGTATCATTGGTCTGACGATCTCATGCTTCTGAAATTATTATTTGTCTGACGTTCTCATGCTTCTGGCGTTGTCATGCCTCTGGCATTTTAGTGGCAGCATCTTTTCTTCTGAAATTTTTTATGGCTTGAAACAGGTGATTGTCTGGGCTTCAGTGGCCTTGGGTCTCGGGCCTGTCGACGTCGTTTTGTTGCATGGCCAAGCCCGAGGCGGCGGCAAGCCGCTGGCCTTGACGGAGTAAGTCCGATGGACGCATGGTGAACACGTCCCGGAAATCGCGGCTGAAAGCAGAAAGATTAGGATATCTGAAGACCATGGCCACGGACGCCACACTGTCGCCGGGTTGGGGATGGAGCAGGCGATCACGGGCATGCACCAATCGCTGCCGACGCAGCCACTGCATCGGTCCGCATCCGTGGCGTTGTTGGAAGGCGTGTTGCAGCGACCGTCGGGACAGGCCACTGTGCGCTTCTAGATCCGTGAGGGAGATAGGAGATCGCAGATGTTGATGGATGAATGACTCCAGCGCTTCCAGCCGTTGGCGATTCTTCCCCTGGGCACTGACGGAGGGAACAGGGGCCTCGAGCAGTTCCGGCAGCAGCAGCAGCACAAGGCAGCGACGGATCACATCATCCAGGCGCAGCAAGGTCGCCAGTTCCGGGCCGTTGATGGTCTGCAGTTCGAGCAGGCGCAGGGTCTGCTCAAGGTTGGCAATCAGTTCACCCTGGCGCCGATCCTGGCGATCGAACTGCTGAGGGGTCTCCAGCCTGCTCTGGTAGGTGATCGTCTCCTCTGCCGGCTGGCCGGCGATTACGGCCGCTGTTTCAGCCAGGGTGTGTGGATGGATCGAAAACAAGGCGCCGTTGTAGGCCTCGGTCTGGCCGCGATAGCTGTGGCCAGGCAGATAGAGCGCATTGCCACCCCCCCGTGCTTCCAGGACCTGGCCATCGATCCAGAAGGTGGACAGACCCTGGAGTGGAAGCAGGATGGTGGCGAGGTTGGACTCGCTGACCGAGCCGAACAGCGGGGTATGCGCCCCGGCGATCACATGGATGTCACCGGCCCGGGTGACGACGCTTCGGTGGGAAAAGCCATGGCGACCACCGATCTGGGCGAAATCTGTGACCGGAATCACGGATCGCAGACGCTCAGCCAGGAGATCAGGGTCGTGATCCTGAACGGCGTTCGCGCTGAGAAAGGCGAGCTTGGCGTCGGTGACAGCAGAGGGTTCCACATCTGCCAGAACTTTGTTTTCAGCGTAACGCCGACCCTTGGCAGTGGCCGCTTTCCACTGAGAACGTCATGATTCTGATCTGGGCTCCCGCTGATGGGTTGGTTGCCAGCCGCAGGCTCTGACTCTAAGATCTAAACAAGAGTCTCAATCCGATGGCTGCCTCAGCCGAAGATCATGCCTGGATCAACGGCCAGAATCTTTACTTTGCAGACTCCGTAGCCTCTGGTTGGGTTGATCCTGTGCAGCTTGCCGAGGCGATTGGCATGATCTGCAATCTCCGCAGTTTTGATGCGATCGGTTCCGGTCGTCAGTATCTGCATCGCAGTGGCATGGTGTTAATCGGGGATACGGCAGTCATAACCGCGGCCTATCTCCCGCAATATGGCGAAACGGATGATTTTAATCAAGCTTTGATTGAATTGCCTCTGTCCGCAGGGTCTGGGACCCGATTCAGCATTGAGGGCAAGGATTATCAATGTCATGAAGGGCTTCAGGGGCTCTTCCTTCCCGGTCAGTCGATGCGGGCTCTCACAGCAGAGCGCACGGCCAGCCTTGGGTTCAACCTCGATCCAGCCAGATTGACGGCCCTGTTGATGCAGATGGCGCCCCAGGCTCTGACGGCAGAACAGGCGCGGCTGGAATGGCAGCGTCCCCGCATCATCAATCTTCAGGATTCGAGGGTCCGGGAGCTCTGGCAGTGGTTGCAGTCGCTGCTGCAGATGCTGGCGTCTTCGCCTCTGGCCATCGCCCAGTCCAATGGTGCTCTGGCACTGGCCATCGAGGACCTGCTTTATCGCATCAGTCTGCTGATGCTCTGTCCTGATCTGATTGCCGGGTCATCGCTGCCGTTCTCCTCCGTTCTTCCATTCCGTTCCGATCCCATCACAGCGTTGTCGTCATACCCTGTTTCATCATTGACAGGTCTGGCTGCTCAGGTCGTCTCCCCGCATCCGACCGCTGATCCTGGACGTTGAGGAGCCGATTTCAATGCACGGGCTGCGATCACTGCAACCGGATGATGCGCCTGCGGCTCTGGAGGTGCTGATCGATGCGGTTCAGAGCCAGGCGGTGCGGCTCTATGACGCCGATCAGGTGAGGGCCTGGTGTGACCATGCCCGCACCCAGGTGGATCTGGTCGCCGCTCTGGCTCGAGGGCAGGGCTGGGGCAGTGTCAGCGCTGGGGGGGATGCTGCCGATCCCGAGGCCCCTGGCTGCCTGGAGGCCTTCGCCCTTCGTGACCCACCGGATCGCTTATCCCTGCTCTACTGCCGCGGCCGTTCCTGCCGGCAGGGTCGGGCTTCCGCCCTGTTGCTGGCGGTGGAGCGATCCGCCGCCGCCGAAGGAATCGGGCGTCTGCGCACAGAGGCCAGTCAGCTCTCCCGCCCGCTTCTCCTCCGTCATGGCTGGCAGGAGGAAGCGGCTGAGGTGGTGGTCCTTGCTGGTGTGGCTTTTGAACGCTGGCGGATGGTCAGGACCCTGGCGCTCCCATCCACGGACAACGGCGCGACGGCCCTCGAGAATGGGCCCGTGCCGCCGGGGGCTGATGGCTGAAGAGCAGTTGCAGCAGTTTCTGGCCAAGGTCGGCCAGCTCAATGCCTTCGTGGCCCTGGTGGACCAGGATCCCGGGCTGCGCCAGCGCCTCAGGGATTGCAGCAGTCATCATCAGGTGGTGGACCTGGCGCAGGAGCAGGGATTCACGATCGGTCGTCGCTGGGGCGAGGCGGAGACTCCCCCTCGGGGCGATGGCAACCTGCTGAGCGGTGACTGTCCACCGGAGGGCCTGGAACGGGTGCAGGTGTTGCTTGTGCAGCCGGAATTGCGCCTGGAGCGGATTCATTCCTGTCGCGCGTCGAGTCCGAAGGGCTTCTGGTACGACCAGCCTGAACTGGAGTGGGTGCTTCTGCTCCGCGGCAGCGCCCGGTTGCAGTTCGCCGATGAATCCGAGCCCCGGGATCTCAGTGTCGGTGAGACGCTTCTGATCCCTCCCCATCGTCGCCATCGTCTGCTGGAGACGGATGGCCCCCCGGGAACGATCTGGCTGGCGCTGTTCTGCGGGGATGGCGACCGTCATGGGACTGACGCACCAGCCAGTACGAGCCTGACAGGCACACCACCGCCAGAGCGATCATGAGCACATCCGAGGCGGTGGACGAACTGCCCGGTGGATGGATGATCAGCTTTCGCGACAGGGCCGTCAGCGCGGTGACGATCACCAGTTCGATCTGCACCGATTGATTGCGCAGGTAGCCGGTCACCGTCTGCAGCACCTCGAGGGCGATCAGGATCAGCAGCAGTTGATCGAGGAAGACGATCAACGACCCCTCGAACCAGTTGCGGTTCCACTGGACCAGTCCAGCGGCGGTCAGCCAGGTGAGCTGGCAGGCGGCCACCAGCACCACCAGGACGAGCATCAGGGCCAGCCATTTGGCGAGCTGTCGTTCCAGCCGATGGACGAAGCGCCGAAAGCCGTCGTCACTGAACAGCTGCTGCAGATCCACGGAATCGCTCAGGGATTGAACGGGGAATACTGAGGCCTGGCCGGTGTGTCTCCCTTGGGATTCACCACCTTCGTGTCACAGGTGATGGTGCCGTCGGCGGCGGTCTTGCAGTTGGTCGGTTTGATCCTGGTGGCGGGGCCGACGTTGCTGCCGGGTCCGAGGATGTAGCTCTCGCTCTGCGCCCGGGCGGCTGGTGCCATCAGCGCAGCAGCGGTGATCATCAGAGCGAATAGTCCCAGGCCTGCCGGGACTGACGCGGGGGCCGGGAGGATGCGTTGCAGGCTTGGGCGTGCTGGGAGCGGATCCATCGCCATGGCGTCTTCGGGCGGATGACCCCACTCTGCCCTGTTTCCGAGGGTGGTGGGCGTCAGGGCTGCGACGGTCCACTGGCGCGGATTTCCTGCAGCAGCATGTCGAGCTGGCTGAAGGAATCCTGCACGTTCTCCGGGGTTTCGTCGCTGTCGTCGTCTTCGTTCTGCCAGAGGGTCTCGATCTCGCAGAGCCGTTCGGCCAGGGACGGGAGGCCGCCGCTGGCATGGATCCGTTCGAGCTCCTGCACCAGCACCGGCATCCGGATCGAGGCTGCCCTCAGGGCGCGGCGCAGGTCGGCCTGCGTGCGACCGCAATGGCGCAACCAGTCCTTGAGGAAGGCCTGCAGGTCGTCGCGTTCGTCGGCAGTGAGCATCACCATCAGCGGCTCGGGGGGAACCAGCGATCCAGTGTGCGCTGCGCCCGTCGTCGAATCGGGTCGGTGCAATGGGTGCCGCACAGGGCCAGCAGGGCGGAGAGGGCCACCAGATCGTCGCTGAACCCTGCTCCTGGAATGAAATCCGGAATCAGATCGATCGGTACGAACAGATAGGTGAGGGCGGCCAGCACGGTCAGTCGCACCTGGGGCGGCGTCTCGGCGTCTCGCAGCAATTCCAGGCAGAGCAGCGCCGGCCTGGCCAGGCTGCGGCCGGCACGCTGCAACAGCCGCTGGAGCAGCGATTCATTGACGACGGTGCTTCCGAGCACCTCAGCCTCGAGCACCTGGGGACCCCGGGCGGCATCCTCAACGCCGGGGTGGATCGGATCGGCCTGCGTCCGGGCCATGGTGGCCTGCCTGTCACTGACGCCATTGTGGGGCTGATCCGACGCGTCTGAACCGACCGCGGCAGGACGGTTCCCCACGTCGGGGCCTGGGTCCGGTGCGTCAGGGTGCTTCCACAAGGCCGCTCTGGATGCCGACCTTGCGCAGTTTGCGCAGAGCTCGCTGCACGACCTGGCGGCAGTATTCGCGGCTGCAGCCCAGCTGGCGGGCCACATCGGCCAGAGTGCGCCATTCGTGACTGCTGTCGAGGCCGAAGCGCAGCATCACCACGGTCCTTTCCTTCGGGGTCAGGTTGGCCCGATCCAGAAGGGTCCAGACCGAGGCCATGCGCTCAGCCAGTTCCGCCCGCTCCATCGGTGCCATCTCCGTGCTGGGGAGCACATCGACCAGTTCCGAGGGGTCGGCCTTGGATTTCACCACTCCCTGCAGGCTGACGGTGACGCTGCGCAGCTCACAGCCGAGCAGGTCCTCGACCTCCTGCAGCGGAATCCCCATCATGGTGGCCAGATCCCCGGCGGCGGGAGCATGGCCGTTGGCCTGCAGGTAACGGGCTTTGGCGGCCCGCAGCCGGGTCAGCTTTTCATTCACGTTCACCGGAATTCTGATCGTCCGGCTCTGGGTGGAGAGGGCGCGATTGAGGCCCTGGCGGATCCACCAATAGGCATAAGTACTGAATCGATGGCCCCGTGTCGGATCGAATTTCTCCACGGCTCTGGTCAGTCCGAGGGTGCCTTCCTGAATCAGATCGAGCAGGTCCAGTCCCTTGCCCTGGTAGCGCTTGGCCAGATTGACGACCAGGCGCAGATTGGCCGTGATCATCTGTTCCTTGGCGCGTTCACCCAGGCGAATCGCTCGCCGTTCCACATCACTGAAATCGCAGGCAGGGCCTACTCCGCCGGCCTGTGAGCAGCGATCTGACAGCGATACCATCGCCTGCACCTTGCGCCCCAGTGTCCGCTCCTGTTCGGGGGTCCACAACTGATGTCGACCGATTTCGCCGAGAAAAGCACTTAAAGAGCTAGCCATCAGACCCTGAAGCACTGAATTGAACTTAAGCAGATTTTTGTTTGTCGCTCAAACCCACAGGAAGGCTTCCAATCTTCAGAAAATTTTCGCAAGCGCGGAATCTTTTCGGGTTTGTATCCAGTCGTCCTGGTGATTCCGCTCCTGCGGAATCTCTTCCTCTCTGTCCACCCGATGGGCGGCCCCTGGGTGACGCCGGTGTCGCCCTGTCGCTCGAGGCTCTGACCCAGGCGTCTGCCGGCCGGCAGCTCCCCTCGCTACGGTTTCTGTTCTGCTGCCGTTTCAGCCATGGCGGGTTTTGCTGCCATCCCCAACACGCTCTTTACCAGCGCCGGGGTGGCCTATCTCCACTACCTGAGCTTCATGGTCTGTTTCGGTGCCCTGGTGCTGGAACGTCGCCTGATCCGCCCTAACCCCAGCCGGGAGGATGCCACCTTGATGGTGATCACGGATGTGGTCTATGGCATCGCCGCCCTGGGTCTTCTCGGCAGCGGCATCCTGCGGGTGGTCGTCTTCGCCGCAGACAGCAGCTACTACACCGCCAATCCCCTGTTCTGGTGGAAGGTGGGGACCTATCTGGCCGTGGGGGGACTCTCGCTGTATCCCACGATCACCTACATCCTCTGGGCCCTGCCCCTGCGACGCGGTGAGCTGCCTCAGGTCAGTGAGGCCCTGGCCCGTCGTCTGGCCTGGATCCTGAACATCGAGCTGGCCGGATTCGCCGCCATTCCCCTGATGGCCACCCTGATGGCCCGTGGTGTCGGTCTGCCGGCCGCCTGAGTGCCTACCCCGCGACGGCGATTTCTGATCGCGGCGCTCCTTGCCCTCGACCTGACCACAACGTCATCGTCGGCTTTCGCCCAGGCCGGGACCCGATCGTCCTGTCCCCCGGCCACGGCCGAGCAGCCGTTCCAGCCGGAAATCCCGGCCCTCGCCCCGGACCCTGGTCTGCCGGCGGCGGTCTCCGGCGAGGCCTCCCCCGCTCCTGACTATCGCCAGCACCTTCGTGTCACCGCCCTCGGTCCGGCCCGGCTCGATCACTGGTGCGTCTGGGTGGATCCGATCACCGGAAGCGGTCCTGCCGCCCTCTGGGAAGGCCGCTGGCATCGGGCTGTGCAGGCTGCCCTCGCCAGCTGGAGTCGGCTGCTGCCGATCACGGTCGTCGACCGCCCGGAACAGGCTCAGATCCTGATCGAGCGCCGGCGACCACCTCTGCAGTCATCCAATGGCCGCTGGCGAGCCAGCCACGGCCGGGCTCTGCTGCGCCTGTTGTCCGTGGAGCGTCAGGGCCTGTGGCGGCTGGAGCCGCAGGTGAGGGTGCTGATCGGCCCCGGTCAGGCCGAGATCCCCCTGCAGGCCACGGCTCTGCACGAACTCGGCCATGCCTTCGGGCTCTGGGGCCACAGCGACAGGCCCGGTGATGCGCTGGCGGCGGTTCCCGGACCCCAGCCGGTGCTGGACCTCAGCCTCCGGGATCGCAGCACGCTGCAATGGCTCTATCAGCAACCGACGCGATTCGGGCGCCTCTAGGGCTCGGCTCCGCCGCTCGGCAGCAGGCAGTAACCGCTCTGCAGGGCCACGATCACGGCCTGAGTGCGATGGCGGGCCTTGAGCTTGCCCATCAGATTGCGCACATGGGTCTTCACGGTTTCCAGGCTCAGGAACAGGCGTTCGGCGATTTCGCCATTGCCGAGCCCGAGAACCATCTGCTCCAGAACCTCCTGCTCTCTTGGTGTGAGCGGGTTGTCATGTCCCCGTCCCCTGTCGATGGCGGCGGCATTCAGGGTCAGCATCGGCTCGGCCAGGGGGGCCATCCGTGCCGGTGGGAGAGCATCGCGTCGGCCCATCCGCAGGCGGCGGTTCTGGGCGCGGAGTCTGGCCGCCAGTTCGTCAGCGCCAGCGCTCTGATCGATCACATCGTCGGCTCCGGCATCGAACCCCGCCACTTTCTCGGCGCTCTGATCGGCACGCATCAGCAACAGCAGGTGGCCGCGGTAGCCGAAGCTGCGCAGGCTGCTGCAGACGTCAAGGCCGCTGACATCCGGGAGATCACTGGCCAGCACGATCGCCATCGGCCAGGGGTGCTCCCGCAGCGCCAGCAGGACGGAGAGGCCATCCGGAAGATGGCGCAGCCTGTATCCCCGATGGTTCAGACCCCTGAGCAGGGTCCCGGCGAGCTCCTGTCGCGGCGTCACGAGCAGCACCCCCTCGTCGTCCCGTTCGGCCGCCCCCGGGGCGGGATCACGGATCAGGTCGACCATCGGCAGTGCGTTGACCTGGGCAGTCATGGCCGGCGTGATCAGGAATCTTTTGAAAAGCTAAAACCGTGCTTCCGGGAGATCCGGTTCCTGCCCTGATGGACCGTCGCTTCTCCAGAGGCGGCATCAGCACTGGCTGTCGCTCCAGCCCACCGCCGCCGGGCCTGGACCGCTGCCTCAGATCTGAAGCAGGCCAGCGGCTGGAGAACATCAACAGAGCTTCGCGTTTGCGCCGGCCTGCTCCGCGCTGGTTCGCCCCTGGCCTCCAGGCCGCTCCGCCTGTGCCTCTTCGCCGGGAGCGGTGCTGCGAGGCCCTGTCTCGGGTCGGCCCCCGGGGGCATCAATGGCTCGCCTCGATGTCAGCGGGGGGCATGAGGATCAGCACCGAAGCGGTGTGTTGTCGCCGGTTTTTCGGGCTCGATTCCGTCACTCGCTTCACCTTTAATCGGTAGAGACTTACCCACAGAAGAGGTAGGCCAGCATCAATATTCTGCGGAAGAATGAGCTCGTCCTTCACCCTTCCCATCGAGGTCTTCATGGTTCTGAGCCTGTCCAGCCGCCCTGCACCAGTCCGCCTGGCCATTGCCCAGCGTTCACCCCGGCGCCTGAGCGTGACGATCCCTTTCACGCTGCATCAGCAGTTGCTGGAGCGCTCAGACCTTGAGGGTCGCAGCGTCAGCAATCTGGCTGCCTATCTGCTGGAACGGGGCCTCAACAGCTAGGAGGGGCGTCTCGGTGCCCCACGGCGGGCGGCCAGCACGGTCTGGACCTCCCGCCAGTCGACCCCGTGATGGGCCAGGGCCACCTGCAGGTGGAAGATCAGGTCGGCGGCTTCACCGGCGATGGCCTCAGGATCGTCGTCCTTGCAGGCCATCACGAATTCAGCACTCTCTTCACCGATTTTTTTGAGAATACGGTTGTCGCCGCCATCAAGCAGACGGTTGGTATAGCTTCCTGTCTCCGGATGATTGCGGCGGTTGTTGATCACCCGCGCCAGTTCCGTGCAGACATCCGTCGGTGGCGGTGCCGCGTCACGGCCGCCGCCACTCGGTTTCGGACCGCTGTCGTAGAAGCAGCTGCGCGCGCCCGTGTGGCAGGCTCCACCTCCCGCCTGGGCCACCGTGAGCAGCAGCACATCGGCATCGCAGTCGTAGCGCAATCCCTTCAGTCGCTGAAGCTGGCCGCTGCTTGCCCCCTTGTGCCAGAGCTCCTGTCGCGATCGGCTCCAGTAATGCACCTCTCCCGTGCGGACGGTGTGTTCCAGGGCCTGGCGATTCATCCAGGCCACCATCAACACCGCTCCATCGAGCCAGTCCTGAGCGACTGCCGGAATCAGGCCGGCCTCGTTGAAGCGCAGGGCTTCGATCAGGGCCGGATCCGGCCGGACCGTCTCCGAGCCATCCGCTGCGCCGGGCCTGGAGCTGTCAGGCTGGGACTCTGGCCGTTGTGCTGCCGTCAAGGCACGCTCGCAATCTGCTTCGATCTTCCCTTATCACGATGTCGGCCGCCTACACCTGCAGCAAACAGTTCAGCGGCTACCCCTGCTGTCATCGCCAGTGGCGCCACCCCGGCCATTGCCGTTTCGTGCACGGTTACAGCCGCAGTTTCACCATCTGGTTCGGGGCTCGTTCCCTTGATGCCTGTGGCTTTGTCGTCGATTTCTCCAGCCTCAGGCCACTGGAGCGCCAGCTGGCCCAGCAGTTCGATCACACGTTTCTCGTCAATGCTGATGATCCGTTGCTGGAGCAGTGGCGTGCACTGGCCGATCAGGGCGCCCTCGATCTGCGGGTGATGGAGAACGTCGGGATGGAGGCCAGTGCCGCCCTGGTCTGGGGTTGGGCCAATGCGCTGCTGCAGGAGCGGGATGGAGGCCGGACCTGGTGCTGGAAGGTGGAAGCCCGCGAAAATGAACGCAATGCCGCCTGCTACGAGGCCCTGCCGGCCTGGGTCGGCACCGATGGAACGCCTCGCCACTGAGGTCCGCGCTGTTGCGCCAGGCTCAGCGCCGGGATCCCTGGCGTGCCGCCAGCGGCAGCAGACCCAGGCACAGCACCCCGATCAGGGGGCCCGGTGGCAGATTCACCAGCGGTTGAACCGCCAGGATGAAGCCGGAAAGGCTGATCAGCATGCCCAGCCCCGCTGAGCGCACGATGGCCTGACGCAGGCTGGAGACCCCGGGCAGCACCAGCAGGGCCGGGGCTCCCATCAGGCCGATCACCAGGACCACACCCACCGCGGTCATCGCGCTGACCACCGTGAACGCCGTCACCAGGGTCAGCCGCCGCCGCAGACGTCGGACCGGCAGACCGGCGCCGGCCGCTCCAACGGGATCGACCCCCAGGAAGACGTAGTCGCCGTAACGCAACACCAGGAGCATCAGCACGGCTGCAAGCGCCAGAAGGCTGCGCACCAGGTCGCCCGGTCCTGCCGCCAGCAGATCTCCGAACAGCACCGCCTCGAGGTTGACGCGGATGTGCAACAGCGGAATCATCAGCACGCCGACTCCGAGAAAGCCCGCCAGCACGGTGTTGAGCACCGCCTCATCGCCGGCTTCTCCAGGCCTGTCGAGTCGGCTGAGACGTTCCGAGAGCAGGGCACCCGCCACGCCGCTGATCACTCCACCGAGGGCAGGATCGGCTTGCAGGGCCACGGCCATCGCCAGCCCCGGCAGGACGGCATGGGAGACGAGATTAGCCAGAACCAGCCGGCGTTGCACGAGCAGCAGGGTGCCGGCTAGGGGACAGAGGCCGCCGATGACCAGGGCCAGCAGCAACGGCAACAGCCACCAGGGGGTCTCCATAGGATCAGTTCACGTCGCCTGAGCGATCCCGGCCATGTCCTCCCAGGTTGCCGCTCCGAGCGACCGCCAGCAGCTGCTTCTTGATCAACTCCGGCAGGTGGATCGGGAGCTTTCCGGTCAGGATCTGCATGCGTTGCTGCGCCAGGGGCCCCAGGCGATGGGGCTGGCCACCGTGTACCGCCATCTGCGGCAGCTGCAGCAGCGTGGTCTGGTTCGCAGTCGTCATCTGCCGAGCGGCGAAGCGCTGTTCGCCCCCACCGAGCGGGATGAACATCACCTCACCTGTGTCGACTGCGGAACGACGGTGGTCCTGAAGCATTGCCCGATGCACGATCTGTCCCTTCCCTTGGATCAGGCCGCAGGGTTTGAGCTTCTGTTTCACACCCTGGAGTTCTTCGGGCTGTGTTCCGGCTGCCGGAGCCGTCAGCAGAGCTGAATCGCCTGCGGGTCAGCCACAGCAATGGTTGCCGAGGCGAAGATCGCCCGGGGCCTGGCGCACCTGCTGTGGTGTCCCATCGGCAAGCAGATGTCGATCCAGCACCAGCACCCGGTCGTAGGCATCCAGATCCGGCCCCCAGTCGTGGCTGCTGACCAGCAGGGTGAGTCCGGCGTCGCGCAGCTGTCGCATCACTTGCAGCAGCTCGGTGCGGGAGGGGGGATCAATGGCTGCGCACGGCTCATCGAGCAGGAGCACCCGAGCCGGTTGCACCAGGGTCCGTGCCAGAAGGGCCCGCTGCTGCTGTCCGCCGGAGAGCTGATCCAGCCGGCGTTTCGCCAGGGCTGAGAGACCGACCCGTTGCAGTGCTGCCTCGACATCGCAGCAGCCCGGGCGCTGGGCGGCCAGTCGCCCGAGACCCACCAGAGCCTGCACCGTGATCGGGAAATGCCAGGCGATCTCGCTTCTCTGGGGCATCAGCGCCAGCTGGCGTCGGTTCCTCCCGTCATTCAGCGGTGCGCCATCGAGATGAATGGTGCCGGCTGTCAACGGCAACTGGCCGGCGATGGCCTGCAGCAGGGTGCTCTTGCCGGCGCCATTCGGCCCGACCAGGGCGGTGAGGCTGCCGGGATGAAGGGTGAAGCTGATGCCGCACAGGGTCGATTCCTCGCCGCGGCGAACCTCCAGCTGACTTACCTCAAGGGACACGGAGAGGCCAGAGCGTCGATGCAGCGTAATGGGGGTGAGGGATTGAGAACCGTTACCGTTCCAATGCTGCCCCTTCCGTGGCTCACTCTGTTTTGTTTGCCCGTCATCTCCGGCTGTCGTCTGTGATCGCCCTCTCAGGCGTCCCTGTGGCCCTGATGGCCTGCCAGTTCTCACCGCCCGCCCAGGTGATCGCTGCTGATGGTGTGCTCTGTGATCTCACGCGCCGTCTGGCGGCCGCTGACGTGTCCGTCGACTGTCTGCTGCAGCCCGGTGATGATCCCCATCAGTTCCGACTCACTCCAGGCCATGGCCGCGCCCTGCGACAGGCCTCCCTTGTGCTGATCAACGGCTACGACCTGACGCCCGCCCTGGCTGGACAGCCCGATGTCGTCGCGGTGGCGGAACGTGCTGTTCCGGACAGCCCGCACCTCGATGCGGATCACAACGCGGATCCGTCGTCCGATCATCGCCATGGCGATCGAGATCCCCATGTCTGGCACGATCCCGGCCAGGCGGCGGCCATGGTGCAGCGGGTGGCGGAGCAGCTGCAGCAGCGCCAGCCCTCGGCCAGGGCTGCCATGGCGGCACGCGCCGCCGCGATGGTCGATGTGCTGGAGCAGCTGGATCGCTGGAACCGTCGTCAGTTCGCCACCATCCCCGGAGATCGGCCCCTGGCCACCGGTCACCGAGCCTTCGCCAGCCTTGCGCGGGCCTATGACCTCAGGGAATGGCCGGTGGTCGATGCCATGAGCAGCAGTGACAGTCTCCGTCCCCAGGCCTTCCTGTCCGTCCTGGCTGACCTCAGGCGTGAAAAGGTGCCGATGCTCTTTCCGGAGCAATGGCCTCCCAGCAAGGCCCTGCTGCGCATCCAGGCCCTCAGCGGCGTTCCTCTGGCACCGGCGGCTCTGGTGGCCGATGGTCTGGCCCCGGCCAGCGACGGCAGCGCTGATCTGGTCAGCACCCTGACGGCCAACACCTGTCTGATCGTGGAGGGCTTGAACGGTCGCTGCGACCGGCAGGGCCAGGCGGCCCTGATCAGGCAGTGGCGCAGGATCCCCTGAGCCGGCAGCCCCGCCTGCCTGCGCCCTGCTCTCTGATCCACCGATCCGCCCCTTCCCGCTCCTTCGGCGTCCGTCGTGCCGATGTCAGCGGCGGCGGCAGAGGATTCATCCGCGGGCCAGACTGGTGACGATTGATCGATGAGCGTTCACCGCGGTCCATGACGAGCACTTCCAGCAGCGTGACCCGGCCCCAGTCCAGCGCCGGTTCGAACGAAGACACTCAGGATGGGGTGACGGCCATGGAGACGGCGATCACCTCCCTGCCGGTGACCATTCTCACCGGCTTTCTGGGGGCCGGAAAGACCACCCTTCTCAATCACATCCTCAGCAATCAGCAGGGCGTCAAGACGGCTGTTCTGGTGAATGAATTCGGCGAGATCGGCATCGACAACGATCTGATCATCGCCACGGGTGAGGACATGGTGGAGCTCAGCAATGGCTGCATCTGCTGCTCGATCAATGGCGAACTGCTGGAGGCCGTCTATCGGATCCTGGATCGACCGGAACCTGTGGATTACCTGGTGGTTGAGACCACTGGACTGGCGGATCCTCTGCCGGTGGCGATGACTTTTCTCGGCAGTGACCTGCGCGACCTCACGCGCCTTGATTCAATCATCACGTTGATCGATGCCGAGAATTTCAGTGAATCGCTGCTGGATAGTGAGGTTGCCAGGGCTCAGGTGATTTACGGCGATATTCTACTTCTTAACAAGTGTGATCTGGTGAGCTCTGAGCGCCTTGAAGAGCTTGAGGATCAGCTGCGCAGCCTCAAGAATGAGGCCCGGATTCTGCGTTCAGTCAAGGGAGAGGTGAGTCTGCCGCTGCTTCTCAGTGTCGGACTGTTCGAGAGTGATCGGGTGGCCGCCGAGCAGGACCACAGTGACTGCGATCACGACCATCACCACTGTGTTCACGAGCACGGATCTCATGATCACGGATCCCACGATCACGGGAGCCACGAGCACGGCACTCACCAGGGACAGGCGCATGCCGATTCCCATGGGTCTCATTCCAATGGCGCGCATAAGCCTGCCCATGGCTCCCATGATCATGCCCATCACCATCATTCAGGGTCCGATCAGCATCAGCCAGGCACAGCCAGGGTGACCAGTCATAATGATCATCTGGCGATCGAAGGATTCACTTCGCTGTCTTTTGTTGCGGATGGACCTTTTTCTCTGCGTAAATTTCAGAATTTCCTCGATCATCAACTGCCGACCGAAGTTTTTCGTGCCAAGGGGATTCTCTGGTTCAATGAAAGTGACAAGCGCCATATTTTCCATCTTGCTGGTAAGCGCTTCTCGATTGATGACAGTGTCTGGAGCGGCGAGCGCAAGAACCAGCTGGTGCTGATCGGCAAGGAGCTCAACCACAGCCGGCTGCGCCGTCAGCTACAGGCCTGTGTGGCCCGTGACGCCGGCAAGGGTTTTTCCTGACCCCTGCCCTTCGCCCCCTTGCGGCTGGCTGGTCTGCTCCGGGGGCCTCCGTCGGTCCTGCGGGCCTCTCTGTGCCGTGCAGCTCTGTGGGCTGTGCAGTTGTGAGGGAATCCCGCGTCAGGAAGGTCAGCCGCTGCTGACGGGCGGAGATCCGCTCGCCTGATCGGCGAGCGACAACCGAAAAACGCCATTAAGGTGACGCGACCTGAGGAAGGCCCATGGTTGAGCTGGTTCTGATCACCACTGTGGCCCTGCTCGCCCTGGCTTTCTGGCTGACGATCGATTCTGATGATGACAATGGCGGCGGCGGGCTGATGCAGCCTGTTCTCGTGCCGATTCCGGTGCGAACGAACCGATCTCAGGCCTGAGTGGAGAGCCCCTGCTCAGCCCGGCAGTTCGGACAGAGGGCCCGCACGTTCAGCACACAATCGAGCAGTTGAAATCCGAGGCGGCCGGCGGCATCACCGCCGGCCTGCAGCACCGGCAGGCTTTCGAATTCCTCCGTGCGACCGCAGCCGACGCAGACCAGGTGATGGTGGTCGCGATGGGCATCCCCCGCCAGTTCGTATCGCCTGCCCCCTTCCGGAAGCTCCAGCTCCAGCAGCAGTCCCATCGAACTCAGTAAGCGCAGCGTGCGATACACGGTGGCCAGAGAGATGCGTTCCTTGGAGTCCAGCAGCCCCTGATGCACTTCCTCTGCACTGAGATGGCGTCCTTCTCCGATCGTCTCGAACAGAGCCAGCACCCGCTGTCGCTGGGGGGTCAGCCGTTGTCCACGGCCATGGAGCGTTGAACGCAGGTTGTCGGTCGGTGGGCCTGCGCTCCTGAATGGGGTGCGGCTGGACCGGAGGGTGGGCAGGACCACAGGGCCGCAGGTTCTCATTAACGGCATCCTATTGCGAACCAGGTGATCTGTCCGTCGGCTCCCGCCGGCGGTCCAGGTGCACGGCGCCAGCCGCGAGCAGGTCGGCTGCTGTGGTGGCCAGCCGGTAGGTGAGGGCCACAGCCAGCAACGGGGCGTCAGGGATGGTTCCGGACAGCCTCAACAGCAGCGCCGCTTCGAACACCCCCAGCCCTCCCGGAGCTCCGGGCACCACCAGACCCGCGGTCCAGGCCACGGCAAAGGCCGCCAGCCAGTTCGCCCATCCCAGCAGGTTGGCCAGATCAAAGGCCTGAATGCAGCAGGCGAAGGCCAGGAAACGCACCACCACGAACCCGAGCTCTGCCAGCCAGGGGCGCCAGGGGGTGCTCGTCAGGGTTGGCAGTGGAGCGCTCGCAAGGTTCAGATGGCGGGCCTTCTGCTGTTCCAGCCAGCTCAGCACGCCTGTCAGCCGATCCGGCAGGGTCAGCAACAGCACGGGGGCGAGCCCCAGCAGCAGCAGGCCCCCCTGCCAGCCACCGAGCGGCACGAGGGCCAGCGCCGCGAGGGCCATCAGCAGCGGATCGAGCACGGTTCCAAGCAGGGCGGTGCTGGTGGCCACAGGGGGGCCCAGTCCTTCTCCCCCGCGCCGGAGCGCCTGGACCCTCGCCAGCAGATGCCAGCCGCCACCGGGCAGGTACTTCTTCAGGTTGCTGGCCAGAAACAGCGGCAGCAGCCCGGTCGACGGTCGACTGATGCCGAGCCAGTGCAGGCCTTCCTGCCAGGCCATGGCATTGACCCCAAGACTCAGCCAGGCGCTGCCCACCGCCAGCACCACCCAGCCGACCCCCTGGCGATCGAGCGACAGGGAGACCAGCCCCTGGCCGTGATGAAGCAGAGCGGCCAGGACAAAGCCGAGGCTGAGCAAGCCGAGCCAGGTGTTCAGTCCACCCGGAAACCGGCGTGGGTCGTGGCTGCGGATCCAGGCCCAGCCCTTCAGGAGCGCTGCCCGGTTGATGGTGAGGCCAGCGTTCCGCCGAGTGAACCAGCTGGTCAGTCGAGCTGGAAACCGGCGTGGGTCGTGGCTGCGGATCCAGGCCCAGCCCTTCAGGAGCGCCGACCGCTTCATCGTGAGGCCTGGGTCATCGATCTGCAGCGGTTCCGGGCGCGGATTCGCTGATCGCAGCTTCGTCCATCGCTGCTGTCTGTCGGTTCTCCAGGCTGCGGTGGATCAGGCGCCGCACTTCCGCCAGGGGCAGGTCGTGCTGACGCGCCAGCAACGCCAGATCCTCGAATTCCGGTTTCGGTGGTCGTCCGGTCTCCTTGCCGGCCCATTTCAGGCGCACCGTTCCAAGCGGGGTGTTCAGCGGTGCCTGTTCACGAGGAAGTTCCCAGCGTTGCTGCGGTTGTTCCCGCAGGCCGAGGGTGGTGCTGTGGCGCCACCACACCTGGCGCAGTCGCTGCTGTTGTTCCGGTCGCACGAGCGCTGTGATCAGAGTTCCAGGACGTCCTTTCTTCATCTGCACGCTCTGGCTGAAGACATCCAGAGCTCCGGCCTCGCGCAGGGCCTCGCAGAGGAAGGCCAGGTCCTCGGCGCTGGCATCGTCGATCTGGGCCTGTTGCAGCACCACGGTCTCCTCCCGGGCCTGGTCTGAGTCCTTCTCCTGGGTGATCCAGGGATTCCTGGCGTCGGGGTCCGGGTCCAGGGATGAGCCCAGCACCATCCGCAGCAGGTTGGGGCGATCGAGCGTTCGGCTGCCCAGACCGACTCCCACAGCTTGCGGGAGAAGCGTCGGAGAGGGACCAAAGGCATCGGCCCAGCAGGCCATCAGCACCAGGCCCGTGGGGGTGGTGAGTTCGCCCGGGGGGAATCCGGCGCCTGTCCCGAGCGGGATGGACCGGCGACGTGCAAGCTCCAGCACCGCCGGGACCGGGACCGGCAGCAGGCCGTGGGCGGTGGTCACCTGCCCGCTGCCCGCTGGTGGTACGCCGCAGACAATCCGGCGCGGTTTCAGGGCCTGCAGGCCGGCGCAGACTCCGACCACATCCACCAGGGCATCCATCGCGCCCACCTCATGGAAATGCACCTGGTCCGGGCTGTGTCCATGGACGGCTCCCTCCACGTCGGCCAGCAGGCCGAAGACTTCGAGAACCCGCTCCCTGAGTTCCGGTTCAAGCGCACTGTCGTGAAGCTGTCGCCGCAGATCGCCCCAGTGGCGATGGCTCGGCTCCTTGTCCAGCAGCTCCACCACCAGATGTCGCCCCCGGAGCCCGCCGCTGCGTCGCTCCTCGCACACCAGCCGATAGGACCCGGCAAGCCCGAGCTGCGCCAGGGGGGCTTCGATCACGGCGGGATCCACACCAAGATCGAGCAGGGCCGCCAGGAGCATGTTGCCCGCCAGACCGGTCGGACAATCAATCCAGAGGGTCTGGTCGCTGGTGGCTGATGGGGGGCTCATGCCGGACGCCGCCCGAGTCGAGGGGCGCTCTCCAGCAGGCGATCGGCCCGTTCTTCGAGCAGGCTGCGCTGATCTCTGAGCTGCTGCAGCACCTCCCGCCGAGCCCGGCGCTGTTCCCGCTGGGCCGTCTCCACGTCGTAGCCCGAGAGTCCCCAGAGACGGCCAAGGAGGGCTCGATCATCGGCGCCCCCTCGGGACTCGCCATAGATCAGTTCCTCGGCGACCATGCCGGCCTGCAGGACACGGCTCCAGCGCCGCAGGTCGGGCGCCGAGAGCCTGGCCTGCGCCGGCGGTTCCAGGGCGGTGCTGCCAAGACTGCGGCGCCCCGCCCGCAGGCAGGCCAGGCTGCCCACCAGCACCTCCCCCATCGGCAGTTCCTCCGCGTCGGCCATCAGCCCATGACCCGCTTCATGGATGGCGATCCGGCGCAGGCGGGAGAGGCCTCCAGGCAGGGTTTCCGCCAGGATGTGTCCCCCCATGCCGGCGTAGGCGGCCGCGTCGACACTGATGGCCACGAGGGCTGTGATCACACCGACGGTGATCCAGGCCGCCGAGAGTCCCAGGGGCGGACCGGCCACGGCCAGCAGGGTGACAACGGCGACGGCGGCACCGCTACGACCGGGTTCGGGCATGGTCAGCGTGCCGGACGACGCAGGGCGCTGGCGCGGCCCGGGGATGCCGTCGCTTCCGTCGCTGCGGACGGAGCGCCGGAACCTTCCTGCTGGGCCCGTGGTCGGCGTCCGCTCCCGCGACTGCGGTCGCCGCGGCTGTTTTTGCCACCACGGCTGCCCCGTTGATTGAGCGGGGCGATCACCTCGCAGCGGTCGAGATGGAGCTCCTGGCCGACGCGATGGACGTCGAGGGCAACGAAATGCCGCAGGGCCTCCACCGGCACCTCCCCTTTCAGCTGCAGTTTGAACGGCAGGGCGCGGCTGCCATCGGCCTTCGCGAGCGGTCGGATCTTCACGGCCAGTTCTCCCTGGTCCGGTCGGGTGAAGATCAGATCACCACGGATCGAGAAGTAGTTATCCCCTTCC
This sequence comes from Cyanobacteriota bacterium, assembly GCA_046091285.1. Classification (GTDB taxonomy): domain Bacteria; phylum Cyanobacteriota; class Cyanobacteriia; order PCC-6307; family Cyanobiaceae; genus CAIXOZ01. The sequence continues at coordinate 6,161 of JBJTBH010000172.1, read as the reverse complement.
GGCAGGGCATCGGGAGGGGGCGCGTCGTTGTCGTCGTACGCCTCCGCCTGCCGGGTCGAGAGGGTGCTGGGCTCCCAGAGTCCCACCATCTGCAGATGCAGCACGGTGTCATTGCGGTAGCGCGGATAGACCACCCAGAGGGGGGGCTGCCCGAGGTCCACATGGCGGCGCAGCATGGTCAGCAATCGGCCGAGCACCACGGCTTCCACCTCTGAACCGTCGTCACAGACGATCGTCCCGCGGGTGAGCTGGTCGGGATCACTCGGTCGGTAGTGACCGCGCACCACTCCGATGGCCCGGTACTGGAGCGGCTCGGTGACCGGGGAAATGGGATGGTGACGCATTGGGAATCAGGGCAACCGTTGGCCCGAGGGCCAATGTAGCCAGCCCGCACCAGCCAGACTGGTGTCTGATCCGGATTCGGCTGCCATGTCCGCACGACCAATCCCTGGCCTGCCCCAAGGGTCGGACCGCAGGCGTCTGGTCGGTGCCTCGATGGTCGGCCTGGTGCTGGTCAGTCTGGCCGGTGGTTGGTGGATCGGGCGCCAGATGGGTGCCCCCTCCGCGGCTCAGCAATCGCGGCTGGCGCTGGAGCGGCAGGCGGCGACCCTGCAGCAGCGCCTTGACCTCGGCCAGGCGGATGAGCGCGAGAAACAACGGTTGCTGCAGCTGCTCGTCGGTCTGAATCGCCGCGAGCAGGCCAGCCGTCTGCTGGAGCAGATGGCCGACCAACAACCTGATCGCTGGCGCCTGAGGTTGCTGCTGGCCGAACTGCGCCATGACCTTGGCGACCGCGCCGGGGCCGAACGCGAGGTGCGTCAGGTCCTCAATGTGCTGCCCGATCAGATCGAGGCGTTGCAGCTGGTCACCCGTCTTCAGCTGGAGGCGGGTCGGGGGGCGGAAGCCGTTCAGGTCCTGAGAGCCATCTACAGCAGGCAGACCAAGCCGCAGGTTCTGCCCCAGGCGCTGTCGGTCGGGCTGTTGTTGATCGATCTGGAACGACAGCTCGGTCAGACAGCTCAGGCTGAGGCCACCGGTGCCGGCCTGGCCGCTGACTTCCCGCGTGATCCCAGGCCTCTGCTGGCCCTGGCCTTGATTCAGCAGGATCGTGGCCGGACCCGTGAAGCCCAGGAGCTGCTGCAGCAGGCCCGTGCCAAGGCCGGGAACGGCTCAGAGCGCACGCTCGATCGGGTGGCAGCCGCCTGGGGACTGAGCTCCCTGAGGCGTTCTGATCAGACCGTTCATCGATCGGCAGCGCCGGTGGCTGAGGGCCGTCCGCCCGTCAGGGTTTCAGCGCCGGCGCGAGATGGGGGGACACCGCCCTAGAGCCGTCCGGGGTGGTCTGAGTTCCGGTCACACCGGCGGTCGTGGCGGTCTGGGGTTTCGTCAGCTGTTCCAGCTCCCTGAGTGCCGCATCGATCGAATCCTTGGGAGGGGTGGCCTCCTCCATCGCCGCGCCACGACGCAGCTTGTTCATCAGATCGATCGGGTTGGTGGAATCGAGGATCGAATCACCCTTGCCGGTGCCTTTGCCGCCGCCACCCTGGTCGATGAACTGCTGCTCGACCTTGGAGTAGCCGTAGGCGTAGTCAGCCCGGACCGGGGTGATCGCCGAGCCGCTGAGGATGCTGATCAGGGGTGATCCAACGAGCAGGGCCAGGGCTGTCAGTTGCGATGGGCGACGCATGGACAGGGTGGTCAACGTGGGTCAATGGTACGGGGCTTGTCAGGGCTCCGCTGTCAGCTTCCGCCGTCTGTTCCCGATCGCGATGCGCATTGCCACCTGGAATGTCAATTCGATCCGCATGCGCCTGGAGCAGCTGCTCATCTGGTTGCAGGAGGAACACCCCGATGTGGTGTGCCTCCAGGAAACCAAGGTCAGCGATGAGCTTTTCCCCAGGGAGCCGCTTGAGGCCCTCGGCTACGAGCTCGCCATCAGTGGTCAGAAGGCCTACAACGGCGTGGCGATTCTGAGCCGCCGGCCGATTGAACAGGTCTGTACCGGTTTCAGTGCGCTGTTGCCTGATGATGCCGACGCCATGGAGCTTCAGGAGCAGAAGCGGGTGATCAGCGCCCTGATCGATGGTGTCAGGGTTCTCAACCTTTATGTCCCGAATGGTTCGTCGTTGAAATCAGACAAATACACCTACAAACTGCGTTGGCTGGCCTGTCTGCAGCGCTATCTCGCCGTGCAGGAGCAGCAGGGGGATCCGCTCTGCATGGTCGGGGATTTCAACATCGGTCCCGAAGCACGCGATCTGCATGATCCCGATCGCCTCACGGGCGGCATCATGGCCAGCGCTGCGGAGCGGCAGGCGCTTCAAGCGGTGCTCGGCGATCGCCTGATTGATGCCTTCCGCATGTTCGAGGGCGAGGCGGGCCACTGGAGCTGGTGGGACTACCGCACCGGTGCCTGGGATCTGGATCGCGGTTGGCGCATCGATCACATCTACCTGTCGCCGGAGCTGGTGGACTGCGCCATCGGTTGCGGCATTCATCGCACCCTGCGCGGGAATCCCCAGCCCAGCGACCACGCCCCGGTGGTGGTTCAGCTGGCCTGGCCCTCTGAAGTTGATGAGGATGGTGACGGTGGAGAGGGGGAGGAGGGCTTCCGGTACTGAGTCCGTTCGGTCGGCTCGACCCCTGCGATGGCCCGGAGGCGGATCACCCGGTGGCGAGCAGCCGCTTGAAGCCCTGGACCGTGGCCGCCAGCCGGCCTGGCGATCGGAGCACCGCTCTGCACTGGCATCCGATCGAACCGCCGGCGACGGCTCTCAGAACACCTCCAGGGTCTTCGGCAGGGGAATTCCCTCCGCTTTCAGCACCCGGACCGTGCGGGAGGATTCGGCGCATCCCCTCGGGCTGGGGAAGATCTTGCCGGGATTGGCGAGTCCCTTGGGGTCCAGGGCCAGGCGCACCAGCTGCATCGTCTCCCGGTCGTCCTTGCTGAACATCCATTCGAGATAGCAACGCTTGTCGCTGCCGATGCCGTGCTCCCCGCTGATGCTTCCGCCGGCCTCCAGGCAGAGCCTGAGGATCTCGGCCCCCAGCTCCTGCACCCGCGTGCAGGCGTCTGTGTCGCGGGCGTCGTAAAGGATGAGCGGGTGAAGATTGCCGTCACCGGCATGGAACACGTTGGCCACTGGCAGTCCATGCTTCTGGCTCAGGCCTTCGATGGCCCGCAGCACTGAGGGCAGGGCGCCCCGGGGCACAACCCCATCCTGAAGGTAATAACTGCTGGAGCGCCGCCCGAGGGCGGAGATGGCATTTTTGCGTCCTTTCCAGAGCAGGGCCCGTTCGGCGCTGTCCCAGGCCTGACGGATGCTGCGGGCCCCGGCCTGGCGACAGAGGGTCGTGGTCAGCTCCACGGCGGCTTCCACCTCCTGGATCTGGCCGTCCAGTTCAATCAGCAGCACCGCCGCCGCATCGGCCGGATAGTTCTCAAGTCGATCGTCATCATTGACGGCGGCGATGGTCAGCCGATCCATCATTTCCATGCCGGCCGGCAGCACGCCCGCTGCCGTCACCCGTTGCACGGCGTCACCGGCCGCTTCCATGCTGTCGAAATCCGCCAGCAGCACCGCGACACTTTCAGGGGCTCGCAGCAATCTGAGGGTGATCGCGGTGGTGATGCCGAGGGTTCCTTCGCTGCCGATGAAGACCCCACGCAGGTCCAGTTCGGGACGTTCCGGCCCCTCACCGCCGAGATGGGTGATCGTGCCGTCCGGCAGCACCACCTCAAGGCCGAGAACGTGGTTGCTGGTGACACCGTATTTGAGGCAGTGCACACCGCCGGAATTTTCAGCGACGTTGCCGCCGATGCTGCAGGCCACCTGGCTGGAAGGGTCCGGGGCGTAATAGAAACCGTCACCGGCGACGGCCTGGGTGACCCAGTTGTTGATCACCCCCGGTTGCACCGTGATCTGACGGTTGGCAAGATCCACCGAGAGGATTGAACGCATCCGGCTGGTGGCGATCACCAGCGCCTCGTCTTCGACCACGGCACCGCCGGAGAGTCCGGTGCCGCTGCCGCGGGGGACGAAGGGAATGCCGTCGCGATGGCAGAGACGCAGAATCGCGGCCACCTGTTCGGTGGTTTCCGGAAGCACCACCAGCGGGGGCTGATGCCGGTGCAGGGTGAGGCCGTCGCAGTCGTAGCTGAGCAGCTCCTGACGGGCGGCGACCACGGCCCGGGCTGGCAGATGGCGCAGCAGCGCACGGCGGATGGCGCCCCAGTTCAAGGTGGTGATTTCGGCTCCGGTCCCGCCAGGATGACCGAGAAAGGCCCTCCTGTCACGGGGCCTGCTCGCGGAGATTGGCCGCCGGATTCCAAACTGGGGCGGTGATGGCTGTCATTTCTGCCTGTCCTGGGTCAGGATGGACGGGGGCTTGTTCGCCCCACGGCGGCCATCGCCCTCCCCACCGTCTGCGGATCACGCCTTGTCTTCGGCCCCTGTTTCGGCTCCTGCCCTGAACACAACTCGTTCTCAGGAACTTTTCAGTGCCGCCCAGAATCTGATGCCCGGCGGCGTCAGTTCTCCGGTGCGGGCCTTCCGTTCGGTGGGCGGGCAGCCGATCGTCTTTGACCGGGTCAAGGGCGCTTATGCCTGGGATGTCGATGGCAACCGCTACATCGATTACATCGGAAGCTGGGGTCCGGCGATCTGCGGCCATGCCCACCCCGAGGTCATCGGTGCCCTCCATGACGCCCTGGAGAAGGGCACCAGTTTCGGGGCGCCCTGCGAACTGGAGAATCAACTGGCGGAGCGGGTGATCGCCGCGGTTCCATCCGTTGAGATGGTGCGCTTTGTGAACAGTGGTACCGAGGCCTGCATGTCGGTGCTGCGCCTGATGCGTGCCTTCACCGGTCGCGAGAAGATCATCAAATTCGAAGGCTGTTATCACGGCCACGCCGATATGTTCCTGGTCAAGGCCGGGTCCGGTGTGGCGACCCTCGGTCTGCCCGATTCCCCCGGTGTGCCGCGCACCACGGCCGCCAGCACCCTCACGGCTCCCTACAACGATCTGGAGGCGGTCAAGAAGCTCTTCGCCGAGAACCCCGGTGAAATCGCCGGTGTGATCCTCGAACCTGTGGTCGGCAATGCCGGGTTCATCACTCCGGAGCCGGGTTTCCTGGAAGGTATTCGTGAGATCACCAAGGACAACGATGCCCTGCTGGTGTTCGATGAGGTGATGACGGGGTTCCGCATCAGTTATGGAGGTGCCCAGGCCCGCTTCGGCATCACCCCTGATCTGACCACGATGGGCAAGGTGATCGGCGGTGGTCTGCCGGTGGGTGCCTATGGCGGTCGCGCCGATGTGATGGCCATGGTGGCTCCCGCCGGCCCGATGTATCAGGCTGGAACCCTGAGTGGTAACCCGCTGGCGATGACCGCCGGCATCAAGACCTTGGATCTTCTCAGTCAGCCCGGCACCTATGAACGCCTGGAGAAGATCACCAGGCGCCTCAGTGATGGCATCCAGGAAGCGGCTCGCCATGTCGGTCTGCCGATCACCGGTGGTTCCATCAGTGCCATGTTCGGTTTCTTCCTCTGCGAAGGTCCGGTGCGGAACTTCGAAGAAGCACGGGCTGCCGATACGGCACGGTTCGGAAAATTGCATCGCGCCATGCTTGCGCGCGGCGTCTATCTGGCCCCGAGCGCCTTTGAGGCCGGTTTCACCTCCCTGGCCCACAGTGACGCCGACATCGAGGCCACCCTGGAGGCCTTCCGCTCCAGTTTCGCTGAGATTGCCTGACGATTCCCCTCCGGAAACGGCTCATTGCGTTTCTGATCGGGTGGCCGATGGTCTGGCAGGTGAATCCAGACCATGGATGGCCTCAAAGCTGTTGGATCTCAGAGATGGGTCGTCGAACGGAGAACAATCGGCGACCCCTGCCCGGTGAATCACGACTCGTTGAACGCTGATCGGGGGGGGGAGCGAAGGATCGTACGGATCAGACGCTGATCCCTGCGACGCTGGAGTTCTCCCTGTGGCTTTGGTTGATCTGCGCATCCCCGGTCTTGATTACCCAGCTCACTCCGCGGTGGCCGCCCTGGGGCCTTAGAGTGGTACATAGCTACCAGTACGGACATGGCCCGCAGTGCGATCCAGTTCCAGAAAGGCCTCTCCCTGCCTGAGTTCCAGCGGCTCTACGGCGC
>JBJTBH010000171.1:0-13789 GCA_046091285.1 Cyanobacteriota bacterium | reverse complement strand
CCGCGTGGGCCGCCAGCTCAGCGACAAGCCCGAGGAGAACAAGCCAGGGCTGGTGCTTGTGCTGCTCAACCCCAACAGGCCGCGGGATCGCTCGCACTTTGAGCTGGTCCCCTCCTGGCACCAGACCGTCTCCCGCCACGTGGAGGCCACCAGCTGCACGCCCTTCGCCAGCCGCGCCATCGATCGCGGCTTGCCCGGTGTGGTGGTGGCGAAGGCCCGTCACAGCGATCCCCAGCTCTCGCCGCCCAAGGGCGCCCTGGCCGCCGATGCCCTGCAGCGGATCAAAGAGGAGATCGCCGATGCCCTGCAGAACCGCTGCATCACCACCGGTGCCGCCGATGACGGCCATGGCCAGATGCTGCCCACCGAGGTGCGTGAGCGCGTGATTGATCTACTGGAGGCCTGGTGGAAGCTCACCCAGCAGAGCGAACAGAAGCTCCAGTACTGGACGTTTGAGGACAAGGGCGCGGGGGCCGGCCTGCTGCACACCCCGCTCGATACCGATCAGCTCTACGCGCGTGAGGGTTACCGGCAGGTCGCCACCAACAGGAGCCTGCGTGATGTGGAACCCGCCGCCCCGATTCGCCTGGTGAACTTCCGGGAAGAGATCACCGCCGACGACTGACCCCCAGATCCGATCCGACATGTCCCCCGCCAGCCGCCGCAAACCGCCACCGCCCGCCCTCGGCAAAGCCCGCCAGAGCCAGGTGCTCCAGCTCTATGGCCCTGGCGCCATGGTGGATCTGCCCGACTACGCGGTGCTGATCGGCGGGCTCGACTTCTGGAACAACAGAGGCTGTGATCCGGTGCACGAGCCCCGGCTGGAGAAGCTGGTGCGCCAGGCCACCGGCGCAGCCCGGGTGGTGCTGCGCACCCCGCCCAAGGAGGTGGATGCGGTGCGCAAGCTCAGCGGCTCGATCAAGGCATTGCGCTTCCCCGAGTGGTCGCTGGTGCAGAAGAAGATCCCCGATCGGGTGGCCTTCGGGATCAACTGCCGGGCCCGCTTGCTGGTGCACTTCAACGACAGCTGCATCAAGGACTGGAAGGTCTACAAGGACGAAGACGGCGAGCACCGGCTGGTGCCGGTGCGCTTCGTGATGGCCTGCCCCCACGGCCACCTCAGCGATATTCGCTGGCGGGATTTCTGCTTTGAGCAGTTCAACTGCAAGAACAGCGAGAGGCTCTACCTGCTGGAGGCCGGTACCGGCAACGACTTCACCCAGATCTACGTGCAGGCCGAATCCGGCAAGACGCGCAAGCTCGCCGATGCCCTGATTCAGGGAACCAAGGCCCTCGGCGAATGCCCGGGCCGCACCCCCTGGCTCGGGCGCTACAGCTACGACAGCGAGAAGTGCAGAACCGACGGCGAGCCCACGCTCAACCGCCTGCTGGTGCGCTCGGCCACCAACGCCTACTTCAGCGAGACCATTTCCGTGATCTCTCTGCCGCAGGAGGCTGGCGGCCTGGCCCGGCGCGTCACTGAACTCAAGGATGAGCTGGAGGGCATCGAGGCCGAGGCCGACATCGCGGCTGCGCTGAAGTTCAACCCCCGCCTCAAAAGCGCCTTCGCTGGGGTGGAGCCTGCAGCGCTGTGGCAGGCGATCGAGGCCCAGCGCGGCGGCGGCTCCGCCGAGGTGCCCCAGCCCAAGGACGAAGAACTGCGGCTGCTGATCGGCCCGATGGATGGTGTCACCAGCTCTGCGGATGACAGCCCCTTCGAGGCGGTGATCTGGGATCCCCCCGGTGCTCCGGCCTGGTTTGCCAAGGCCATCCGCCGGATACTGCTGGTGAAACGCCTGCGTGAAGTGCAGGCTCTGGTGGGCTTCACGCGCTTCACGGCCCGCACCAGCAGCCTGGGCGGCCTGCCGATCGACATCACCAAAACCAACCGCCGGGCCCAACTCGCCAACGACCTCAGCTGGATGCCAGCAGCCGAGAACAGTGGCGAGGGGATCTTCATTGAGTTCGAACCGGCCACCATGGCGGAGTGGGGAGCCAGCCCAGCGGTGAAAGATCGGGTGACCCAGTTCACCAGGGCCTTCGAGAACGACTGGCTCCAATCGCGCGGTCTCGACGATGAGCAGTTCCCCTTTCCCGGGGCGCCTTACATCCTGTTGCACAGCCTCAGCCACCTACTGATCACCGAGATGGCACTGGAGTGCGGCTATGGCGCCAGCTCGATTCGCGAACGGATCTACGCCAACCGCGACATCGGCTACGGCATCCTGCTGCTCACCAGCACCTCCGGCTCAGAAGGAACCCTGGGCGGGCTTGTGGATGCGGGCCGGCGCATCGTGACGTATCTGGAAAAGGCATTCGAGCGGGCCCAGCTCTGCAGCAACGATCCCTTCTGCTCCGAGCACGACCCCAACCACCCTTTCGACATCCGCCCCACCCATGGCGCCGCCTGCCACGGCTGTGAGCTGATCGCCGAAACCTCCTGTGAGCAGCGCAACGAGTTCCTCGATCGCGCCCTGGTGAGCCGCACGGTGGCAGTGCACGACGACACAGACGATCCCAGCTTCTGGAGCTTCATCAACCCCGAGGCGTTCGGATGAATCTGACGTTACCGGCCCATACCTTGCGGTCGGTCGCGGCAGCCCTCCGGCAGCTCAGCTATGTGCCCACCAGCTGGCAGGGCGTGCTGGCCAGCATGGGCGCCGAGGGACGCGGCCAGCTCGAACCGCTTCTGGTTCAGCTGGTGCGGGAAGGTGCCCAACCCAGGCTGATGGCCCTGGTGCTGGAGAAGCTGGCCCAGCAGCAAGAGCTGTTGCAGCAGGAACGCGATGCCTGGAGCTTCGTGTGGTCAGGACCGGAACCCTTGCATTCCAGAACCGCTGACACCTACGCCACCGTGGATCAACTGATTCATCAGGCCGCCACGAGCCTTCTGATCGCGACTTACAACATTGGACTGTCCCCAGGTTACAGGGATCTGATGCAAGACCTCGCAAACCGCCTGGAGCATGGGCGGCTGCAACGAGTTGAACTCTTCTTTCACCCCATTCAGATTGCTGATCAACTGGGGGCAGATCCATTGCTCTCGATCCGCAACTGGTTTGAGAGAGAGGTATGGCCATGGACCACCAAGCCCCTGATTTATGTCGACCGGAGAATTGTCAGCGGTTCAGCAGAACGCTGTTATCAACATGCCAAGGTCGTTGTTGCTGACGCCGAGACCGACGCGGCCTGCGCTCTGGTCACCAGTGCCAATTTCAGTGAAACTGCTCAACGGCACAACTATGAGGCTGGTTGGTTGGTCCGGCAGCCCTGGCGGGCCAGGCAGGTCAGTGATCACTTTCAACGCCTGGTGGCCGATGGCCAGATGGTCTTGGTGCCTTGATCAATCGATCCCGAGCACAGCCCGCAGCTGGGGCGCCATCGCCCGGGCGGCCTTGCCGCGGCTGCCGAGTTTCAGGCGTTGGTGGGCGGTGAGACGGGCATAGCTGTCTCCAGCTTCGCGCACCCAGAAGATCGGGTCGTAGCCGCTGCCATTGCCGGCCGGTTGCAGCAAGATTTCGCCGCGGCAGATGCCCTGGGATTCCGCCCGGATCACGCCGTTCGGATCGGCCAGGGCCATGGCGCTGTTGAAGCTGGCGGAGCGGTAGGGCGTCGGGCCGAGTTCGCGCAGCAACCGGGCGATCCGCTCCGGGTCGCTGGCGGCGTAGCGGGCCGAGTAGAGGCCAGGTTGCCCGCCAAGGGCATCAACCTCAAGCCCGGAATCATCGCCGAGGGCCCACTGACCGGTGAGCTGCGCCACGGTGGCGGCCTTGAGGCGGGCGTTCTCCAGATAGGTGCGCCCGGTTTCCTCGATCTCCAGATCGCCCGGCTGACGGTGCACCTCAAGGCCGACATCCGCGAGCATGGTGCAGATCTCCGCCACCTTGGCTGGATTACCGCTGGCAATGACGAGAATCGCTGCGGCCACGGATCTCTGATCAGCAGGCGCCATTGTTGCTGATCAGGAGCCGTGATCATCGGCGCCTGGCACCAGCTGCAATGGCTGGGGCATCAGCGGCAATGGCTCGGGCACCAGCTGGGATGGCTGGACAAGGATCAGAAAGCCCGGATCAGGAAGCCGTGATTCAGAGAGTGACGCCCATTCGGGCGGCTGGCGGAACCTCGCTTGGGAACGTTGAGGGGGGTGACCCCGATGGGGTGAGGCAGGACGGGTTGAACATTCCACCCCTGGCAAAGCCGGGGGTTCCTGCTTCCCGATGACGCTACGAAGCTTCCTCGATCCTGGGTCCTTCTGTAGGCATCTGCGCACCGGAGCCGGTGCCCGATGACACCATCCTGCTCGAGATCCCAGTCACAGCGGCTCGGCAGCGTCGGATCACCTTGGTTTGTACGACGTGGCCAGGGCCCTGCGGATGGGGCCATCTAAGCTCCGCCCACCTTCGACCTGCCGGGCCATGCAAGCCAGCCTGGTTCTGCAGAACCTGCTTTCACCGCCGGTTCTGTTCTTCTTTCTAGGGGTCCTGGCGGTGCTGGTGGGCTCCGATCTGGAGATCCCCTCGCCGCTTCCCAAGCTCTTCTCCCTCTACCTCCTGCTGGCCATCGGCTTCAAGGGTGGCCTTGAGCTGGCCCACAGTGAGCTCGGGGCTCCGGTGCTGCTGACGATCGGCGCCGCGATCCTGATGTCGCTGCTCGTACCGATCAGTTCTTTTCTGCTGCTGCGCCTCAGGCTCGATTTCTTCAACGCCGCTGCGGTGGCGGCCGCCTACGGCTCGATCAGTGCTGTGACCTTCATCACCGCCCAGAGCTACCTCGGTGTCCTGAAGCTGCCCTCGGATGGCTTCATGGTGGCCGCACTGGCGTTGATGGAATCACCGGCGATCATCATCGGGCTGCTGCTGGTGAAACTGGCGGCGCCGGCGCAACCGGATGATCAGCGTGGGATGCGCTGGGGGGCGGTGCTGCATGAGGCCTTCCTCAACAGTTCCGTCTTTCTGTTGATCGGCAGTCTCGTGATCGGTTTCCTCGTCGCCACCTTCAGCCCGGCAGGCGTCGAGAAGATGGAGCCCTTCACCAGCAAGCTCTTCTACGGCGCCCTCAGCTTCTTTCTGCTGGACATGGGCATCGTCGCTGCCCAGCGCCTCAATGACCTGCGTCGGGCCGGCCCCTTCCTGATCGGCTTCGCCGTGCTCGCCCCCCTCGTCCATGCGGCGGTCGGTCTGGTCCTGTCGATGGTCCTCGGCCTCTCCCAGGGCAATGCCCTGCTGTTCATGGTTCTCTGCGCCAGCGCCTCGTACATCGCCGTGCCGGCCGCCATGCGCATGACCGTGCCTCAGGCCAACCCGAGCCTTTACATCTCAACGTCTCTCGGGGTCACCTTCCCTTTCAACATCATTATTGGTATCCCTGTTTACATGGCCCTGATCCAGAAATGGATCCCGGCCGTTCCTGCTGCCTGATCTGCCATGAAACGCCTTGATCTGGTCATGAATGAGCGGGAGCTCAGCAAGGTCTGTGAGGTGATCGATCGCGCCGGCGCGCCGGGATATTCGGTGATGCGGCATGTGACCGGTCGTGGACCCCACGGCGAGATGGTGTCGGAATCGATGGAATTCAGCGGCTTCGGGGCCAATGCCCATGTGATCGTGTTCTGTGAGGCTGAGGTGCTGGAGCGGATCGGTGTCGAGCTCCGTCCGCTGCTGAGTTATTACGGCGGTGTGGCCTTCGTCTCGGAAGCCGAGCCCCTCTGAATCGCCGTCTCCCACTGTGTGACGCGCCCGCCCGGGGGCGGCAGGGGCCCTGAGCCTCCTGTCGCTTCTTCTCTGTCGCTGCCGGCTCTGAAGGCCCGGGCACGGGTCTGGGCTGGAAGGTGGCAGGGTTGGCAGGTGGCAGGGTCTGCCCGTAGCCCATCTCCATCTCCGCTGGTCTGAGGCGTGACGCAGCACCGGTGCTGCGGCAGCGCTTTCGCTGAAACAGACCGGTGGCCTGGTTCCGATCTGGAGCGTGGATCCGAGCTGATCTCCCTCCGGAAGGCTCCTGCTGCGCCCACGCCCAGGGGCTGCCGGTTGATGAACTGGTGGCGGTATCCGGTGGGTGTTCCTGCCGTGATCTGTCCTCGATGTGGTAGTCGAATCACCCGTCCCTGATCTGACGCCGGTTGTCTGGTGCGCCTGGGTGCAGCGTTGTCACGGGGCCATGCATGGGGTCCGGATTGCAGTGGGCACCTGTGGTGTGCTGCCTTCCGGCCAGCGCAGGGCCCTGGGGCGTCCGGGGGTGCTCCCGGCGCCGATCCCCGAAGGACGTGGAGGGCCGCCATGGCTTCGGGGGCTTTCGCGGGGCCGATCTGTTCGTTTCGACACAGGACTTCGGTGCCTGGTGGCGACGGCGATCAATTTCCGTCAACGATTTGTTTCGCAATGATCAGTGCGGCTTATCTTTCCCGGCTGGAACGGTGATGGCCCGGCGGCGGCCAGGTGCTTGACGGGAGGAAGGCCCTCCGACCATGGTTGCAGGCGAACATTCCACCCCCTCCTCCAGGAGAAGGCAATGGCAAACGAAAACACGGGTATCGCCCTCGGCATGATCGAGACCCGGGGCCTGGTCCCGGCCATCGAAGCTGCAGACGCCATGACCAAGGCCGCCGAAGTGCGCCTGATCGGTCGTGAGTTCGTTGGTGGCGGTTATGTGACCGTGCTGGTGCGCGGCGAAACCGGTGCCGTCAACGCCGCCGTTCGTGCCGGTGCTGATGCCTGTGAGCGCGTGGGTGACGGCCTCGTGGCTGCCCACATCATTGCCCGCCCCCACCGTGAAGTGGAGCCCGCTCTGAATGGCACCGCCGGCTTCGTCGGTTCCAAGGACTGAGTCGTCCGGCGCCTGACGCGCTAACGATCCATTCCCCCACCGACCTCCACCGAGAGTTTCCATGAGCAAGAAGTACGACGCAGGGGTCAAGGAGTACCGCGACACGTATTGGACTCCTGATTACGTCCCCCTCGATTCCGACCTGCTGGCCTGCTTCAAGTGCACCGGCCAGGAAGGCGTTCCCCGCGAGGAAGTTGCCGCTGCTGTGGCTGCTGAATCCTCCACCGGCACCTGGTCCACCGTGTGGTCCGAGCTCCTCACCGACCTCGACTTCTACAAGGGCCGCTGCTACCGCATCGAAGACGTTCCTGGCGACAAGGAATCCTTCTATGCCTTCATCGCCTATCCCCTCGACCTGTTCGAGGAAGGTTCGATCACCAACGTCCTGACCTCCCTGGTCGGTAACGTCTTCGGCTTCAAGGCCCTGCGTCACCTCCGCCTCGAGGACATCCGCTTCCCGCTGGCGTTCATCAAGACCTGCATGGGTCCGCCGAACGGCATCCAGGTCGAGCGCGACCGGATGAACAAGTACGGCCGTCCTCTGCTCGGTTGCACCATCAAGCCGAAGCTCGGCCTCAGCGGCACGAACTACGGCCGTGTGGTGTATGAGTGCCTCCGCGGTGGTCTCGACTTCACCAAGGACGACGAAAACATCAACTCCCAGCCGTTCCAGCGCTGGCAGAACCGTTTCGAGTTCGTTGCCGAAGCTGTCAAGCTGTCCGAACAGGAAACCGGCGAGAAGAAGGGGCACTACCTCAACTGCACCGCCGCAACTCCTGAGGAGATGTATGAGCGCGCCGAGTTCGCCAAGGAACTGGGCCAGCCCATCATCATGCACGACTACATCACTGGTGGCTTCACGGCCAACACCGGTCTTGCCAAGTGGTGCCGCAAGAACGGGATCCTGCTGCACATTCACCGCGCCATGCACGCGGTGATCGACCGCCATCCCAAGCACGGCATTCACTTCCGGGTGCTCGCCAAGTGCCTGCGTCTCTCCGGTGGTGACCAGCTGCACACCGGCACCGTGGTCGGCAAGCTCGAAGGTGATCGTCAGTCCACCCTCGGCGATATCGACCAGCTGCGTGAATCCTTCGTTCCCGAAGATCGCAGCCGCGGCAACTTCTTCGATCAGGACTGGGGTTCCCTCGGTGGCGTCTTCGCCGTTGCCTCCGGCGGTATCCACGTGTGGCACATGCCCGCCCTCGTCAGCATTTTCGGCGACGACTCGGTGCTCCAGTTCGGTGGTGGTACCCACGGTCACCCCTGGGGTTCCGCTGCTGGTGCCGCTGCCAACCGTGTGGCTCTTGAGGCCTGCGTCAAGGCCCGCAACGCTGGTCGTGAAATCGAGCGCGAAGGTCGCGACATCCTTCTGGAGGCTGCCAAGCACAGCCCCGAGCTGGCGATCGCCCTCGAGACCTGGAAGGAAATCAAGTTCGAGTTCGACACCGTCGACAAGCTCGACGTCAACTGATCGTCCCGGCTGCCTGGTGGTGGAGAGGTGCTGCGGCCCTCTCTCCCGCCCTTATGTCCGCCGATGCTCAGGCCCGATTCGGTGGCCCGTCTGAACGCGACACAACCCGAGCCCTTCAAGGTTCCGGGTTCATTCCATCCCTTCATCAAGGATCCCCATGCCCTTCAAGAGCACCGTGGGTGACTACCAAACAGTCGCCACCCTGGAGACGTTCGGCTTCCTGCCGCCCTTCACCCAGGACGAGATCTACGACCAGATCGCTTACATCATCGCCCAGGGTTGGAGCCCGCTCATCGAGCACGTCCACCCCAGCCGCTCCATGGCCACCTATTGGTCCTACTGGAAGCTTCCCTTCTTCGGCGAGAAGGATCTGAACGTGATCGTCAGTGAGCTCGAAGCAGCTCATCGCGCTTACCCTGATCACCACGTCCGTCTGGTGGGCTACGACGCCTACACCCAGAGCCAGGGCGCTTGCTTCGTGGTCTTCGAAGGTCGCTGATTTTTCAGCAACAATGATCGGTGTTGATGGGATTCAGTCTGGATTCCTTTCTGAAACTCATCAACATCACCCTCTCATTCCGTGACCCTGCGGAAGAGTCTGACGTCTCCTCTGTCGCTACAAGCGGCGAAGGTGGTGTGACTCTTTCCTCGGTTGCTTTTTTCCAGCAGTCTTTTTATCCGGGCGGAGATGGCAAGCACTTCCAGTCGTGAGGCAGCTCTGGAGCGCCGCAAGGCCCTCACCAATGGCGGCAAGAAAGCCGCTGGGCGCTACACCTCCGCCCCACAGCGCACCCGTACGGCCACGGATGCCCGCCCGACGCGCACGGTCGTGGCACCGGCTGCTCCCGCCGCTGCCGCGTCCGCCCCGGTCGAGCGTCCTGCTCCCCAGCAGCTCCCGATCCCTGTGACGCGTCGATCGCCGGCGCAACCTGTTTCCAATCCCAGCCGCGATCTGGTGCTTGCCCGCCGCGAAGCTCTCAGCAGGCGCGGAAAGCGGGCGGACAACACCAAGGACCGCACCCGCACCGACGAGGTGCAGGCACGCTCGCGGGCTGCGGCCGCGGCTCCTGCCCATGAGCACAAGTGCAAGTGCCAGGAAATGTCCGTCGCGGAAACCAGGCCATCGACGAGCCGGGCCACCCTCTCCCTCAGTGTCCCGTCGGCCGCGGCTTCGAACCGGGCCGGAGTCCGCAGCGCCAATCCCAAGCGTGCGGCTCAGCACAACCCCAGTCGTGCCTTGGTGCTCTCCCGGCGTGAAGCGCTCAGCAAGCGTGGCAAGTCCGCCAGCACCAGCACCAACCGAGGCACCGCCGCTGTGGTGCGTCAGGGCAATCCCGATCTCAGCACCCGCGAGCTGGCGCAGAAGCTGCGGGAACTGAAGAACAAGAGTGGCTCCGCCGGTACATCCCGCTCCGGGGGCACCCGCCCCAGTGGCCCCAATCGGCAGTGGGCACGCCAGGCCCCTGCTGCCCAGGCGAGTCTCAAGGTCGGCGTCAGCGAAACCCTCAGCGGTCAGGTCGTCACCGGAACTCAGGCCAACCGTTCCGTGAAGACCACCGGCAACGAGGCGGCCACCTGCCGCACCATCACCGGCACGGAGTATCTGGGAGCCGAGGTGTTCCAGACCTTCTGCCAGGCGCAGCCTTCCCCCGCCCAGCCTCCGAAGGTTCGTGTCAGTGCCACCAGCCATGGCAACCGTGTCACCGGCAATGAAGTCGGTCGCTCGGAAAAGGTCACCGGGGATGAGCCCGGCACCTGCAAGGTCGTCACCGGCACGGAATACATCTCCGCCAACCAGGCCACTTCGCTCTGTGGTGGTGTCACTCCGTCCCCGCGCAAGGTCGGTCATAGCCAGACCCACGGCGGCCGTCCGGTCTCCGGCGTGATCGTCGGGCGTTCCAGCAAGGTCACCGGCGATGAGGCCGGTTCCGGACTGCAGCTCACGGGCGATCAGTACCTCGGCAATGAGGTTCCGATCCCAGGAACGCCTGCCCCCAAGGTTTCCCAGCTCAATACCCTGCGCGGCACCGGCATCACCGGCACCCACGTCGGCCGCTCCGAGAAGGTCACCGGCGATGAGCCCGGCAGCTGCCGTCGTGTCACCGGCGACGAGGACATCGGCAGCCAGCAGTTCCAGACCTTCTGTGGTGCCAGCCCGGAAGCGGAAGCCCCGAAGGTCGGTTTCAGCATCACCAACCGCAACCTGATCGTCAGCGGCACCCGGACGGGGCGCTCGGAAAAGGTCACCGGGGATGAGCCAGGAACCTGCAAGGTCGTCACCGGCACTCCCTATGCCGGGCTTGAGCAGGCCGGAGATTTCTGCCGCAGCGGGCAGGTGAAGGCCATCCGCCAACGGACCCCTCAGCGTGGTAACAGCCGCCTGAGCGGTATTCAGCCTGGCCTTGGTGGTCCCCTCACCGGTGCCGAGCGTGGTGCCTGCGCCGATCTCACCGGCACTCCGTATGTCGGCGCCGATCAGCAGCTGGAAGTCTGCGGTGCTTCTTCCGCTGAGGGTGCTGATCATCCCCAGCTCCTGGAATCCGCTCCCTGGAAGGCCTTCAGCGTCCAGTCCCCGGCCCAGGTTGCCCAGGTCGAGCGCGCCACGTCCGGTGCCGTCACCGGCAGTACCTACGAATTCGGTGGCCGGATCACCGGTCCCTTCGCCATGGCCTCCAACAAGGTCACCGGCACCGAACAGTTCCGCTTCGATCGCCGTCCGGCCGCCACGGCTGCCACGATCGGTTCCCCTGCAGAGGCAGACGCTGATCCTGTCTCCCGGGTCACCGGCGAGGGCTCAGGTCACCGCATCACCGGTGATGACTGGGACCGTGGGGACCGCGTCACCGGGACTGAGGGCAGATCCGCCCGTCGTCGCAACCCCACCCGCGTCGGTCCGATCTCGGCCATGCCCTCCACGCCACGCAAGCGCAACGACGATGTCCCCGTTCCCTCCAGCAAGGTCACCGGTTCCAGCGGCAGCACCGATCAGGGTTCCCTGATCACGGTGTCCGGCGGCGCACGCGGCTGAGGTCTGAACCATGCCCCGCCGTCCCGCCAGCACCGAACGGCCCCTGGCGCCGACGGCCCCCCGCCGTCGTCCTTCCGCCAGGGGTGCGACGTCCACCTCCGAGCCGGGCGCAACATCCTCTCCGGAGTCCCTTGATCCGGTCTCAGGCCTGAGCAAGGTGTTGCGTCAACGCCAGCTCGCCCAGGCTGCTCGTAGCAACGCCCGCACGGTCCGCAGCAGCCGCAGGCCCAGCACCACCCCGTCCACGGCGGAGGTACCGGTCCGCACCCAGCGGGGCGTCGCGTCAGCCCAGCGCCTCTCTGTCCCGGTTTCCGGCCCTCAGCCGGGTCTGCATCCCTTCAGCGATGCCGGCGCCAATGCAGCGTTGCGGGCCTATGAAGAGCAGAGTCTGGGCGCTTTTGATCGCATCGTCCCGTTTCTGAAGCGCCTGTCCGCTCTCCAGCATGAGAGTGATTTCCCGGCCCAGGCCCAACGTCTTGCCCAGGCCGAGCTCGGTTATGCCCTGCCCGAGCCTGTGCTTGAAACCGCCTGGACAAGCCAGCTCGACATGCGCACCCTCTTCGCGTGGTGCGCGTTCGAGGCCTATGAGCAGACCAGCCTCAGGTTCTTCAACGCCGATCCCCTGGCCGGCCAGAGCGGCAGCGTCGATGCCGAAGCCTTCGATGCCTTTCTGCTGGACTGTGGCTTCCATCTGCTGGATGTCACCCCCTGTGCCGATGGTCGACTGGCCCACGCCATCGCCTACGCTCTGCGCCTGCCGTTCAGCTCGGTGCGTCGACGTTCCCACGCCGGAGCGATGTTCGATGTTGAGAACACCGTCGATCGCTGGGTGAAGACCGAGCACCGTCGTTACCGCGAAGGTCTCCCTAATCCTTCCCACGCCGATACCCGCTACCTGAAGGTGGTGGTCTATCACTTCAGTTCCAAGGATCCCTGCCACGAGGGCTGCGCTGCCCACGGCAGTGATGACAAGGCCGCTGCCGCCCAGGGGCTGCAGCGTCTCCAGGATTTTCAGCAGGCTGTTGAGAACAGTTTCTGTTGCGGTGCTTCGGTTGATCTCCTGCTGGTCGGGATGGACACCGATACCGATGCGATCCGTGTCCATGTGCCTGGGAGGGATGGAAGCACCGATCTGGAGCACTGGCTTGATGCCCGTGATGTCTACGAGCGCACCACCGGCCTCGATGCTGAGCAGGCCCGCGAGCATCTTTTCGATCTTGTGCGTGAGGCGGCCGCTTCACCGGCTGATCCTGGAATGGTCAGGCTTGTGGCTCGACTGATTGAGAACAATATTTCTCAGATTGATTATGTGCGCCACTATCACGGTGGGGCCTACAGCGATTTCGGTCATGCGGAGCGCTTCATCGGCGTCGGCATTGGTTTCAAGGAGATTCATCTGCGTAATCTCACCTACTTCGCTTACATGGACACCGTTGAGGAAGGCGCCCCCGATCTTGATGTTGGCGTCAAGATCTTCAAGGGTTTGAACGTGTCTCGCGGCCTGCCGATCCCTGTGGTGTTGCGTTTCGATTATCACGGTGCCGTACCGGGAGCTCGTGAGCGAGCCATCGTCCATTGCGGGCGTGTTCGCGCGGCGATCGAAACGCGTTACAGCGATCTTTGTGCCCAGGGACTGCTGCATACCTTGCTGACGGTCCGAGATCGCGATCGCCATACCGCTGCCGAGACCATTGGTTCTTCCATCACCTTCAACACCGGAGGGGGGCACTGACATGTTGATCTGCAAGGTTCTTAAGCCATTGGTCTCCACGAACCGCATCGCTGATTTCCAGCACAAGAAGCTGCAGGTGGTTCTTGATGGAAGTACACCCAAGGTTGCCGTGGATCCTGTTGGAGCCACCCCTGGCGATTGGGTGATCTGCGTT
Source organism: Cyanobacteriota bacterium (assembly GCA_046091285.1). GTDB lineage: Bacteria > Cyanobacteriota > Cyanobacteriia > PCC-6307 > Cyanobiaceae > CAIXOZ01. Next base: position 582 of record JBJTBH010000171.1, on the reverse strand, counting down.
GGTAGCTCCGCTGCCCGTGAGGCGGCAGGCAGTAAGTCGTATCCCAGTGATCTGACGATCGTGGGCATCATCGATCATTGGGATCCTGAAACGGCCAAGGAGATGGCTGCCGGCAGGCCTTCCGCACCCGCCCGGCCACCCGGAGGTGCCAGCTGATGGAAATCATGCAGGTGATGGGATCGCTGGTCTGCACCAATCGGGTCTCGGGTTTTGCCCACCAGAACCTGCGCGTGCTTCGTACCTCCAAAGGCAAGCTCAATGTGGCCTGCGACCCAGTCGGCGCTTCTCCCGGCAACTGGGTGTTCACCGCCAGTGGCTCCGCAGCCCGCTATGCCACCGGAAACGCCGAGCTGTTCACCGATCTGACCATTGGAGGCATCATCGATCACTGGTCACCGGATGGTTGAGGACCGATCCAGCAACGCTTTCACCCTCCCCGCCGCTCTCCCCCTTCGCCATGGTCCAGCCCCGTTCCCGAACCCGATCCAGTGCTTCCGGTGGCGGTGCCTCCCGTTCAACTCCGACGCCCGAGCCCACCGCGGCAGAAGCCGTGGTTCCGGTTCCTGCCCTTCCCGTGACCGC
>JBJTBH010000170.1:0-14734 GCA_046091285.1 Cyanobacteriota bacterium | reverse complement strand
CCATGGCGCCGCTGCCACCGCCGCCCCTGCCTCGGCGCCTGGCGCATCAAATCCCCGAGGGGACCCGGAGGTCCACTCCACCAGGCCACGCCCCCATAGCTGAGGCTGGTGGCGCTGTCAGTCGGTTGACGATCAACCACCTGGCGGACCCGCCAGCCCTCTTCCGCCAGGGCCAGGGAGGCGAGCGAGCCGGCCAGACCCGCGCCGATCACCACAACATCGCCTGCGGTCTGCATTCAGGGCGATCCGATCGAGAGGAGCGGCGGCCCCTCAGATCTGGAAGGTGAAGGAGGTGACCACCCTGGCGAACAGCTCCCTGACCCGGGGCCAGCGCACCTCATTGGTGCTCGCGGCCAGGGTGTACAGCCGACCGCGATCCACCACCACGGTCGCCAGTTCATGGCGATCGCGATCGGCCAGATGGACGCTGTACTCGAGGTCGTAGAAGGTGCGGTTACCGGCCTGACGTTCGTGGGCTTCGATCAGCTCCGCGTTGCGGCCGCTGCCTTCCGGGGCGATCGCGGTGCGGCGCAGGGTTTCCCCAACGGCCACGGCACTGCCGAGACTGGCGAGATCACGATCGGGATTCACCTCGGTGATCACCAGGCTCAGGGTCTCATCGCTGTTGATCAGGTCATGGAAGACCAGTTCGGGTCCACCGCTCACAGCTGCCCGCACCCAGCCGGTCGGATAGAGAAAGACGTAGCGGCCATCGGGGCTGGCATAGGAATTCAGACCGGCGGCAGCGGCACTGCAGCCCACCAGACTCACCGCCAGCACCAGGACGAGCAGGGCTCCGAGGCCCCCCTGGCGCAGACGCTGACCGAAGGAGCGAAGGGAGGGGAAAGGCATGGGGCTGGCTGCCACGCGAATGCATGCATTGTCCCTGGCGGACCTCTGCCGGTGGGAGCCCGCCTAGATTTCCTTTCACTTGCGCCAAGGTCCTGAGCGGCTTCACCCGACCTCTGGCCCGGTTGATCGACCAGTTCGAGCGTCTTCCCGGCATCGGACCCCGTACGGCCCAGCGTCTGGCCCTTCATCTGCTGCGTCAGCCCCAGGAGCAGATCCAGGCCTTCGCCGATGCCCTCCTGCAGGCCCGCAGCCAGGTCGGTCAGTGCCGTCAGTGTTTTCACCTCTCGGCGGAGCCGCTCTGCGGGATCTGCGCCACTCCCGATCGTCACAACGGCCAGATCTGCGTGGTGGCCGATTCCCGCGACCTCCTGGCGATGGAGCGCACCCGTGAATACAAGGGCACCTATCACGTGCTCGGCGGCCTGATCTCCCCGATGGATGGGGTCGGGCCTGACCTGCTGCAGATCCGTCCTCTGGTGAGTCGGGTCGATCGTGAAGGGATCGATGAGGTGATCCTGGCTCTCACGCCGAGCGTCGAGGGGGACACCACCAGCCTCTATCTGGCGCGATTGCTGCGACCGTTCACCCAGGTGAGCCGCATCGCCTACGGATTGCCGGTGGGCAGTGAACTGGAATACGCCGATGAGGTCACCCTGGCCCGGGCCCTGGAGGGTCGTCGCCAGGTGGAGCCCTAGATCTGGAGTCCTGATGCCTGAAGCCCGCAGTCGCTACAGCGCCATTCCGCCGGCGGAACGTCTGCCCCCCTGGCTGCGGCGTTCGATCGGTCCGGCCTCCGGGCTGGAGCGGGTTCAGAGCCTGGTGAAGCAGCAGCGGCTGCACACCATCTGCGAGGAGGGGCGTTGCCCCAACCGCGGCGAGTGCTATGCGGCCGGCACGGCCACGTTCCTTCTGGGGGGACCGGTATGCACCCGCAGCTGCGCCTTCTGTCAGGTGGACAAGGGTCAGGCGCCGGCGGCGGTGGATGCGGGGGAGCCCGAACGGGTGGCGGAAGCGGTGGCGGCCCTGGCGCTGCGCTACGTGGTGCTCACGGCTGTTGCCCGTGACGACCTGGCGGATCACGGCGCCAGCCTGTTCACGATGACGATGGCGGCGATCCGCCGGCGCACACCATCCGTGGCGATCGAGGTGCTCACCCCGGATTTCTGGGGGGGAAGCCGCGATCTGTCGCAGGCCCGCGCCCTGCAGCGGCAGCGGCTGACGGCGGTCCTCGAGGCCGAGCCGGTCTGCTTCAACCACAACCTGGAAACGGTGGAGCGCCTCCAGGGTGAGGTGCGACGCGGTGCCACCTACAGCCGCTCCCTGGAGCTTCTGGCGGCGGCGGCGGAACTGGCGCCCCAGATTCCGACCAAATCAGGATTGATGCTCGGGCTCGGAGAAACCCGCGAGGAGGTGCTCGCTGCCCTGCGCGATCTGCGGGCGGCGTCCTGTCGCCGGGTCACCCTCGGTCAATACATGCGACCGTCCCTGGCCCATCTTCCGGTGGCGCGTTACTGGCGACCGGAAGAGTTCGAGGAGCTGGCGGAGCGGGCCTGGGAGCTGGGTTTCGAGCAGGTGCGCAGCGGTCCGCTGGTACGCAGCAGCTATCACGCCGCTGACTGACGGCGGTCGTTGCTCCGCCGTCCTGTTCCGTTGTCGGGCATCGAAGACGATCGGCGGCCCGGAGTCGGACGCGGTTGCGTGTCAGGCGTCGGACTCAGTCGATCGTGAGCTGCCCGTCGTCGTCCCAGCTCAGCAGCGACGGCAGGCCGCTGATTTCGCTGCCGCTGTCCACCCGTGCCACCCGCCGGTCTCCGTTCACCAGGGGAATCAACCGACCGAGTTGCTCGGTGATGTGTTCGCTCGCCTGCAGGGGATCGGCGGGAGCCTCAGGGCGGGGGCAGGGTTCGACCATGGGCGATCGGAAGGCGGTGCCTGACGGGTGGATGGACGGGTGGAGGTTGAACGGAAGGGTCCGGGCAGTGGTTCCGGAGGTGATTCCAGGGCTGAGACCGTGAAGAATCACCGTGACGAACTGTAGGCACCGACGTTGCCCTGGCTCCGACCGTCCGGAAGGTCATCGAGGCCCGACTCCAGGGCCAGGCCGGCGCGGCTGAGGTTCCAGCGGTGGGTGGCGGTAGCCTCGGCGGTGCGGGCCAGCTGCAGGCTCCGGTGGGCCATCAGCAGTTCCGTGATCGGCGCGATGCCGGCCCGGTAGCGCAGCAGGGCGTCCCGCACCGACTCCTCACCGGCGCTGGCGGCTGCGGCCGCGGAGGTTCTCTGGGCACCGGCGGCCTGGTGGCTGGCGTACCAGGTCTGCACGTTCTGAACGATCGCCTGACGGGCCTGATCCAGAGCCACCTCGGCGCGTTCGACCCGGCGCTGAGCCAGTTCGGTGGAGGAACGGCTGGCACCACCGTCGTAAAGGGGCTGGCGCAGGCTGAGCACGAGGCCCCAGTCGTAGAAGCCGCCGGAGGTGCTGCCTGGAGCATTCACACCCGGGACCGCGACCGGCTTGGCGTTGATGTCGACGCGGGGTGTGCCATTGAGCACGGGCAGATTCAGCCAGTCGCCGCTGACGCCTCCTCCCACCAGCAGGCCGACGCTCGGCAGGCGGGCAGCACGGGCCAGCTGAACCCTGGCCAGTTGCGCCTGACGTTGTTGTTCGAGCCCTTCGAGGGCCGGTCGTTGCGCCAGGGAGCGTTGCAGGGTCGCCTCCAGTCCGAGGGGCCAGGCCGGCCAGGGCAGCAGGTTGTCGCTGGTGCTCACGGCCTGGCTGGCGGGCAGGTTGAGGGCCCGTGCCAGGGCGCTGCGGGCCACCTGCTGCTGGGCCTGGGCTTCCGCCAGCCCCTGCCGGTCGGTCTGCACCAGGGCCTCGGCCTGAAGGGTGTCGATGCGGGCGGCCAGGCCGCGGCGGCGGATGGCGCCGGCATCGCGCAGCAGGGTGTTGGAGACCTCGAGGGAACGCTCCCAGACAGGGATCTGCGCATCGGCCTGCTGGGAGAACAGATAGGCGCTGATGATCTCGAAGCGGCTGCGACGCTCCTGTTCACTGAGCTCGGCCCGGGCGGCCCTGAGCTCGGAGCGGGCCGCCTGCTGCAGGGGGCCGCGATTGAAGTCGACCACCGGCAACGTCAGAGCGAGACCGAGGTTGAGGAAGGTGTTCTGGACCACGGCATAGCCATCTCCGCCGAGATCGATGTTGAGATCACCGACGCTCGACAGGTTGGAGACGAAGCCGATGCTTGTGCCCACCTGGCCGTAGGTGCCGAGGCCGACGATGTCGATCCTGGGCAGGAAGCGGCTGTGGGCCAGGCCCACCAGAGCCTGGCCTTCCTGAACGAGCAGGGAACTGCTGCGCAGGCTCAGGGATTGATCGAGACCGAGGGCGAGGGCCCGTGGAAGGCTGAGCCGCAGCGGCGTCGACAACGGCCTGCCGGCGATGTCGTCAGGCGTTCCCCGGGCGGCCGCCCTCTGCGAAGAACTCTGGCGAACGGTGAGGGGGCGAACGCTGAGGGGTTGAACGGTGCTCGCTGCGGGAGCCGGCAATCGCGCGTCCGTCGGTGCCGCTGCCGTGCGGCCGCAGACTCCCGTCCCAAGGGTCAGAGCCAGGGCCAGGGCAACCTTCTGGATCTTCCCATCGATCCGACGCCGGCCAGCCCAACGCCGGTCAGCCCAACGCCGGTCAGCCCCTTGCACGCCCCATACCCGTCGGTCGCGGGTACCTTAGGGCCGATCCTTCATTCTCAAGCAGGTGCCATGGCCGCAAGGGACATCGCGCCACGCCTGCTGCCGATCAGCACCGTGACGGTGATCGCTGCCGTCTGGGCGACGACACCGTTGGTGGAGGTCAAGGTCGAGGGCAGCGCCGTGTTGCTTCAGCCCGACAGCCGCGTCGGCTTCTATGCCCGCTCCGCCGGCCAGGTGCAGAGCCTGGCCCATCGTGTCGGCGACACGCTCCGGCAGGGTGAAGTGGTGCTGCGGCTCGACCGCATTGATCAGGCTTCCGCCGGGCAGGGTGCTGTGGGTGTTGATCCCGGTGCCCTGCAACGCCAAGCGATCGCGATCCGGATCCAGCAGGAAGCGATCCGTGCCCAGATCTCGCGGTTGATCACCAGCAATCAGCCGGTGGGGCAGCAGCTCAAGGCCCTTGAAGCCCTCAGGCGCGAGGAGGTGATTCCCCTGTACAGCCCGCTCTGGGTTGGCGCCCAGGATCTCTACCTGCGCAATCAGGGTCAGATCAAGGCCCTGGAGGGGCAGCTGGCGCAGCTGGAGGTCACAAAAGCCCAGCTGCAGGGCCAACAGGACAGCCTGGCGGTGCTGGCTCCACGCGCTGGAATGCTGCTGAGCCTGAATGTCAACCCCGGCCAGGCGGTCCTGCCCGGCCAGCGCCTGGGCACGATCGGGGCCGGTGCCGACCCCCGCAGCCGCCAGCGCACGGCGGTCGCCCTGTTCAGTGATGCCGATGCCTCCAGGCTTCGGCCCGGCCTGAAGATTCAGCTCGATCCCCTGCTCCAGAGCCGCAACCGCTATGGCGGCAGCGCTGAGCGCTGGGGGTTGATCGAGGGACGCATCCTGCGCCTCACCCCCACCACCGCCGATCTGGCCGAGGTCAGCCGTGTCGTCGGTGATCCTGAGCTGGCGGCCAATCTGATGGCCCGCAGCCGTCAGGCGGCGGTGGGCGAGGGGGGTGATCCGGTCGAAACCACCACCGACCGGCTGTCGGCACCAGTGGTGCTGGCCGTGCTTGAGCTCGAGAGTGCCGATACCCCCAGTGGCCTGCGTTGGAGCAGTGGTCGCGGTCCGGCGCTGCCGCTCGACAACGGCACGCCGGCCCTGGCCAAGGCTGAGGTGGAGCGCCGCTCGGCCCTGAGCTTCCTGGCTCCCTTCCTGCGCTGGCTTGGCGGTGCCGAGCGCTGATCTTCACCCGACCCTCCGGTCAGAGCGTTTCCCTGTCGTCTGCTCCCTTTTCCCTGATGTCCCGACCTGATCGCTGGTTGCGCCCCTGGTTTCAGCCTGCTCCGTGGCTGGCCCTGCTGCTGCTCCTGATCGCCGCCGTCAGTTCCCCGCCGCGGCTGTGGTTCTGGCTGGCCTTGCTGGTGGTGGTGCTGATCGTCGGCTGGGCCCAGGCTCTGCGTCCCCCCCAGGGCTGAACCATGCCGATGCATGGCCTGAGGGCGGCGTTGGTGATCGGCCTTGCCACCGCCCTGACCTCCGCCTTCTGTGAGGGCCTCGGGATCAGCGGCAGCGCCATCGCCTACGGCGCCGTGATCGCCGCCCTGATCGTGCGGCCTGATTTCAGCTCCTGGCCCCTGCTGATCTATCCGGTGTTGCTGGTGGTCGTCGGGGTGTGCATGGGGATTGGTGTGTTTGTCGGGCTCGGTCTGGCCGGCGTGCCCCAGGTGCTGGTGTTCGGGATGGTGGCGGCGCTGATGCAGCTGCTGACCCTGTTGCTGCCGGCCCGGTTGCGGATGCTGTCGGGAGTGGTGGCGGGGACCGGTGTGCTGCCCCTGCTCAGTGCATCCCCGAGCTGGAGCGACTGGGGGGAGCAACTGCTGGCGCTGGCGTTCGGTCTGGTGATCGGCACCCTGCTGCAGCGCGTCTTCACCCCCGCGGACCTCGCGTCCCAGGCGGGGGCCGGTGCTGAAAAGGCTGGTGGCGAGAAGGAAGAGGCCGATCATGAGCCTCCCGTTGACGCTCGCCTGCGGCAGGGGCTGACCTCGCCGTTCTTCTGGCGCAAGCTGGTGTTCGCCAGCCTGGCCCTGGCCATCGGTCAGGGCGTTGGTGCCGTGACCCCGAAGTATCTGTATTTCGGTGTGGTGTTGCTGCTCAACGACAGCATCGGGGCCACGATGTTGCGTGTCCGCGACCGGATGGTGGGGGTCAGCCTCGGCATTCTGATGCCTCTGCTGGTGTTCAATTGCCTGGGGATGAGCGAGCTGTCCACCGGTCTGGTGATGGCCGGAACCGCCGCCCTGGTGATGGCCCTGCGCTGCGAGGAGCATCTCCGCACCGCTCTGATTTCCAGTGGTGTGGCGTTCATCGGCTATGGCCCGCTCGTGGCCTGGTACATCCCGAACCGCTGGATGGATTACTCCCTGGGCTGCGGCCTGGCGCTGGCGGTGGGGTTGTTCCTGTTTCCCAGTTCTGCCCTGCGGCGCTTCAACCGGCGCCGTGATGATCCTTCCACCAGTGCCGACGATCTGCGTGCCCTTCTTCCCGCAGCCCGGGAGGAAGCGCGCTGGCTGGGTCTGCCGGCACCCGAACTCCCTGGGGTGTCGCGATGAGGCGATTCCGTTCCCACCTCCGCCGGATGCGTCCTGCTGGCCATGGGGGCCGCTGGCGCCGGTGGAACCCATGGTCGGTTGCGGTGGTCGTTGCTCTGGTGGCGCCGTTGCTGACGGTCGCTGTCGTCTGGCCTGGAGGCGCCGCCGCCGGCCCGATGGCCGGCGCAACCGTCACGGGCTGCCTCGGTCCGGGCGCTCAGGTGCTGCTCGCGGTGCTGATGTTGACCCTCACCTGCTGCGTTCATGCGTTGGTGTCCGTGGTGCAGGTGGAGCTGAGTCAGCGGGGACGCCTTGATCGCTGGTGTGGCCCCCGCAGTTCCGGACGGTTGTTGCTGATCGTGGCCATGGCCCTGCTCACCGGCCTGGCCTTACTGGTGGAGATCCTGTTGTGGGCAACTTTATACAATTTTCTTGGTCTTTTCCCGACTCTGGAGGCCAGCTTCTATTTCTCCGGCATCACCTTCACGACCGTTGGTTATGGCGACATGACCCTGCCGGGTTGCATGCGATTGCTGAGCGTCAGTGAAGCTGTGAACGGCGTGTTGATGGCGGGCTGGAGCACGGCGCAGTTGATCACCGTGGTGCAGCGGATGATGGAGCTGCGTCTGCGCAGTGAGGGTTGGGATCAGGGTACGGATCGATCATCAGCAGGATCATCGTCAAGGTAGACAGAAGATGAAGAATGCAGCGATCCATAGCCATGTCATCATCGGGTCGGAGCGTCGATGGTCATGAACGGGCAGCGCAAGGGCATCATCCTCGCCGGTGGTCACGGGACGCGGTTGTACCCGATCACGAGAGCCGTCAGCAAGCAGTTGCTGCCGGTGTATGACAAGCCGATGATTTATTACCCGTTGACCACGCTGATGCTGGCCGGAATCCGCGAGGTGTTGATCATTACAACGCCCCACGACCGGCCGTCCTTTGAACGCCTGTTGGCCGATGGAAGCGCCTGGGGGATGACGATCCGTTATGCCGTCCAACCCAGTCCTGATGGCCTGGCTCAGGCCTTTCTGATTGCTGAGCGGTTTCTGCAGGGAGCCCCTGCTGCCCTGGTGCTGGGGGATAATCTGTTCCATGGGCATGAATTGGTCGCACAGTTGCGGCGAGCCAGTGAACACCCCGTTGGTGCGACAGTCTTCGTCTATCCGGTGCGTGATCCGGAACGCTATGGCGTGGCTGAATTTTCCGCCGATGGTCAGGTGCTCTCCCTCGAGGAGAAGCCGGCTTCTCCGAAATCCAATCATGCTGTGACCGGCCTTTACTTTTATGACAGCACCGTGGTTCAGCGTGCGCAACGGCTTCTGCCATCATCGCGTGGGGAGTTGGAAATCACCGATCTGAATCGACAATATCTTGAGGAAGGCCTGCTACGGGTGGAGCTGATGGGTCGGGGGATGGCCTGGCTGGATACCGGCAATTACGATTCGCTGCACGAGGCCTGCAGTTACATCCGCACGCTTGAGTGCCGACAGGGGCTGAAGGTGGGCTGTCCTGAAGAGGTGGCCTGGCGGATGGGTTGGATCAGCGATGAGTCCCTGATCGCCCTCGCCGCTCCGCTGCGCAACAGTGGCTATGGCGATTATCTGATGCAGCTGGTGCAGCAGAGTGATTCAATCTGAACGTCTCCACACCACGGAGGGGATTCCCCTGGTCGGACCGCTGCTGATCACCCCCCGGGTGTTCAGGGATGCGCGAGGGTTTTTTCTGGAAAGCTGGAATCAGCACGCCTTCACGGAGATTCTGGAGGCCGATGGCCAGGATTCCGTCCCCTTCGTTCAGGACAATCACTCCCGTTCCTTTCAGGGAGTCCTGCGAGGCTTGCATTACCAGCGATCGCCCCATGCGCAGGGGAAGCTCGTGCGTTGTGTGGCAGGAGCGATCTTTGATGTTGCGGTGGATCTACGTCTTCACGCTCCGACATTCGGTCAATGGGCGGGCGTCACCCTGTGTGCCACGCATCAACAACAGCTATGGATACCGGCCGGATTTGCCCACGGTTTTCTCACCATGAGCCCGCAGGCGGACGTGCTCTACAAAACCACTGATTTCTGGGAGTCTTCCTGTGAGCAGTCGATCCGCTGGGATGATCCTGATCTGGCCATCGCCTGGCCGTTGCCGCTCCTGGCCGCGGCTGCTCCTCAGCTCTCCGAGAAAGATGCTGCAGCGTCGTTCCTGGTCGATCTGCCGCCGTGGGCGCTGCCGTCATGAGGGTGCTGCTGACGGGGGCGACGGGGCAGCTGGGGCAGGCCCTGCGTCGGCAGAGACCACCGGAGGTGGAGTTGCTCACCACCGGCCGCCGCGGCGCGGCGGGCCTGATCGCCCTGGATCTCGCGGATGCGCAGGCCTGCCGTCGCGTCGTGCGGAGCCATCGACCGGATTGGGTGCTCCATGCCGGTGCTTACACAGCCGTCGACAGGGCTGAGCTGGAGCCGGAGCTGGCGCACGCTGTCAATGCGGAAGCGCCGCGGGCCCTGGCCGAAGCCCTGGACACCTACGGCGGTCGTCTGCTCCAGATCAGCACGGATTTTGTTTTCGATGGCACCCAGGGGGTCCCCTATGCCCCGGATCAGCGCCCGGCTCCCCTCGGGGTCTACGGAGCCACCAAAGCGGCGGCTGAGGCGGCGGCCTTGGCCTCCCCGGGGTCCCGGGTGCTCCGGACCAGCTGGGTGTACGGGCCCGTGGGCAGGAATTTCTGTCTGACGATGCTGGCTCTGCACCGCCAACGGGAGACGATCGCTGTCGTCGCTGATCAGGTGGGAGGACCGACCGCCACCCGGACCCTGGCGGCGGCCTGCTGGCGGGCGATCGGCGTCGGTGCCGACCCTGACGGCCCGCGGATTCTGCACTGGAGCGATGCCGGTGCCGCCAGCTGGTATGACCTGGCCGTGGCGATCGGGGAGCTCGCTGTTGAAGCAGGTCTTCTGCAACGTGCCGCCAGGGTGATGCCTCTGACGACGGCTGACTACCCCACCACGGCCCGCCGTCCGAGTTATTCCCTGCTCGAGTGCAGCGCCAGTCGCAGGGCCCTTGGCCTTGATCCTGTCCACTGGCGGACAGCCCTGGCCGAGGTGATGGCGGATCTGGCCGCGGCGAACCGGAGTTGAACGTCAGGGCCTGATCGGCCGTCACCGCACGATCGGATTGCTCAGTCCCCGTAGCGTGTCTGCAGCATTGCGGCCACCATGCCTCTCCTGCTGGCTCCCGGGATCAAGCGTGTGTTGGTGACCGGTGGCGCCGGCTTCATCGGTGGCGCCGTGGTGCGTCGCCTGCTGCTGGAAACCAACGCCTCGGTGTTCACGCTCGACAAGGGTGGGTATGCCAGTGATTTCACCTGGCTGGGCACCCTGCCCCCTGAACGGGTGCAGCGCCATCGCTGGCTACGGGTCGATCTGATGGAGGAGGCCGCCACGGCCGAGGCGCTGCGGGAAGCGGATCCGGATCTCGTCCTGCATCTGGCCGCCGAAACCCATGTCGATCGGTCGATCGCCGGGCCCGGTGCCTTCCTGGAGAGCAACGTGATCGGCACCTACAACCTGCTCCAGGCGGTGCGGGCTCACTGGGAGGCGCTCCCGCCTGAACGCCGTCAGGGGTTCCGACTGCTGCACATCAGCACCGATGAGGTCTTCGGGACGCTGGGTGAGAGCGGCCGCTTCTGCGAAACGACCCCCTACGCCCCCCGCTCCCCCTATGCCGCCAGCAAGGCAGCCAGCGACCATCTCGTCAGTGCCTGGCATCACACCTATGGATTGCCGGTGGTGCTGACGAATTGTTCGAACAATTACGGCCCCTGGCAGTTTCCGGAAATGTTGATTCCGCTGGTGATTCTCAAGGCTGTTTCCGAAGAGCCGATTCCCCTGTATGGCGACGGCCGTCAGGTCCGCGACTGGCTGTATGTCGAGGATCATGTCGAGGCCCTGCTGCTGGCGGCAACCCGTGGCCGGCTGGGTGAGAGTTACTGCGTCGGCGGTGCCGGTGACCATGGCGGTCCCAGCGAACGCACCAATCGTCAGGTCGTCGAGGCGATCTGTGACCTGCTGGATCAGCAGCGCCCTGCGGGAGCACCCCACCATCGCCTGATCCGTTCGGTCGTTGATCGTCCAGGTCACGACAGGCGCTATGCCATCGAGGCGGCCAAGATCAGCCGCGAACTCGGCTGGACACCGCACCACAGTTTCGAGCAGGGTCTGGCGGCCACGGTGCGCTGGTACCTGGCCCATCTGGACTGGTGTCACCGGGTGCAGGCCCGGGCGGGCTACGGCGGTGAGCGCCTCGGGATGGCTCCTTCGCTCTGATCGCTGAGGGGCCGGCAGCACCCTTGCTGCTCCGATCTGGTGCGTGCTGCTGCTCCGACCTGCTGGGCGCTCTCCCTCGGAAGGCCGTCCATCGGCATCGGCTTCAGCGGGTGACTGGTCTTCAGGCGATCTGGCTCAGGAACTGGCGGGTGCGTTCATGGCTCGGGTCGGTGAAGAAGCGCTCCGGCGGGGCCACTTCAAGCACCTGGCCATCGGCCATCAGCACCACCCGGTCGGCCACCTGGCGGGCGAAGCGCACCTCATGGGTGACCACCACCATCGTCATCCCTTCCGAGGCCAGGGTCTGCATCACCTCAAGCACCTCACGCACCATCTCCGGATCAAGGGCGCTGGTCGGTTCATCGAAGAGCAGGATCTCCGGTTCCATGCACAGGGAGCGGGCGATCGCCACCCGCTGCTGCTGGCCGCCCGAGAGCTGGCCGGGAAACTTGGCGGCCTGCTCGCCGATGCCCACACGCTCGAGCAGCTTCCGAGCCTGCGCCTCCACCTCCTGACGCTTTCTCCCCCGCACCAGCACCGGCGCCAGGGTCAGGTTGTCGAGAACGCTGAGGTGCGGAAACAGGTTGAACTGCTGGAACACCATGCCCACCTCCCGGCGGATGGCATCGATCTGGCGGAGGTCGTTCGAGAGCGTGATGCCCCCGACCCGGAGGCTGCCCTCCTGAAACTCCTCGAGGGCGTTGAACGTGCGCAGGAAGGTGCTTTTCCCTGAGCCCGAGGGGCCCATGATCACCACCACTTCACCGCGCCGCACGGTCAGATCGGCACCGCGCAGGGCATGGAAGCCGTTGGGGTACCACTTCTGAATGCCGCGGGCCTCGATCATCACGTCCGGTCCAACGGTCGGTACGGCAGCGGTGGGGGGCGCGGAGGACGGGGAGGACATCAGGAGCTGGGGAGGGGGTTGGGATCCAGGCGACGCTCGAGGGCCCGGCTGCCGAGCCCGAGGGCGGCGCAGCAGCACCAGAACAGCACCGCCAGGGTGAGATACACCTCGGCATTCCGGCCGAGGAAGGCCGGGTTGGCCATCACGGTGCGGGCGGTGCCGAGCAGATCGAGCAGGCCGATCAGCGCGAGAAGGGTCGTGTCCTGCAGCGGGGTGATGCCCTGCCCCACGGTGGCCGGCAGAGCCACCCGCAGGGCCTGGGGCAGGACCACATGGATCAGGGCCTGCGGCATCGACAGGCCGAGGGAACGGGCGGCCTCGAGCTGTCCGCGGGGCATCGCCGCCAACCCTGAACGCACCGCTTCCGCCACGTAGGCCGCAGCGAAGAGCGTCAGCACCCAGGCGGCCCGCCAGACCCGCTCGGGGGCCAGGCCCCCCGGCAGCAGGAAGCCGAGGATGTTCTGACCGAGGAACAGCAGGGTGATCAGCGGCGCTCCGCGGATGAACTCGATGTAGAGCACCGACCCCCAGCGCAGCAGGGGCAGATCGCTGCGGCGGCCGAGGGCCAGCAGGACCCCGAGGGGGAAGCAGAGCAGGATCGCGAAGCTCGATTCGAGCAGGGTGAGCAACAGACCGCCCCAGTCTGAGGAGGCCACCTGGAGCAGGCCGAGACCACCGCTGATCAGCACCATGCCGAGCAGATAGAGCAGGGGCCAGAGCAGCGGCAACCAGCGACGACTGCCGGCTGGCAGCAGCCGGGCCCAGCGACCGGTCGCCCAGCGCAGCCCGAGCAGCAGACTGGTCAGCAGCCACCAGCGCAGCTGGATCGCCAGGCTCAGCTGGAGGGCGAATGGCAGCAGCATGGCCAGGGCGACCAGCAGCAGCACCGCCAGCCGATCGTTGCGGGGCCAGAGTCGGGCCGGTCGATCCGGTCGCGGCAGGCCTCGCAGCAGCCCCCAGGTCAGGCCGGTCGCCGCAGCGAGCAGGCTGGTCAGCAGCCAGAGGCGCCACTGCTGGGCTTCCGGGTAGCGACCGACGGCGAACAGGGTGCTGTTGGCCTGGATCACAGCCCAGCGGGCCTGGGCCACGGCCCAGTGCAGAACGCCGACGGTTGCGGCGCCGAGTCCCAGGATCAGGGTGACGGAAAGGATCCCATCGAGCGGCGAGGCGAACAGTTCGGCCTTCAGGCGGCGTCCCAGGGAACGGGGGGAGGGAACGGGGGGCCTCGTCATCAACGCTCCTTCAGTTGCACCAGCTGGTTCATCCCATTCATCAGGGCGGAGATCAGCAGATCGATCACCAGGTAGGCGCCGAGCAGGATCAGCACCACTTCCACGGCTCGCCCCGTCTGGTTGAGGGTGGTTTCGGCGACGGAATAGAGATCGGTGTAGCCGCAGGCCACGGCCAGGGAGGAATTCTTGGCCAGGGAGATGTACTGGCTGTTCAGTCCAGGCACGATCACCCGCAGAGCCTGGGGAAGGATGATGTGACGCAGGGTCTGGACCTTGCTGAAACCGAGGGAGCGTGCTGCTTCCCACTGGCCCCTGGGCACCGAGGCCACCCCGCCCCGCACCACTTCGGCAATGAAGGCTCCTGTGTACACCACCAATCCGGTGAGCAGGGCTCCGAATTCCACAGAGAAGCGGATCGGAGCCTGCCAGACCCCGTTCACAAGCTCCGCCGCTCCCAGATACAACCCGGATTTGGCCAGAACAAACCCAGGCAGCTGGATCGCCTGGCTGCCATTGGGCAGGGCCAGAAACACCACGAAATACCAGAACACCAGCTGCAGCAGCAGCGGGATGTTGCGGATCAGTTCCACGTAGATCCTGGCTAGCCGCCTGAGCAGGCCGTTGCTGCTGAAAGCGGCCGATCCCACCACGAGCCCGAGCACACTCGACCCCACCAGACCGGCCAGGACCACCCGGATCGTGTTCACCAGGCCCGCCGCCAGTGCCCGCCAGTAGGGCATGCCGGCATCGAAGGGAAGCAGGGTCTCGGCGATGTCGAAGCCGGAGGGGTTGTCGAGCCAGCCGAAGCTGAGAAGCAGTCCGGCTTTCGAGAGGTTGCGCACCAGGTTGGAGACCAGGAACGCGACCACCACCAGCACCGCCAGGCCGACGACCGCCTGCACGAGCCATGGCAGCAGCCGGCGGTTGCGCCACCAGGGAATCGGAATGGTGCTGAGGTCGGCAGGCTGCAGGCGGCGGGTGGACATCAGCGGAAGGGCGGTGAATAAAGCAGGCCGCCGTTGCTCCAGAGGCGATTGAGGCCGCGGTCGAGCTTCAGGGGCGAGGCCGGTCCGACGTTGCGGTCAAAGATCTCGCCGTAGTTGCCGACAGCGCGGATCACCTGAACCACGAAATCGGCCGGCAGGCCCAGTTGTTTACCGAAGT
>JBJTBH010000169.1:0-17203 GCA_046091285.1 Cyanobacteriota bacterium | reverse complement strand
CAAAACGGCACGGGGGCGGGCCCCGGGGCCGCGCCCGCGCGGGTTTTCACCGCGGCGGCTGTACCTCGCCCGGCAGGAGCGTGTAGCCGGTGCGCGAGGGGATGGGCACCTCGATCGGCTGCCCCCTGGTCAGGGATCGACATCCGTCGGTCTGCGGATCGTCGGCAGTGATTCGTCTCAGGACGGTCAGCCACTCGCTGACGGTTGGCTGGCGCAGGGTCTGCGGGCGGATCGGGCCCCCTGTCGCCGCTGCTGGCAGGAGTTCAACGATCCGGGCAACCGTCGCTATCACGACCCATTCATCGGTTGCTGCGACTGCGGTCCCAGGTATGCGATCAGCACCGCCATGCCGTTTCTTCGGGTCAACACCAGCCTTGGACCGCTGCCGCTCTGCCCGGCCTGTCGTCGCGAGGCTGCTGATCCCGGCTGCCGGCGTTTCCATTGTGAAACGATCAGCTGCCCGGCCTGTGGGCCACGACTGCGCTGGATCGGCTCGTCGACGGCGGGCGATCCGCTGAGGCTGGCGCTGGCGCTGCTGCATCGGGGGGGAATCCTGGCGCTGCAGGGCATCGCCGGCTTCCAGCTGCGGGTGGATGCCCGTCACCACCGGGCGATCGAGCGTCTGCGGCAGCGGAAACATCGCCCCCATCAGCCCCTGGCCCTGCTGGTCGCTTCCGTGGAGGCGCTTGGGGCCGCCGTCACGATCAGCCCGGCTGAACGACGGCTGCTGCAGGCGCCAGCGGCACCGATCGTCGTGGTGCCGCGACGGAGGACTGCTGATGCCAGCCGGCTCTGGCCCGGCATCGCCGATGGGGCGCCGGGCCTGGGGATGATGTTGCCGGCCTCCGGCCTGCATCGCCGGTTGGGGGAGGGTTTTGGAGCACCGCTGGTCGCCACTTCGGCCAATCGTCACGGCGAACCGATGTGGATCAGCTCTGAAGAAGCGGAAGCCGGGCTTGAAGGCATCGCCGATGGGGTGCTGCTGCACGATCGGACCATCGTCCGGCCTCTGGATGATTCCGTCGCCCAGGTGATCGAGGGCCGGCCGCGGGTGTTGCGTCGCGCTCGGGGGTACGTCCCGGAATCGATTCCGATTCCTGCCGCTGTCGATGATGCGGTCAGTGCGGGAACGGACGGCGCTGTGCTGGCCCTCGGGGCCGATCTCAAAAGTGCTCCGGCCCTGGCGATCGATCAGCAGCTGTGGCTGGCGGCACCCTTCGGCACCCTCGATCACCCCCGCCATGGGATGCGGTTCGAAGCTGACGTTCTTGCCGTCCTCGAGACGCACCCCGAGGCGCGGGAACGGATCGTCTGCGATGCCCATCCGGGCTACCGCAGTGCCCAGCTGGCCCAGCGGCTCGGATCGCACCGCTGCCTGCGGGTGCCCCATCACCAGGCCCATGGCCTGGCGGTGCTTGCGGAGCATGGTCTCAGGGGACCGATGCTGCTGCTCTGCGCTGATGGGGTCGGTTCTGATCCAGCCGACCGCCGGGTCGTGGTGCGGGGATGTGAAGTGCTGCTGGTGCCCGGAGGGCCGGGACCGATCCGCCGACTGGGGGGGCTGCTTCCGTTTGCCTTGCCTGGTGCGGAGCTGGCCTGCCGGGAACCACGACGCTGCGCCCTTGGTCTGCTGGCTGGCCTTGATCCGGCTCTGGTGCAGCACCCTGGCGCCAGCCAGGTCCGGAACGCCTTCACAGCGGCGGAGCGGGCTCTGCTGCTGGCGGCGATCGCGACTCACTGCAACAGTCCTGCCTGCACGAGCCTCGGTCGCCTGTTTGATGGCGTCGCCTCTCTGCTCGGTCTGGTCCAGATCCTGAGCTTCGAGGGGCAGGGGGGGCTGTGGCTGGAAGGGGCTGCTGCCCGTGATCGTCGTTGCGCTGCCGCCGGTGCCG
Source organism: Cyanobacteriota bacterium (assembly GCA_046091285.1). GTDB lineage: Bacteria > Cyanobacteriota > Cyanobacteriia > PCC-6307 > Cyanobiaceae > CAIXOZ01. The sequence continues at coordinate 15,311 of JBJTBH010000169.1, read as the reverse complement.
GGTCTCCGGGAAAGACCGCGGTGCCGGTGTCGGTGTAGGTGCCGGTGCAACCGATGACCGTGCATCAGCAGAACGGCCTGTGGCAGCTCGACTGGCGCCCCTGGCTGCTTTCGAGTCTGGAGCAGAGCGCTGCCGGCCTTGCGGTCGAGACGCTGGCGGCACAGTTCCATCAATCGCTGGCCGCGGCCCTGGCGGAGCTGGCGGTTCAGGCGCTTCAGGCGCTTCAGCCCGACTCCGGGGCCACCACCGGGCCTGTGGTGCGGGTGGCCCTGGCGGGGGGCTGCTTTCAGAACGCCGCTCTGTTGCGGCACACCGCCACCGAGCTGCGCCGGCGTGGTCTTCAGCCCTTCTGGTCAGAGCAGCTGCCCTGCCATGACGGTGGTCTGGCCCTGGGGCAGATCGCCGCATGGCGCCGTCAGATCGCTGCCGATGCGGGGCCATCCGGATCCGGTCTCCATTCCTAGACCGGCAGGGATGGATCTGAGGCCTCCGATGTGTCTGGCCACCCCCGCCCGGATCGTGGCGATCACCAGGTCGGCGGAAGCCCCGCCGCCGGAAGCCGGTGAGGAGGAGGACGGGCTCTGGCGCGTTGCTCAGGTGGATTTCGGTGGCGTGCGCCAGCTGGTGAGCCTGGCCGGCCTGCCTGAGGCCCGCCCTGGAGATCGGGTGCTCGTGCACGTCGGGTTCGCTCTCTGCCTGGTGGAGGACCGATGAGCAACAGCGTCACCAGCGCCAGCCTCATCAGCAACAGCGGTGGCAGCCCTGACGGTGGCAGCCGCCGGAACGTGATGGAGGTCTGCGGCGGTCAGACCCACGCCATCCTGCGCTGGGGTCTCGACCAACGGCTGCCCGAGGGGCTGACCCTGATTCACGGACCCGGCTGCCCGGTCTGCGTGACACCGACGGCGAGTCTGCAGGCGGCCCAGGCTCTGGCCTGCTGCCCGGAGGTGATTCTCTGCACCTATGGCGACATGCTGCGGGTTCCGGTGCCGCGTGAGGATGGACGTGATCCCAGCACGCAGGATCTGCTCAGCCTGCGGGCCGCTGGTGCCGATGTGCGGTTGATCACCCAGCCGCTGCAGGCCCTGCAGCTGGCGTTGGAGCAGCCGCACCGTCAGGTGGTGCTGCTGGCCGTCGGTTTCGAAACCACCGCCCCGGCGACCGCCGTGCTGGCCCGACAGCTGCAGGCGCTCGACCAGAGCAATCTGCACCTGTTGGTCGCCCATGTGCGCGTGGTGCCAGCGATGGCGGCCCTGCTCGAGCAGCCCGGAGCAGCCCTGGATGCCTTTCTGGCCCCTGGCCATGTCTGCAGCATCATCGGGCTGGCGGATATCGAGGCGCTGGCGCAGGCGCATCGTCGGCCGATGGTGGTGGCCGGCTTCCGGCCAGGTCCCATCGAGCAGGCCCTGGCTCTGGCGAAAGGGATGCTGGACCGCGGCCGGCATGGTGTTGTGAACGCCTACCCCTCGGTTGTCCATCCCGAGGGCAACCCAAAGGCTCGGGCCCTGCTGGCGGAGGTTTTCACACCGATTGATCTGAACTGGCGCGGCTTGGGGCTGATTCGTGGCGGCGGACTGGCCCTGTGCGGTCCTTACGCCCGTTTTGATGCTCGCCAGAGCCTCAACCATGGCGCCACGGCCTGGGCTCTCGCCCCGTTGCTCCAGACGCGGAGCCAGGACGATCAGACTCTGGAACGATCCTCCGGCCCGCTTCTCTGCCGGGCGGCGGAGGTGCTCCAGGGGCGATCCCTGCCCTGCGACTGCCCTTCCTTCGGGACATCCTGCACGCCCGCGGATCCGCTCGGGGCTCCGATGGTGTCGGATGAGGGGGCCTGTGCCGCCTGGTGGCACTACCGGAGTCGGGCATGAGATCTCCGGAGATCCAACCCCTGATCCGCCTGGGCCATGGCGGAGGCGGCACCTTGATGCGGGAGCTGATTGATGCGGAATTTCGCCGGCTTTATGCCGATCCCGCCAGGGTTCTTCATGATGCTTCGGTTCTGGCCGACTGCCGAGGTGCGCTGGCCTTCACGGTCGACAGCACGGTGGTGCAGCCGCTGGAGTTTCCCGGAGGCGACATCGGCAGCCTGGCGGTGATCGGCACCGCCAATGATCTGGCGATGGCGGGGGCCAGGGCGCGTTACCTGAGCCTGGCGGTGATTCTTGAGGAGGGTCTGCCGCTGGTGCTGTTGCGGCGGATCATCGCCTCGATCGTGCGGGCGAGTCGCCTGTGTGGGGTCACGATTGAAACCGGCGACACCAAGGTCGTCGAACGCGGGAAGGGTGATGGCCTGTTCCTGAGCACCAGCGGCATCGGTGTGATCGAAAGTCCGGAGGCGATCGATCCCTCGCGCATCCAGGCCGGTGATCGGATCCTTGTCAGTGGCGATCTCGGCCGCCATGGTCTGGCGATATTGGCTTGCCGCCACGGACTGGACCTTGTTCCTCCGGTGGGAAGCGATTGCGCGCCGCTCTGGCCCCAGGTCGAGGCGCTGCTGAAGAGGAGGATTCCGCTCCATTGCCTGCGGGATCTGACCCGCGGGGGCCTGGCGATGGTGCTGCAGGAGCTGGCGGACGTGGGCGGTTGGTGCTTCCGGATCGAGGAGGAGGATCTACCGATCGCAGAAGCGGTGATCTGCGGTTGTCAGATCCTGGGGCTTGATCCCCTGCACCTGGCCTGTGAAGGCCGGTTTGTGGCCTTCGTTCCTGCGTCTGCGCTGTCAGCGGCTCTGGCGGTGTTGCGGCCGGCCGGAGGACGGGTGATCGGAACGGTCGTCAATTCCTCAGGCACAGGCCTGGGAGAGGTGATCCTTCATACCGCTCTTCAGACGCAACGAAGGCAGCAGCCCCCGAGTGGGGAGCTGCTGCCACGCATCTGCTGAGATTCTCTGTTGAGATCAGTGGCTGAAATCAGTGGCTGAAATCAGCTGTTGAGATCAGCGGCTGACGTTGGCGGCAGCGGCTTTGGCCTTGCTGAGGATGTCACCACGAAGGGGCACATACCCGAGATTATCGGCCAGGCCCTGCGCCTTGTTGTTAAGCATGAAGTGGAAGACTTCACGCAGGTCACGGGCTTTGGGGCCGTTGCCGTTCTTGTACGCCAGGATCCAGGTCAGCGTGGTGATCGGATAGCTCTGGGCACCGGCGGGATTGAAATCCTCACCGGCAAGATTGCTGTCGAGCACGATGGTGTTGAGTGCAGCGCTGCCGCTGCGGAAACCGGGCTTGACAAAGTTTCCGGCCTTGTTCTGAAGAGCCGCAGCCTTGAGAGCACCGGTGACGAAGCTCTGGTTGACATAACCGATTGAGCCCGGGGTGTTGTTCAGGACAGCGGCGACCCCGTCATTCCCTTTACCGCCGACACCCACCGGCCACTGAACGCTCTTGCCGCTGCCGACCTTCGTTTTCCACTGGGAGGAGAAGGCGGAGAGAGAGTTGGTGAAGGCGAAGGTGGTTCCGGAGCCGTCGGAACGATGGGCCACCGTGATCTTGCCTTTACCACATTTCAGGGCACTCCAATCCGTGATCTTGCCAAGGAAGATGCTGGCCAGCTGATCCTGGGTCAGCTTCAGATCGCAGCCCGGCTTGTTGTAAGCGATGGCGATCGTGCCACCGACTGCCGGGAACTGAACCACACCACGCTTGACCTTCGCGGCTTCCGAGGCCTTGATCGGCTCATCGCTGGCGGCAAAATCCACGGTGCCGGCAATGAACTGACGGATGCCGGCGCCGGAACCGACGGCCTGGTAGTTGACCTTGGTGTCGTCGGACTGAGCCAGTTCGGCGAACCAGCGCTGATACAGGGGAGCCGGGAAGGTGGCGCCTGCACCATTGAGGGTCGGAGCCGCTGATGCGACAGTGCCAGCTCCCAGGGTGGCCAGAGTCGTGAGCAGCAGGGCCTTCTTGGCGAAGGTCATGGATGAGCCTGATGGGTTCTGCTCCTTGTTAGCAGGCAGCCTGTGGGCTGGTCGTTATGTGCTGGTTAAGGAGCCCTGGCCCGGATCGGAGAACACAGGAACACCGTGGCGGCAGGAGCCTGTCGGCCCAGGGCTGCCGGAACCCTGACCGTGACGCCAGTCTGTGCAGCCGATCCACGGCATCAGCAGGGTCATCGCCAGCACGATCACCCCCTGAAGCAGAAGCGCCGTCAGGATCTCCGTGGTGACTTTCTGGGTCAGCAGCCTTGGCATCGATCTGTGTCTGCCAGAGATAGCGGCTTCTCATCGGAACACGATTTCACGCCTGTGGCCATCAGATCGATCACCTTCCATGTGTCGCCCAGCGCACATGTCAGGCTCTGTCGTCTGTCGTCTGTCGTCTGTCGTCCCGGTCCTGGTTGTGAGTTCGACGGAGGTTTCAATCCTGGGGTCCACATGATCCCGGCTGATCCGTGCCAGCGAATCGCCCAGGGGAACAATCTGACTGCGACTGGTCTTCAGGCAGAACGTGCATCCACCGGTGGTTTGCAGATGACGCTCAGGGGTGATCGAAACCATCTTCACCGGATGAATCGTGCAACGAATCTTGATCGGTGTTTTGTAGCTTTTGTAGACGATCTCGCTGTAGTCATAATGACTGCCGAAGCGAGCTGTTGCCCTGGCCAGAAAGGTGTCACGATCGATCGGCGTACCCATGGGCAGGTCTTCAGTCCTTCTCCGGCCGAGGCTTGTCAGCGGCTTCGTACTTTACCGGCAAACCCCTGGTTGGCGCGTCTTTTGTTGACATGCCGAAGCGATCTGTGAGATTTCTCCAGAAGCTTCAGCGCCTCAGCGGAGACATTTCATGGATGCAGTCCCTGACAGGAGGCGTTGCCGCTTACAGAGTGAGGAGGCCGCCCGGATCCTGAGCGCGATGAAGCCGCTGGTACGCATCACCACCGTCGCCTCAGGGTTGACGGCAGCCTTGCTGGCGACGGCACCGGTTCAGGCTGAGCTCCCGCCCTTCGTCTATGCCGACCAGCAACGTCGGGCCGAGGTGGTGGTGGTGCTGCGGGTGGTCAGCACGCTGCGCAGCCGGAAGGAGCTGACGGTGCAGGCCCGGGTGCTGGATGTGAAACGACAGGCGGCCCCTCGATCGCTGCGGCAGGGGCAGATCATCGGCCTGCGCTACGATCTGCCGATCTGGCATCGCCAGGGCTGGGTCGGTCCCAGCCCGCTGCCAGTCCTCAGGCAGGGTCAGAAGGTCACGGCCTGGCTTGATCGGGATGGTTCATCCAGCTCCTGGTTCCGACCCGCCGCCGGGGGGCTGTCCTTCGGTCCTTCCCTGGAGGAGCCCCTTCCCCAGGAGCGACCCTGAGGGGAGCGCGATCAGGACGGTTCGCTGCCGCTGGTTTCACAGCGGTGGCCGTGGCTGATCATCTGGCGACCGGGACCAGCCACGACCTCACCCAGCAGAACGGCGCCACGGAGGACCAGCAGAGCCTTGGCAGCCATCGAAATCAGATGGATGCCGGCCTGCAGGGCCATCGAGCGCTGAAGATCGACATCGGCGGGAGAGGTGGGTGCCATCGAAAACGGGGGCGACTGCTTCTCTCCTAGGGACCTTCCCGAGGCTCAGGGAGCCGATGGAGAATCTGCGGCATCGCTGCGGCAGGGGGCCTGCGGGCGTTCAGGTGGAGCCGTAGGCGATCTGACAGACGGCATTCAACACCTGAGCCTGGCTGGCGGACCCCGGCGCCTGCCCATTGAACAGACCCTGATTGCAGTCCACCAGCGCGCTCTGATAGCTGTCGCTGGCGGTGGCGTAAAGGAAGCTGGCGCTATGAGGTGGGACAGCCTGAACGGTGCTGTAGTCGAGCTGGATCGTGGTGTCCGGTACCACGATCACCGTGGATTGCTGCTGGGCCGAGGCATTCACCAGGCTGGTGATCACGGCTGCCGTCGCCAGGCTGGTCAGGCCCCAGGCCACGGACCGTGATCCCCACCAGCCCCAGCTCACAGGGTTGACCCGGTACCAGCCCGTTGTCCAGGGCCGGTTGGTCCAGTAGCCACCATGCACCCAGTTCCGGTTCCAGGTTCCGGGGGCACCGACGCCAACCCCAGGCCTGACGCCAACACCCGGTGCTCCCACACCAACCCCAGGCCTGATCCCAGCACCCGGTGCTCCCACACCAACCCCAGGCCTGATCCCAGCACTTGGTGCTCCCACGCCAACCCCAGGCCTGATCCCAGCACCTGGTGCTCCCACACCAACCCCAGGTCTGATCCCAGCGCCCGGAGCTCCCACACCAACCCCAGGTCTGACGCCAGGCCCTGCCGGAGCTCTGGTGCCCACTCCGGCGCGACCGCGTCCCTGGGCATGGGCGGCCTGCGGTGCGGTGACCAGCAGCCCGGAGCCGAGGCTCAGGGCCGTCACGATCGCGATCAACGGCCGACAGCGACGTCCAGACAGTGAGGAACTCATGGGGGGATCAGCAGCACATCCTTCTCTTAGCCAGGAGGATCCTGAATGTCGGCGTGAACGTCTTTGCAACGTCCCTGCTCGGTTCCGGTGGATGACGTCCAGGACGAGGGTTCGGGTCGGTTCTCCGCCTCCATCGGCTGGAGCACCGAACCTTGTCGTGAGGACCGAATCGACGGGGGCGGTTTGCCTCGCACGAGCCATCATCCGTTGCTGCAACAGTCATCTCACGGAGGCGAACGACCTCCCCAGTGTCCTGATCCGTTCATCCTCATGCGCACGCTTCGCACCGCTTCTGCCTTCGAATTGTTTGATCGCCTTGATCAGCAACTTCAGCAGCAACGCCTCAGTTCCGAGCGGGTTCCTGTCGCCGAGATCATCGATCATGGCGAGTCTTTTGAGGTGCTTGTCGAACTTCCCGGCATCGACCGAACCAGCCTTCAGGTCAATGCCACGGATCGCACCCTGTCGATCGAAGCGCATCGTCCCGCCTCCAGCCTGTCCGATCTGCAGAACAACGATCAGTCTCAGCCGGTCACATTGATGAGTGAATTCCGTTACGGCAGCTGGAACCGCAGCTTCCGCTTCCCCACCACCATCGATCGCGATCAGCTTCAGGCCAGTTATCGCGATGGGCTGCTGCGGATCAGGGCTGTCAAGGCCAACACCCGCACCAGTGTTCCGGTGACCCTTGCGCTCGATTGAGCCTCCCGTCAGGAGCTCTCCATTCGGCAAGGGCATGGCTGATCTCTCACACCAGACAGCGCTCCCTGGCTCAGGCCAGGGAGTTTTCCGCGTTCCATCCAGGCCGCTGAAGCCGCGTCCGGCACCGCGGTTCAACGGAGCGTTCCAGGCGCTGAATGCAGGCTTCCGGTCGTATGGAGCTCCTGCAGCCTCCGTCCCAGAAGCAGCAGGCCGATCACCGTCGTGGCCGTCACCATCAGCACCAGGGAAGAGAACACCGTTCTGGAAATCAGTCCGGCTTCCAGAGCGGTGGAAGCGAACACCAGACCGGGAAGACCCCGTGGGATCAAGCCAAACACCACCACCCAGCGATCGACTCCGGCGATCCGATCCCGCCGGTTGATTCCGAATCCGCAGATCAGTTTGCAGATCACCCCCAGGATGATCATCACCAGAGCCAGCCACCAGGCCTGAGGGTCCCGCAGTGTGGTGGCATCGATCCTCTGGCCGACACCAATGAAATACAGCGGCAGGAAGACCTCCCAGGCCAGGGACAGATGCCGTTGCATCGCTTGCGTCGCGTCGCCTCCAGAGCGCGACGCAGCGGTTGGCGTTTCGGTGGCTGTGGTCAGTCGACTGACAAGAACACCTCCCCAGAGGGCCCCCAGCAGGCTCGTCAGCCCGGTGACTTCCCCCAGCCAGCTGCTGCCGATCAGCATCAGCAGAATGCCGAGTGCCCCCGGAGTCCAGGGGCCGTGCCGCTGGTGCCACCAACGACTGACACGAAGGCTGATCGCTCCCAGCAGCAGGCCCAGAGGCAATCCGATGGGTAGCGGAAGGTGCCCACTGCCGAGCCCGACCAGCGCTTCAGAACCATCGCCCAAGCCCAGCATCATCGCCGCTGAGAGCAGGGCGATCGCCGGCAGATCATCAAGAACGGAGACGCCAACCAGCAGCTGGCCGGAGGGGGTGCCGAGCGCCTCAGCCTGGGCCAGCGTCCGCAGGGTTACTCCCGTCCCGGTGGCACTGAGCATGGCGACGCAGAGCAGGGTGGTGCCAGCGGAAAGACCGAAGATCTGCTGCAGCGGCCAGGAGGCCAACAGAGGGGTCAGGGCGGAGAGCAGCACCGTTCGCACCACGGCTGCGCCGCGTGAACGGCGCAGGCCATCGCGCACCTCAAGCCCCACCATGAAGAAGAGACTGAGCACCCCGAGTTCCATCAGACCCGAGAGGGGCTGAAGGCGATCGAAGGGCAGCAGGCTGTTGCCGATCGCAAAGCCGACCAGGAGCTCGAGCACAATCGCCGGCACCGCCCAGCGGGACAGGCGGCCCGCGGTGATCCTGGCCGCGAGCACGCCCACCATCAACAGCAACAGGATCGAGAGCAGCGAGGAACCCACGCCGGTGATGCAGCGGTGCAGCGCCCACTCTGGTGACGTCCGTTGTCATCCGGCGACAACGCCTCTCGAGGATCGGTTGATGGGGACCCCGATCAGTCCGGGGGGGCTTTCCCCCCCTCGCCTCCGGGCCCATGATCCGCGAGTGTGGAGAGATCGACCAGGAGGTCTGATGAGCGACCCATCCCAGCCCTCAGCCACCCCACCGGAGCGGGAACCCGAGCGAGCCAGCGGCCGCTACCGCTTCCAGGCGGGCGAGCCGGCCGATCCCGATGAGGGGGTGCATCCGGAGATGGTCGACATCGATCAGGGCGCCATGACCAAGGCGGGCACACCCAACAGCCCGGAGGCCCTGTTCACGATGCAGGCCAGCAGGACGGTGCGCCCTGAGAAGCCTGAGTTTCAGCTCAGCCCCAAGGTGAAGCAGGTGCTCGATCTGCTCGAAAGCCTGGAAACCGATCCTGCCGAGGATCATCAACTGGCGTTGTTCCTGGTGCGACAGCTGGAGGGATACCACGATGGCGTTGTGGCTGAGCTCCAGGATGACGAGGAGGCCAGGCATTCCCAGATCGTGGCCTGGGCCGTCGATGCCGATCGGTTGATGCGCTGCCGGATGCTGCTCGAATCGGTCGACCTGGAGTGACCGATCCGCTGCGAGGCGCCGGAAGAATGGTGGGGCCCCCTGTGGCAGGGTCTGGCAGCCGCCTGCTGCCGGGTTCAGGCCGGCCGCCTGCGGCGGCGATCAGGTCGTCGCATCGCAGGCAAAGCTGTGAAGATCCCGGACACCCTGCCGCTTCAGGAACCGGGGATGGCTGGGATCTTCCAGGCTCCACCACCACCGACCATCGCTGAAGCTGACAGGACCGGCATTGTTGGTGCGGGGCAGCTGCAGGCGCTGATCGCGCCACTGGAGCAGCACACCCCCGCCCACCGGCACCGTCCCATGGCTCGGATCCGGGAGGGTGGGATCGTCCATGGCCCCGTTGAATACCTCGGCGGTGAGTGGGTCGCCGTCGCACCGATAGGTCGCCAGGGTCGGGGATTCTCCGGCCATCGCAGCGGCCGGCATCAGGGTCAGCACGATCACCAGCAGAGCCATCAGCACGCTCACACCGGGCGTCGACCTGCGACAGGCTGGGAATCGCCAAGGCATCGGAGCTGGCTCCATCGCTGTTCATTCTCCCGCTACTGCGTCTGCATCTGCATCTGCGCCTGATCCTTGTCTGAAGTTCAGTCAGCCGGTGCTGGTTTTTGATGGCGGCTGCCCGTTCTGTCGTCATTTCGCCGAGCTCAGTGAACTGCGCGGCGGCCTTCCGGGGCTGCTGATCCGCGATGGCCGCAGCGACCATCCGCTGCGGCGGGCCCTCACCCGTCGCGGCTTGCTGCTGAACGATGGAGCCATCGTGATCGAGGGCGACAGGCTGTTGCATGGGGCGGAAGCGATCGCCTGGTTGTGCGCACGGATGACACCGAGTGCAGCCCTGCTGCAGGTGCTGGTCCCGATGCTGGCTAGGGGAGGTCGAGCCAGGCGCCTTTACCCTCTGCTTCTGCTGGCGCGACGGTTCGCCTTGCGCCTCAGAGGGCTGCCGCTGGACCCTGATGACGCCTGAAGCGGTGCAAAGTCTGGCGCTGTTCGCCCTGGCCCTGGTGCCGGTGGCGCTGCTCTGGTGGATCTGGATCCGGATGCTCGACAGCTGAGGACGCTGCGTGGTTTCCGTCGTCGCCCTGATCGGTGGCAGGAACGGCGGCTGAGAGGCTGGGGGCCAGAGGGACCGTCCAGCTGGCCATGGTGCTGACTTTGATCCTGGGTGACCAGCTGCATCGCCAGTGGTTCAGCCCTTCGCCCCTGCAGCTCGACGGGGACAGCCGTGTCCTGATGATCGAGGATCACGGTGTCGCCACCAGCTACCGCTACCACCGACTGCGGTTGCTGCACACCTTCGTGGCCATGCGCAGCTTTCGTGAGGCCCTGATCGCTCACGGCATCGCTGTGAGCTACCACGAACTCCCGGCCTCGATGACCCGATCGTTCTGGCAGCGCCTGGCGGACGAACTGCAGGCTCTGCCGGAAGCAGCGCGGGCTCTGCAGGTGGCGGAGGTCGCCGATCCGGGTTTTGAGCAGGCCTTGCGGCAGCTCTGCGAGCAGCAGGCGGTGTCACTCACCGTCCTGCCGTCGCCGGCGTTTCTGGAATCCGTCGACGAGAGCCGAACCTGGTTCGAGGGCCAGCGGCGACCGCGGATGGCCAGCTTCTACCAGCGTCAACGTCGACGGCTGGGGCTGTTGCTTGAGCCGGATGGATCACCCAGCGGCGGCCAGTGGAGCTTCGATGCCGACAACCGTTGTCGGCTCCCGAAGGGCTACAGCGAACCGCCCCTGCCGGCGATGGCTGCCAGCCGCCACGAAGCAGCGGTGCGGGAGATGGTTCATCTCCATTTCCCTGGGCATCCGGGTGAGCTCGGCCCCCTCTGGATTCCTTTCGACCATGCCGGCGCCGATGCCTGGCTGGAGCTGTTTCTGGCTGAGCGGCTCGATGAGTTCGGGCCTTATGAGGATGCCCTCTCCAGCCGTTTTGACACCCTGCACCATTCCCTGCTTTCACCGCTGTTGAACATCGGTCTGTTGACACCGATGCAGGTGATTGACAGCACCCTGGCCCATGCCGAGGCGCGGGATCGGGAGGGGCGGCCGGTGTCGATCGCCTCGCTGGAAGGGTTTCTGCGCCAGGTGATCGGCTGGCGTGAATTCGTGCGCGGCATCGATCGGGTGCATGGACAGCAGCAGGCGAGCGCCAACCACTGGGACCACCATCGCCGCCTGGCTCCCTGCTGGGATGACGGCAGCACGGGGATTGAGCCCCTGGATCTGGCGATCCGCCGTTTGAATCGTCTGGGCTACAACCATCACATCGAGCGCCTGATGGTGATCAGCAACCTGATGCTCCTCTGCGAGATTGATCCCCGCGAGGTCCACCGGTGGTTCATGGAGCGCTACCTCGATTCCTACGAATGGGTGATGGGACCCAATGTGTATGGGATGGGCCTGATGAGCGATGGTGGAATCTTTGCCACCAAGCCTTACATCAGCGGCTCCAACTACATCCTGAAGATGGGGGATTTCCGCAAAGGCCCCTGGTGTCAGATCTGGGATGGGCTCTACTGGCGCTTCATCGAACGGCATCAGGACTTTTTCAGAAGGAACCCGAGGCTCTCGATGATGGTTCGCCTGCTGGAAAAAATGGACCCTCTGCGCCTGCAGCAGCTCATCGAAGCCGCCGAGGCCTTCCTCGATCGCGTCACTCTGCCGCCAGAGTGACCGCTCCCCGTTGCACCCAGGATCAGCCGCGATGAACGACGAGCAACACGCTCTCCTGCTCAAGCGTCTGGCGGCCTGCCCCGGCCTTGAGAGCGGCCGGCGCCGGCTGGTGCTGCTGTTGAGTCAGCTTGGGGATTTCGACAGCCTCGAATACGCCCAGGCCCTGGTGCCGCTTCTGCCAGGGCTTCAGGCCAGCGGCCTCGTGGTTCAGGCCATCGCCATCGGCGATGAGGCCGGCCGGCAGCGCTTCTGCTCCTTCACCGGCCTGCCGCCGGAGCTCCTGCAGGTGGAACCGGACGCCTCCTGCCACCGCGCCCTTGGTCTCTATGCAGGTCTGCAGCTGCCTGGGGGGCCCTGGCCGAATCTGCTGCTGATGTGTGCCGGCATCGGCTCCCCGGGCACCCTCGCGGAAGTGCTGCGGGGGTACACGGGCGATCGCAGCGCCCCCCAGAGGATCGCTGATGACGAGACGATTCAGGCTGGTCCGTTGCCGGCGATCCGGGGGGCGGTCTTCGCACGGGCCGGCGGTCGGGGCTTTCAGCGTCCGTTCGAGCTGGCCACCGTGCGGTTGCGCAACATGAGCGAGGTGCTGGGTCACTGGCGCACCTATGTGCCGAACGAAGCCTTCATCACCCAGCGCGGTGGCACGGTCCTTCTGGATCACGACGACAGCCTTCTCTACGTTCATCGCGACCCCGGCATCCTCGGATTTTCGGAGACGATGGCCCGGCCCCTGAGCTTTCTGGATCCCTGGTTGAACGAAGACGGACACGGGCCGTCGCCGCAGTCTCAGGACTCCATCAGCCCAGGTTGAGTTCCAGCTGATCGGGATCGGGGCCCTGGCGTCTCCGACCGTTACGGACAGCGGCCCCCTGGGCGCCGGCGGACCCCCGACCGCGATCACGGCTTCGCCCATGGCTGCGGCTGCCGCGCCTGGAACCGTGCTGACGCACGATCTCCTGGGCCTGCTCCCGGAAGCCGGGGGCCTTGCGCAGAGCCCAGATCCGATCACGGGCCTCACGCGCCGCCAGGGCCGGTTCCACCACAGGCAGGGGGTAGTGCTCGCCGAGCACGCAACCGACGCGCTCCTGCACTGCCGCACCCATCGTCCAGGGTTCATGGAGGTGCACCGCCGGCACCGCGGCCAGCTCCGGCACCCAGCGACGGATGAACACTCCCTCGGGGTCGTGATCCTGCCCCTGTTTGATCGGGTTGTAGAGGCGGATCGTGTTGATGCCGGTGGTGCCGGATTGCATCTGGCACTGGCTCCAGTGGATGCCGGGTTCGTAATCGACAAACAGACGGGCCAGCACCAGGCCGCTGTCCTGCCATGGCAGCCAGAGGTGGTAACTCGCCACCGACATCACCATCGCCCGCATGCGGAAATTGAGCCAGCCGGTGCTGATCAGAGCGCGCATGCAGGCATCGACGAAGGGCAGGCCGGTGCGTCCCTGGGCCCAGGCCTGCAGCCGCTCTGGATGGCTCGCCCGCAGTCCGGCGGTGAGGGGGTGCAGCTCAACGGATTCGAGCGAGGGCTGACTCTCCAGTTTCTGAATGAAATGGCAGTGCCAGTGCAGCCGTTCGTCGAAGCCGCTCCTGGATCCGGGATGGCGGCGATTGGCCTGCACCACTTCTCTGAGCGACAGGGTTCCCCAGGCGAGATGGGGCGAGAGCCTGGAGCAGCTGCGGTAGGCCGTCAGCGGGCTGGAGAGCTCCTTTCGGTAGCGACGACCGCGGCCTTCGAGAAAGCTTTCGAGCAGTGAGAGCCCCTGCGTCCGCCCGCCGGGCTGGCGTTCGGGGCAGGGATCCGGCGCCAGGTCCAGGGCCGCCGCCGAGGGAAGCGGACCCGGATCGAGGCCATCGAGAGGACTGAGACCAGCAGGTACCGGGGTCAGAGGTTCGCCCATCCGCTCCTCCCATCGCCTGGCCCAGCCATTGCGGCTGCCCAGGCGGCGGATCACCCCGAACTGCGGGCATTCGAACCAGGGAATGCCGTGCTGCCTGGCCCAGGCCGCGACGCGCAGATCCCGGGCGTAGGTCCAGCCGTTACCGGTTTCCTCATGGCTCCAGAGAGCAGCGACACCGAAGTGGCGGCGGGCCCGTTCCAGCACCTCTTCCACCATCCCGACCCTGACCACCAGGGGCTGACCGAGCTGGGCAAGGGCCTGACGCAGTTCCTGCAGGCTTTCCGCACAGAACTCCCACTGGCGGGCGGAGGCATCGGGCTGTCGCCACAACTCCGGCTCGATCACCACCAGGGGCAGAACAGGACCAGCCTGGCTGGCTTCGAGCAGGGGCCTGTGATCCACAACGCGCAAATCCCTCTTGAACCAGACGATCTGCAGGGGGAGCCGGGACATCGGGGCCGGGACTGGCTGGCATCGAGGGTTCAGACGCTAAAAGTCCGCGCTGGTGAACGCTGCTGCCGATCTGAGACCAATCAGACGCAGACGATGCACCCGGGCGATCGGCCTGAATCCTTCACAATCCGTTAGAGTTGGTGAAACATCTCGAAACAACCCATGGCTGAATCCCCGTCCCGCTTCGGTTTCGTCGGTTTTGCTGAAACCTGGAATGGTCGCCTAGCGATGCTCGGCTTCGTGATCGGCCTGGCAACGGAGCTGCTCACCGGCCAGGGCATCCTCGGCCAGATCGGTCTCGGTTGAACGTCATGGACACCGATTACACCGCAGCTCTCACCGCTCTGTTCGCCCTGATCGTTGTTCTCACCGGCATGGTGGGTTACATCCTTTCCCGTCCCAGCGATCTTCCGAATCAATCCAACTGACTTCAGGAACATCATGAGCAATTCATCAACCAACGATAAGTGGTTTCAGGATCGTGCCAATGAGCAGATCCATCTCGATCAGCTCAGGAAGGCGGAATTGTTTAATGGTCGTGCCGCCATGCTCGGCCTCGTGATCGGCATCATCACGGAAGGTCTCACCGGGGCCGGGATTGCCCACCAGATCGGTCTCGGCCCTCTCGTGGATGGTTATGCCGCCTGCCGCACGCAGTTTCTGCCTTTCTGTTTCTGAAATTCAGGATCAGTAAGCGTTGAAATTTTCAATAGCCTCCGGCCATGCGTCGGAGGTTTTTTGTTTTCAGGACTGTCTTCTCAGTTCAGGTGAGTTCAGGTCAGATCAGGTCAGCTCAAGTCAGTTCAAGTCAGTTCAGTTCAGGTCAGATTAGGTCAGGTCAGGTGAGTTCGGGTTAGGTGAGTTCGGGTTAGGTTAGACCAGTTCAAGTCAGTTCAGTTCAGGTGAGTTCAGGTCAGGTCAGCTCAGATTAGGTCAGATCAGGTGAGTTCAGGTCAGGTTAGATCAGTTCAAGTCAGGTCAGATCGGGTGAGTTCAGGTCAGGTTACGGAAGGAGCGTTGTATGCGTTCAGGGGACGGGACGCACGGTCGCAGGACTGCACGTTGATCGTGCATCAATGAGCGATCAAGACGCCATTCGACCTGTTGGTGGGGTTCCCCTGACTTCAGAGCGCCGGAAGCAGCGATGGCATCACTCCGC
>JBJTBH010000168.1:0-2705 GCA_046091285.1 Cyanobacteriota bacterium | reverse complement strand
GGGGGTAGCTTCAATCATGGGCCTGAGCAGGATGGCTTGGATGGTCTGAATGGCGTTCAGGTTGAAATCACATCCCTGCGACCGGCTGACCAGGCGTTGGGCATTGAATTTTTGAATTACCAACAACCTGAAGGAGGGCGTCGTCGCATCAACCCCCAGGTCACTGATCTCTGCGAGTGGCAAATCATCGTAGAATGTTCAAATCTAAGTCAACATTATGAGGCAATACAAGATTCAATGTGGGCGGAAAGGTGTGGACCTTTGGTGGCACTGGATCCTCTTTTCTGTGGAAAGGCAAGGGGGTTCTTCGTGCGAGATCCCGATCAACACGGCCTGGTGGTCGTGGGAGATTAAGCCTGCTTCTCTATCTTGATTGGAGCCGGTTCCCGGCTTGTATTTCGAAGGGGAATAGAAGTCATTGATGGATGTCATGGGGTTGCAACCTTGACCTTGAAAAGGTAGAAGGGAAACTGTAATTCAGGTTTCCCCGAGGGGCTGTTTCCTGCAAAACGGTTGATTTGAGAAGCGGGAAAGTAGAGATAGCCGTCAGGTTCAGGTCGACCTGCCAAAGCGATGACCTGTTCGGTGCTCTGCTCCAGTCGTCCACCTTCTGATGGCTACTGCTGCAGGCGATCGGTTCGGCTCTTCAGCCATGGCTCCGCTCGCTTTTCCGTTTCGGTTTCTATGGTCCGTCGTGCAGTTCTGCAATGGCCCACCGCCCGCCATCACCTCAACGTCCCGTGCTTCACCCATGATCATCCTCGGCATCGATCCGGGCCTGGCCCGCGTCGGCTACGGCGTGATCGACACCAGCGGCGGCCAGCAGCGGATGCTCGATTGCGGCATCCTCCGCACCGATCCAGGCCGCAGCGACGGGGAGCGGATGGTGGAGATCGCCCGCGATCTGCGCCAGCTGGTGCGCCGCTGGCGGCCGCAGCTCGCCGCGGTCGAGCAGTTCTTCTTCTATCGCTCCAGCACCACGATCTCGGTGGTGCAGGCGCGGGGGGTGCTGATCATGAGCCTGGCCCGCTTCCGGATCCCGGTGGTGGAGTTTCCGCCGATGCAGATCAAGCTGGCCCTGGCGGGTCATGGCCATGCCGATAAGGAGGCCGTGCTCGAGGCGGTGATGCGGGAGCTGAACCTGAGCGAACCGCCGCGGCCCGATGATGCCGCCGACGCCCTGGCCGTGGCCCTGACGGGCTGGTTCCAGCACTGATCGATGGTGCCACCCAGCAGAAGCGCGCCCAGCACCACCATGTCTATCAAGACCGATCTACGCCGGGCGATGCGCGACACGCGTCGGATCGCCCTCCCCGATGTGCAGCCCGCGATCCAGGCCGTGGCCCGTGAGCAGCTGCCAGCTCTGCTCGGGCCTTCAGGCCTGCTGGGGATCTACTGGCCTCTGCCGGGGGAGGCGGATCTGCGCGATCTCGGACCCGCCCTCGGGGATCGGCTGGCCCTGCCGGTGGTGCAGCGCTCCGGCCCTGCAGAGACTGCGGCCGGTTCCCCCGGGCGGCTGCTCTACCGCGCCTGGCGTCGCGATCAGCCCCTGGAGCCCGATGGTTGCGGCATCCCGGCCCCACCGCCAACGGCCCGCGAGCTGGGCGCCGCCGATCTGGCCCTGCTGCTGGTGCCGGCCCTGGCCATCGATCAGGGCGGCTATCGCCTCGGCTACGGCGGCGGCTGGTACGACCGACTGCGGGCGGATCCCGCCTGGATGCAGGTCCCGGCCCTGGCCGTGCTGCCGGCGGCCTGCCGTTTCGATCAGCTGCCCCGCGATCCCTGGGACCTTCCCCTTTCGGGCTGGCTCAGCGAAGACGGTGTGCACTGGTGCCGAGCCGGTGACGGCCCGGCACCGCGGGGCAACATTTCAGGCTCTTAACGCCGGGGCGGTCAGCCAGCGGTTGCGGCGCGCATTTGCAAGGATGAATCCGTGCGTGCTCTCCGCTCTTGGCTCAGACCTCCAGCAACCACCTCTGCAGCCCGGCCCGTCGCGCCACCCTGCCCACCGTTGACGCCGTCAACGGTTATGGCCCTCAGCGGGTGATGGCTTCGGAACTCGCGAGCCGCTCCCAGGCCAGCGACGCCCTTTCGATGATGGTGGGCGACATGGTGCGCATGGTGCAGGCCGGTCGCAGCAGCACGAGCCGCTGGAGCGCCTCCTGAACGGGAGGCCTTCCCTTCACCAGAGCCTTGATGGCAAGGATTCCGCATTGATCCAGCCCTGAAGAAGTGCTTGGCTGGAGTTTCCGTCGGATCCGTGATCATGCATCGGACCTGTATCCATCGGGTGCCCCGGACTCGTGCTGCGCTCCTGCCCGGTGCCTCCCTGTTGCTGATCGGCCTCGCCGGATTTCTGGCGGAGGCGCCGCCGGCCCGGGCCCATGCGATCGAAAGCAGCCTGGTGCGACTGCAGGCCTTGCATGACACCCTGCAGCTCGACACCCATTTTTCCAGTGGGGTTCCCGTCGAGGGCGCCCAGGTGCGACTGGTCTCACCCGATGGCAGGCACACCATCGCCGTGGGCCGCACCGATCACCTCGGAGCCCTGCGCTTCCAGCTGCCCGCCAACGCTGAACGGAACTGGGAGGTGCAGGTCGATGGCGGCGCCGGCCATCGCGATTACCTGGAGCTTCCATCCGCCGGTGCGGGCGGCCCTCAGGCCGTGAACAGCCCGTCGCCGGTGGATCCGCCTCCCCATGCCC
>JBJTBH010000167.1:0-2274 GCA_046091285.1 Cyanobacteriota bacterium | reverse complement strand
CTATCAACGGGAGGAACCCGATGATCTGCATCAGGCCCGCCAGGAGCTGGAGGCGCTGCTGAGCCAGATCCAGCCGGAGCCCTACAAGTTCTATGAACGCTGGGAGGTGCTGCTGAGCAGCGACCGCGGCACGCGGCGCACAGGAAGCCTGATCCATGATCTCTGGCGTCATCTGCCGGAACAGGTGCGGCTGAAGCCGGAGGGGGCCGGTGAACTCAGGCGCTTTACGGGGTTGCTGCAGGAAACCCGTGGCCTGTGCATCAAGCTCCAGCAGGACCGTCATCACGCCTCCCACTCCAAGGCCGATACGGCTTTTCATTCCCTTTCCTGGCACGCAGCGGTGCTGCGCCTGGCGGAGATGCCGATGGAACTGCAGGCCAGCGCGCAGATGATCCTGGCCACCGCCGCCACCATCCCGGCCCCTGTGCAGGCGGGCCTGGAGCAGGCGTTGCAGGTGCTTGCCGGCATCGAGACGCAACCGCTGCTGGGCCACGTGGAGCGGGCCTTCGTGCAGTTGGCCGGGGAACGTACGGGGCTGGGAGAGCGCTGGCTCGCCATTCATCCCCCGGCCCCCGAGGTAGGAACTGCCGTTCAGGCGGAAGAACTCTCCCAGCTGCGGGAAGAGATGGCGATCCTGCAGGACCGTTTCGCGGCGCTCAGCGGCTCGATCGGGCCGGTGCTCAATCGCCTGGGCGACGACATCGAGGGCATCGGCGCCCAGCTGCGGGAGCTGCTGGTGCTGCAGGCCCAGGCCAACAGGGCCAGGCATCCATCCGGCGGAGACACTCCCATGGATGAGGCCACGGCGCTGGCGAGCGTGCAGGCCGCCTATCGGCAGTTGCAGGATCTGCGCTTCGCGATTGCCCAGGAGATGGGGCAACTGGAGCCGGACTTCCGCTTCTACCACTGCATCATTTACCGCGAGCTGATCGTGCAGGCTCTGCGACAGCGGGTGGTGCGGGTGGAGCAGCTGGTGCAGTTCTCCCGCCAGACGATCCTGCAGAAGACCCTGCGCAGCAGCGGTGACACCGATCTGGCGGCGCGGCTGGTGGACGAGCAGTCCCAACGCTTCGGCGACCGGATTCAGGTGATTCTGGATCGGATCACTTACCCCACCGGGCCTGTCACGGCCGCTGACCTCCTGGGCAGGGAAGAGTCGGAGGGTCACTGAGCGCTCTCCGGGAGGGGCTCCTCGATCGGCACCAACGCAGGCGGCTGCCGTTGGATGAGGCGCTCGAAGTGCTGCCATACGGCATCGGCACGACTGTTGCTTGGCAAACGGCTGTTGCCTGGCAAACGGCTGTTGCCCGCGGATCCACTGCCATTCGGGAAGTGAATGCCGAGCTCGCAGTTGTCGAGCTGGGCGCTGTCGCTGAGGTTGGCACTGGTGACGAGCAGCTCGTCATCGGCCACGCAGCACTTCACATGAAACACGGTGGGCCGCTCACGGGCCAGATCGAGGGAGCGCGGATCGAAAAAGCCGCGCGGGCGGGGCCGGCCAGGATCCCAGAGGTGCCGCCAGGTGTCGTGCACAAAGGCCTGACGCAGCTGATCGGCCAGCACGGTGCTGCCCCGTGGGCGCGGCATGTTGACCACCATGCGGGCGTCCAGCTCCGGGTGGGCCTCCAGCCGCTGCTGGACGCGATCGAGCAGCTCGGCGATGAAGCCGCCGCGCCAGAAGAGATTGAAGGTGGTGATCAGCAGCCGCTGCTGGCAGCGCTCCACCATCTCGCGGATCAACACCGCCTGATCCCGGGTGATATCGCCGGCTCCTCCCTGGGGCCCCGACCAGACCAGCTCCGCCTGGCCGCTGCCCTGATCCCGGCGTTGCTCCAGCAGCAGGTTGAGCGTCAGCTCGAGGCTGGGATTGCTGCCGCCGCGCCGGCGCCACTCCTCCAGCCAGGCGAGCAGGGCCTGCCGAAGATCGGGCCGATCACTGGCGATCTGGTGCTGGCTGAGGGCTGCCTCGCCAGGGGTGGCGGGCTGGGATCGCAGGCAGCCCGCCAGGCGCTGGAGCTCGCCGCTGGAGAGGGCCAGCAGGGGCTGGCTCATGGCAGCTCGGCGGGGAAGAAGGCGGCATCCGCCACATCCAGCGTGGGCACCACGAAGGCGCGATCAAGGAACTGGTTGCGCTGCAGGGCTCATTAGAAGTCAAGCAGAGCTCAATGCCTGAGCCGGTTCTCGCCAGCCCAGCAGTGCCAGTAAGCCTGGGATGTCATGGGCCAGAGCGGCCAAGCCCTCGGTGATCGACCAGAAGCCATCCAGACGCAGGGC
>JBJTBH010000166.1:0-2764 GCA_046091285.1 Cyanobacteriota bacterium | reverse complement strand
CTACAAGAAGGCTGAATCGTTGTGGATCGCCGCTTAGTGAGATGGCGTTGACATTCTTCAGCGTATTGGCTTGCGATGTAAGATCAAAACTAAGAACTCCTTCAATGTTTTGGGGGACTTGAAAATCTTTGATGGTCAGTGTTTTTCCATCGTTGCTGAGCTGGGATTGATTTAATGCTTGCGATAAAAGCAGTGTCGGCGTTAATTCGGGTTGAGAGGGGTTTTTAAGCCATACTCGCAAGCCTCCGCCTTCCAGGGTGAGAGCTTGGTTAAAGTCAACGGTGATGGTCGCAAGATCTGTGTTTTTGCTATAGGTAATATTGCTGTTGACGATGCTAGGGCGTATGGCGTTGATGTCGTCATCCAACGTGTCTCCGATATTGAAAATACAGGGAGAGCTTTCGATTGTCTTGCCGCCGCGCTTCTGTGCAATGACGAATGTAAAGAAGTCAGATGGCCGATTTTCCGAAGAGCTTTGATTGTCTGGAATATAAATAAGGCGACCATTTTCTAAATCTTGAAGGCTGATGATTCCATGGGTAATAAGATCAAAGGGTTCAATCCCGTCGCCCAGGGTTCCAAGATCAATTGGGGGAGAAGATTGCCAGCGCAGTTCGCCGCTGCTGGGATAGGAGGTGATTCGAATCCCATCAATGGCGTCACCGTCACCGTCGATCAAGCCAAAGTTGTGATCCTTCGGGTCGTTTATGTTGCCTCCGGGGACGACACCATTATCGATGCGAAGGAAGGTCTTGCTCGTTAAGTCTCCCACCAGCGTTCCACGGGCTTCTGGAATGTCATCCTCTGCTTTCACAGTCAGGTTGAACGTCTTCTCAAGGGTGTAAGTACCGCTTGAGCTTTCCACCTGGAGATCAAAGCTGAAGTTGCCGTTGATGTCGGCCGCTGGCTCGATGGTGAAGGTGTGATCGCTGCTGTGATGGGTGATCGTGAAGTTCCCAGTGTTTGCAGCATTGCTGATCAGGTTCAGAACCTTGACATCCCCGAAGACATCACGATCAACGATGGTGCTGCCAAGCAGTCCTTCGGGCACTGTCAGGCTGCCGTCTTCGTTCATCGATAGTTCGATCGCTTCTAACAGCACCGGAGCATCGGCTGTGCCCACCACATTCAGGGGCACCACCAGGGTGGAGAGCTTGCTGCCATCAAGGATGCTCAACACCACCGAGCCCTTGCCGCAGACATCAGCCTCCGGGGTGATCGTGAGTGTGTCGCCGTTACGGGTCACCGCAAGACGCGGGGTTGCGGCGACATGGATCACCTCCGCCTGATTGCTGAGGCCCAGACCGTTCAGGAGGGTGATCAGGGAGAATGTTTTTGCCTGATCTTCCTGCATGGTTTGTTCCTGGCCGCGCCAGGTCTGGCCGGCGTCGGGATCAGGAGTGGCGGGGGCCAGCTGATCGGCGTAACTGAGCAGCTCGCGGCCGTTGATGGTGGCGCTGAGCACCGCTCCGATCGCTTTGGTGCCGGTATAGAGCAGGCCATTGATGATGCGCAGTTCATCGGAGGTGAAGCTGGTCTCGCTGCTGTCGATGCGATGGCCGAGCAGGGGATCGAAGTCCACCAGCAGGTAGGGAGGTCCGCTCTGCTTGGTGAGGGTGAACACTCCCTGGTTGTTGGCTTTGATGACATGGCTTCCGGTCAGCGGCAGCGGGTTGGCGCTGGCACTGGCCACCGTGCTGGTGGCGATGTCGCTGTTGATCGACACCTGCAGTACCTGGCTGTTGTTGTTGCCTTGAATGCCAGCAGCACTGTCAAGTAGATGCAGATTGAGAGTGGCGCCTGAGAGGTTGGTGTTCAGAACCTCGATCGTCAGGTCGAGATGATCGTCACCGGGAGTGATGCTCAGGTGCTGCGGCAGGCTGCTGTAACCCTTGAGGCGGTAATCACTCCCGTAGATGAGGTTGGTATCGATCCAGAGATTGGCGAAAGCCCCGAGTTCGTTGCTGTCGTGATCAAGGCTGAGGCTGACCTGGCCACTGACGCCGTCCACAGCCCAGCCGAGACCGGCAAAGCGGTCGCCGGTGGCGGAAGAGCGCGGCAGGTTCAGCAAGCCGCTGAAGCTTTCGATCAGTCGTTCGCTCCTGTTCTGGAGGGCCTGGTTGGAGCCGTTGAACTGGCGCAGATCCAGGAGATAACCTGCGAGCGTATGGCTCTGGATCAGCTGTTTGAGGCCGCTGAGGGCGATCGGTGCCAGCAGCGCCGAACCTTCGATGGCTTCACTGGTTGTGGCGATCTCTGTGATGCGACTGTTGATGCTTTGCACGAGATCGGCAAGCAAGCCGGCGCTCGGGTTGCCGGCGCTTGGGCCTGTGGTGCCGAGGGTTGTTTCGATCGAGGCAAACAGACCCTTGAGGCTATCGGCCTTGGAGAGATCGAGATTGGAACCGGAAGGCAGATTTGTCAGGTATTGATGGAGCAGGATGTAGGGCCAGAGGGATTCATCTTTTGGCAAGTTGTCGTCATGGCCGTTGAGTGTCAGGGTGGTGGCCGTCTTGCCATTGCTGCTGCGCAGCTGATCTTGAATCGCCAGCAGGACGGTCTGTAAGTGGTACTCAAAGATCAGCTTGTTGAGGCCCTGGCTCTGTTCTGCGGTTGTGCTGGCGCCAAGCAGGGCGTAGCTGGATTGATTGCCGGCCATCTGCTCTGAGTAGCCGTTGATTCGGCTCAGGATCGAGCCGCTGATCGTTCCTGCACCTTGGCTGGTGGCATGGGCGGCCAGCAGAGCGGTGGTGGAATCCAGGCT
>JBJTBH010000165.1:0-6762 GCA_046091285.1 Cyanobacteriota bacterium | reverse complement strand
CAGCTTTGGGGGCGTGGCCTGGTGGAGTGGTCCTCCGGGTCCCCTCGGGGATTTGATGCGCCAGGCGCCGAGGCAGTGGCGGCGGTGGCAGCGGCGCCATGGCGATCTGGGCTGGCGCCGCTGCCGGCTGCAGCTTCACGGACCCGGCGGTTCGGCGCTGGCCCGGATCTGGCCGCGGCGCTTCTCGAGGGTCGATGGACAGAAGCTGCGGTGGTCGCTGCCGACGGCGCTCCAGGCGGCCGGGGTGGAGCGCCTCGCGCTCGGTCCCCTCGGCCCCCTGACGCTGGAGCCCCGGCCGGGGACGCTCCGCCGACGGGGCCTGAGCCTGGTCCTCCCGGACCGGCCCCCCCTGCACACCGATCGGGTGGTGCTGGCGGCCGGCGCCGGCTGTCGCGGCCTGTGGCCGGATCTGCCGGCCGTGCTTCGCAGCAGCTGGGCCGGGGTGCTGGCCCTGGAGCAGCGGCCGGCGGCCGTGCCGGGGGATCGGATCCAGCTGCCCCGTCACTGGCAACGACCAGGCCTGGAGCGGCGGGCAGCCTCCCTGACGGACGAGGAGTGGATCGTCGATCCCGGCCTGGCCCCCTGGGAGGGGGGGCTGCTGGTCGGTCAGATCAGCCTGGTGACACCTGAACCGGCGACCGCGCCGGAACCGGAACGGGCACGGATGGAGGAGCGCCTGCGCCATGGTCTGGCCGGCTGGACTCCCGGGCTGGCCACCCTGGACGCTCCCTATCGTCAGGCGGCCGTGGCCTTCAGCAGCGATGGTCTGCCGCTGGTGGGACCGGTGCCCGGCCAGCCCGGCCTCTGGATCTTCACTGGCTTCAGCGGTGCCTTCAGCCAGGTGCCGGTGCTGGCGCCGGTGCTGGCTCGATGCCTGACCGCATCGCTGACCGCGCCGTCCGCAACCTCGGCCGCTCCCCTCAAAGCTCTCGGGGTGCTGCCCCGCTGAGCGGCTCCGCCAGGCTGGCGGGCATGGCTCCGTCCTCCACCCCTTCGTCCGATCCGCCGCCGATGCCGATGCCAGGCTCGAATCCGATCACACGCGGAAGCTCCGGGTCGAGCCGGTTTCGATCCCCCTTCAGCCCCCTGGATCGCTGGCGCACCCTCAGCGATCACGACAAGGTGGGGGTCTGCCTCGCCGGCGTGACAGGCGCCCTGACCCTCTGGGCGTTGATCTGGCCCATCCCCACGGAGGTGATCGGTCAGGGGGTGTTGCTGCCCGCCGACCCCGCCGGCCTTGTCAATGCGCGCTTCGCTGGCCAGGTGCGCCGTCTGCTGGTGCGCACGGGACAACGGGTGCAGCGCCATCAGGTGCTGATGACCCTTGATCTCCCCGTGCAGGACAGGGAACTGCTCGAGCAACGCGCCAACCTCCTGCAACTGGACCGGCAGAACCGCGAGCTCGAGGCCCGCGACCGACTGCGGCTGGATGCCGAACAGGCCACCTTGACCACCACCCTGGCCAAACTCACCGATGACCGCCGGCGTTACGCCACCCTCCAGGCCACGTACCAGAGCAAACTGCGCAACCTCGAGTGGCTGACCCGGCGCCAGGTGGTGGCGCCGCTGGCCCAGGAGGTGGTGGCGGCGGAACAGGGCCTGACCAGCACCAGCGTCAGTCTCGATGAGGTGACGATCAAGGAAAAGGCCGCCCTCGCGGCCTTTCAGCAGGTGAAGCTCAACCTTGAGACAGAGTCCCTGCAACGCCGCTACCGGATCGCCGACCTGCGCCGTCAGATCGGGGTGACCGAGGCCCGCAATGCCTTCGAAGGCCGGATTGTGGCCCCACAGACCGGCACGGTGCTCGATCTGCAGGTGATCGAAGGTCAGACCGTGGCCACCGGCCAGCGACTGGGCACGATCGGCGATCCGGATTCCGGCAACGAACGCCACCGGCCCTTGCAGGCCGTGGCCTTCTTCCAACCCGGAGACGCCCGCCGCCTGCCCAGGGGGTTGCCGATGGAGATCGTCCCCCTCTGGAACCAGCGGTCCCGCTTCGGGGGAATCATCGGCCGGGTGCGGCGGATCTCAACCCTGCCGGCCACTCCTGAGGACATCGCGACCACCACCGGTAACCCGCAGCTGGCGGAGGAGCTGGTGCGTCAGGGGCCGGTGATGCGGGTCGAGATCGACCTGCGACGCGATTCCGGCACCAGCGATGGCTATCGCTGGACGCTCTCCACAGGCAGCCGCGTCTTTCCGGTGCGCGAGGGACTGACGATCACCGGCCACGCCTACGTGGAATGGCGCCCCCCGATCAGCTACGTGCTGCCGGGGCTGCGATCACTCACCGGTGGCTACCGCTCGCCCGGCATCGATCAACGCTGAGACCGGCCGCCGCTGCCCCAGGCCCCTCGCTCCGGCCCAGCCCACCGCCCGCATCTTCGACGTCGTTCACGCTTCCGTTCTTCCGCACCATGCCCTCCCGTTCTGGCCTCGGCCCCAATCCCCTGCTGCGCCGGGAACTGCCCTGGCTGATCGCCGAAGTGGTGCTGTTGATCGTGCTCAGCCAGGCCAATGCACCGGAGCTCTGGTTCTGGTTGGTGGTGCTGCTGGTGATCCTCGGGTATCGGATCGAACGCTGGTTCAGCTCCCGACCCGGCTGAGGTTGCGATCCATCAGGATCCCGCAGGCCACTGCAGGATCGGCGTCAGTGTGGACGTCGGATCGGTGGGCATCGGCAGCAGCTCCCGCAGCAGCTGGGCATAGGTGAGATTCACCGACACGGTGGCCGTCAGACGCCGCACGAGGCTGGTGATCAGGCGGTCCTGCGTGCTGGAGAGATCAAGTTCCGAGGAGAGACCGCTGGCATAGCGCAAGCGGACATCGCGGAACGCCTCCAGGGCCGCCGCCACCCCACGACGTGCCGATGCCAACCGGGCCAGACTGGCCTCGTGCTGGAGAAAGGCCTTTTCCAACCGCACCCGGATCCGGTTGCGCTGCACGGCGAACTCCTGAGCCGTGGCCGCGTCCCGCCGACGGATGGACGAGGCCTGGGCCCTGAGGCTGCCCCCGTCGAAGAGCAACCAGCGCACCGCCAACCCCACGGACCAGTCGCTGCTGCCGCTGGTGGTGGCGGGAATCACCGTCGACCCGCAGCACCCCCCCCCCCAGGCTGTGATGTGGTCGTTGGCGGTGGTGCTGCCGCTGAAACCACCGCTGGCGAACAGGGAAAGCCGGGGCAACAGCGCTGCGACCACGGCATCGCGCTGACGGGCCAGGGCATCGCGGGTGGCCAGAATCGCTTCCAGCTCCGGATTGCCCTGATAGGCCGCCAGCAACGTTGCCTCCAGATTCAGGGGCCACCGGGGCTGCATCCGTACCGGATCACTGGCCCTGGGCACCAGCGCGGGCGGCAGGTTGAGCAGAGCCGCGAACTGCAGGCTGGCCACCTTCTGATCGGCGATCGCCTGAATCAGAGCCTCCTGATCTCCGGCCTCGATCGCCCGACGGCGCAGCACATCCAGACGGGGACGCAGACCGGCCGCCTTCAGGTCCAGGGTGTCCTGAAGGATCAGCAGGTCGTTGCGGAGGGCAGCCTGGCGGATCAGCACCAGCTGATCCGCCTGCTGAAGCTGGTAATAGCCCTCGGAGATCTCGAGCTGCAGGGCACGCAGCTGACTGCTGTAGTGCTGACGGGCTTCGCGCAGGCGGGCGCGGGCCTGCTGAATGCGCGCCTCACGAGCCGGCGCGATCAGGGCAAGATCGAGGCGCAGGCCGGCTTCATAGCTGTTGGTGGTGGTCACCAGACTGGCGGCACCACCGTCGGGCACATAGAAGGCCCCGGCGGTGGGCTGGGACGGAGGACCCGGGGTCAGCAGACCACTGGGGGAGAACTGGGGCCCGAACCCCAGGGCCCCGTTGCCGATCGGCGCCGTCAGCACCTGGTAGGCCTGACTGCTGCCGGCATCGGCGAACAGGCTGAGGGTGGGCCAGCGACTGGCCAGCAGCGCCCGCAGCTCATCGACGGCAGCCGCCACGAGATCCCGCTGACTCTGCAGACCGGGACTGGCCGCGAAGCCGATTCCAAGGGCCTGCTCAAGGCTGAGCGCCAGCGGCCGCCGGGATGCAAGATCGATTGCGGCAGGAAGACTGAGGGGCGAAGGGGGGAGAATCGCAGCAACCGGCGGCGCGGACCGCGCGGATGGGTCTGAAAGCGCTCGCTCCGGAGCCGCAGGGGCGGCAGCATCCTCGGGGAGAAGACGATCGAGCTCCGCCAGCTGGCGATCGAGATCACGCCAGCGACGCTCCAGCCGCTCCAGGCCGGGATCAGGCCGCGGCTCCCGCACGGAAAGCTCCGGAGAGGCTGCGACAGACGCCCTGACAGAGGCTGCCTTGACAGGGGCTGAGGGCGTGGGGATGGCGAGCGCGGTCGACAGAGCCTGGATCAGGGCGACCAGAGCCAGGGCCGTGAAGCGCCTGATGGCATCAGTGATCACCGTCCTCCCGCCAGTGGGCTTCGGTGTGCTCGATCAGCTGCTGGGCCTGGCGGCAGAGCACCAGCCGACCAGCCAGCTGCTCCAGGGATTCAGGGGACCAAGGGTCCAACACCGGAGCGGACGACCAGGGGTCGAGGACCCGCCAGGGATCCGGCCAGTGCAACAGCTCCTGCGGCGCCGGCGGCAGGAGCTGGGAACGGCCATCGAACAACAGCAGTGCATGTTGCCAGAGTCGCAGGCGTTCCGCCACCGCATCGAGCAGGTCGGCTTCGGCAGCCGGCAGCGCATGGACCGTCCGGGCACCGGCCGCCTCGAGCCCCTGCACGACGCCGATCAGCCGGGAACAGGTGGTCTCGAAACGTCCGATCAGACGATCGCTGGGGTGCTCCTGGGGCAGGGTTCCGAGCTCTTCACGCACCTGGGGACGCAGGGCCCGCAGGCTGGCCAGAGCGTTGCGCAGATCGGTGATCAAACGCCGATGGGCCTTCCGATCGGCTGCAACGGCGATACCGGGCTGACGCAGCCGATCCGCCTGCTGCTGCACGCCCAGGGCCAGGTGATCCAGCAGCTCGGACAGGGCGCGCCAGCAGAGCATCACCGCGGAGGATGGCCAGAACAGGCGCAGACTCAGGAGCGAGACGACAATCCCGAGCATCGTCCAGAACAGCCGAAGCGGAAGCCATTCACCCAGCTGCTGGCCGTGCACCAACCAGCCCATGACGACGATCATGCCGCCGACCTTGTAACCGACCTGCAGGCGCAGCAGCCCCCCGAGCAGGCGCAGGGAGGCCAGGGCGATGGCTAGGGCCAGAGGCATCGGCAGTCCCTGAAGTCCCGGCCAGGCCACCCCGAGCACCAGGCTTCCGAGCAGGGACCCCAGGAGGCGCTGACGACCGAGGCCGAGCACGCCGCTATAGGAGCCGGTACTGACCGCCAGAACGGTCATGCCGAGGTAGTAGTTGAAAGGCATGGCCGTGATCGCCCCGAAACCCGTGGCCAGCCCGGCACTGAACACCAGACGCACATCGGCACGGGTGATCAGCATCCCTGTCTCCGCCAGAGGTGCTGGAGGCTGAACAGACTCGCCGCCAGGGGTTTCTGCTCCTCAGCCATGGCCAGCAGCACCAGCAACGGCAGCCGCTGCCGGTCGGCGAGGGTGCGCCAACGCTGGGAAGCGATCGGCTGAGGACGCAGCGGAACGTTCCACTCAGGGCCCTGAAGCAGCGGCGACAACTGCTCGAAGACCTCGGGCAAAGGCCGCAGCGGACCCTCCGGCGGCCAGGGCACAGCGGCCAGCAGGCTCTCCCATCGCAACCAGTGCTCGTGAACCTGCTGCCAGAGCAGCAATCTCTGGGGCCAGCGCTGGCGACGCAGCCGGCTGGCATGGGGGCCCCGCTGTTCGCTTCGCACCAGCGCATCGATGGCCTGGAGCCGGGCCGCCATGGCGGCGGCCGCCAGAGGCGCCGGAGGTGATCCCTGGCGGTGATGCGACCAGAGGCGATAGGCCTCCAGCTGGCTCAGCAGAACCCGGCGCCAGCCGGCTTCCAGCTGGAGCAGCTGGTCGAGCGCATCGATGGGCCAGAAGAGACGAGCGACGACGATCGCAATCAGACAACCGACGGCCGTATCAAGGCTGCGGTTGAAGACGTAGTCCCAGTTCAGCGCTTCATGGCTGGGAATCATCACAAACATGATCGCGATCAGGGTGGCGGTGCCGGTGGCCGTCTGCCAGCCCAGCCGGCGCAGCAGCGGCACCATGACCAGCAGGGAGACCAGGACACCGATCCACCCGCTGAGAACGGTATGAACCACAAAGGTGACCAGACCACCGGCGATCGTCCCGAGGATCCGGGCAGAAGCCTGGGAAAAGCTCTGGGTGTTGTTGTCATCGAGCACCACCACCACCGCCAGGAGCGGATACCAGACAAAGGTGATGCGCTCACACCAGGTCGCCACAGCGGCGGTGATCAGGATGGCGACCCCCAGCCTCAGACTGTTGCGCAGCAGCTGGGGCTCCACACCGGGATGCAACGGATCGTGCCGATTGTGGCGCGCTGATGCTTCAGGACCAATCATGGAGTCATGACCATTCTCGATCTCCAGCCGGATCTTGATGCGTTCCTGCGCATGGGTCTGGCGGTGCTCTGCGCTCTTGCCGTGGGATTGAATCGCGCCCACCACGGCACCACCCCCCATCCGAATCGCCTGCGCGTGCATGTGCTGGTGGGCCTGAGCGCCTGCCTGCTGGTGCTGGCGGCAGGCCATGACCCCAACTCCCGCAGCCGGGCGATTCAGGGCGTGGCCACGGGGGTGGGCTTTCTGG
>JBJTBH010000164.1:0-10584 GCA_046091285.1 Cyanobacteriota bacterium | reverse complement strand
GCGGAGTGATGCCATCGCTGCTTCCGGCGCTCTGAAGTCAGGGGAACCCCACCAACAGGTCGAATGGCGTCTTGATCGCTCATTGATGCACGATCAACGTGCAGTCCTGCGACCGTGCGTCCCGTCCCCTGAACGCATACTTCTTCCCTATGCCCATCACCACGTGGCTTCCGGTGCAACGCGGGCACAACCCCATGGCAGCTCAAGATCCTGCACGGACTCTGCAGCCAGGCAGAGGCCTGAGCTTCAGCCGCTTCTTCAGCCCCTGGTGTCCAGCCATGCCTTTGGACCTGACGCTCTGAGCATGAGGACGTCACGGCTTCCCGGAAGGATTCGGATCGGTTCAGGCAGGTCGACTGGATTGTGGGTGCGTGCAGGGGATTCGTAGGTCCAAAGGCATGGATGGACGTCGCTGGGTACGGCATTCACGATGGAGGGGCTGGCGGCCTGGTTCCGCATGGGCCATAACCTGGAAGCATGAAACAATCGATTCCCTGGCTTTGGCTTCTGCCAGTCGCTGCACTGCTGCTCTTGCCGGGGCCGGCCGGTCGCCTGTTGCTGGATCTGATCGGTGGTCTGACCCTGACGATTCTGTTGCTGCCTCTGCTGGCGGGTGCTGCCGGGCTGATTCTCTGGCAGGTCTTCAAACGGCGTCTCAGGCCTTGCCCAGCCTGCGGTTTTGTCAGCACCGGGCTTGATCAGTGCCCTGCCTGCGGCACGGTTCTGGTGAACAGTGGGCCTGATGCCCACCATCCAGCGGCGGCTCCCCCTGTTGATGCCAGTCAGGCGACGATTGATGTCCAGGCCCGGGAGGTCAGTGAGACTGGCCGACCTGACTGAGTTCGCGCAAGCGTCGTTCGCGTAAATAAAGGAAAAACGGAGCACCACAGGCGAAGGCCACACCGAAGCAGAGCAGCAGTGTGGCCATCAAGCCACGCATCTTCAGCCGTCTGGCTTCCACCACGATCCAGATCGATACCGCTGTGGAGCTGATCAACAGATCGCGGGACAGCGATTGTGCCGCCGCATTGGCGTTGGCCAGGCTGATGAACAATCCCAGATCAAAACCGCCACCGTGAACCTTGATGAACTCCAGGTTCGCCAGCCAGGGCAAGACAGCTCCGAGCACCGCAAGGCTCAGGTAGACAGCCTGCAGACCTCGGCTGTTGAACGTTCCACGGCCATGGTTGCCCTTGGTCCCTTCCTGGCCCTGGGATTCCACGGTCATCGTCTGATCGCCCGACGATGCTGTTCCGGTCATGAGCTGATCTCCCGAGCTTCCTGGAGCACATCCCATTCGATCACGTCCTGGTCCACTTTCCGCAGCACGGCCTCGCAGTGATCCGCATAGCGCTCTGCACGGCGGTACAGGTTGAGCATCTCCTCGATCTGCAGATCGTTCGATTGCAATTCAGCGATCAACAGATCCAGGGCCATGCGTGCCTGCTGGAAACTGAGATCCGCAGGCACGATCTCCTCGTCGGCCTCCCGAACCTCCGGAAGGCTCTCATCGCTCCCGAGGTGGCGTTGGCGTTGCTGCGGGCTGCGGCCTGCTGATGTTGAGGGTCTGGATGTGATGGCTGCCGAGGCAGGCTCTTTCGCTTCAGCATTCCCAGAATCTCCGCTGGCTCGGGGGCTGTGATCAGCTGTGGATGGCGCTTCTGAGGCTGGCCCCCGGCCGTCATCCGTCGCTTTCTTCCTGCGGCCCGAGCGTGGTGGCTGTGGCCTCTCGGCAGGCTGATCGCCGTCGGTGGCAGATGAAACGGGCGCCATCACAGCATCACGGGGCTGGATCCCCCATCCTGCTCCGGCACTCCTTCACCGTGACCGTCAGGCTGCCGTCCACCAGCCGCACCGTGATCGGATCTCCGATCTGCACCTGCTGGATCCGATGCACCACCGTGCCGTCGCTTGTCTGCAGCAGGCAGAAACCTCTTGCCAGCACCTTTTCCGGTGACAGCGCCGCCAGCACCCGTCGTTGCTGTTGCAGATCGTCCCGGAAGTGCTGCAGCTGCCGCTGGGGGTGCAAGCACCGCAGGCTTTCCCGGAGCATCTGCATGCGTTGGTGTTCAAGGGACAGGCGATGCCGGAGGTTCTGTCGCTGCTGTCGCAACTGCTGCCTGATCTCGATCAGGCGTTGCTCTCGATCAGGCAGGAGACTGACGATCGCCGCCGTCGGGGTGGCGGCCCGGTAGTCAGCCACCAGATCGGCGATGGTCAGGTCATCCTCATGGCCCAGACCCGTCACCACCGGGATCGGACAGGCCGCCAGGCTGCGGGCCAGTCGTTCGCCGTCAAAGACGGCCAGGTCTTCGCGGCTGCCGCCTCCACGGGCCAGCACCAGCGCCTCCAGTCCGAGTGTTCCGGCTTCTTCCCCCACCCGTTGCACCGCCTGGCACAGACTTGCTTCCACCGGTCCCTGCACCGGAACGGGGATCACGAACAAGGTGGCGGCAGGCCAGCGTTCCGCCGCTGTGCGCAGCATGTCCGCCAGGGCTGAGCTCGGCACGCTCGTCAACAGCGCCACCCGCATCGGTTCCCGCGGCAAGGGCCGCTTCCGTTCGGCTTCGAACAGCCCCTCCGGTGTCAGTCTCGCCCGTACCCTTTCGAACTCCCGCAGCACCGAGCTCAGGCTCGGTCGGATGTCCAGCACCTGGATGCAGAGACTGGCGCGGCTGTTCCAGAAGTTGAGCTTGCCGACAACGACCACACCATCGCCATCCCTGGGCTGATGCTGCAGCCGGCTCAACTGCGAGGACCAGACGACCGCTGAGATCGACGCCTCAGCATCCAGGAGGGTCATCCAGAGATGGCCTTTCTTCAGCTGCGGGCGTTGGACGGTGGCATCGAGCAGAAAGCGTGGCGCGAATCCCCGTTCCAGCAAGGATCCGATCGCCCGGTTCAGCTCGCTGATGTTGTAACGCGGCAGTCCTGGATCGAGGGGGAGCTCCTGGCCGATCATCTCAGGCCTTGAGCTGGAGGTAACAGAGCCACCAATACACACTGATGCTGCTGCCGATCACGGCCACGACCAGCCCCAGCGGATGGGCGTGCGCCACCAGTCCGACGCAGCTGATCACCACGGCACTGCTGAGCAGCCGCGATCCATCCCGGCGATTGTTGACGTAAAAGCGTGGCAAGGGAGATGCACGATGCGGCGGCACTCAGTGTGACCCAGCGCCTGCAGCTCAGCTCCAACCCTGTTGTTGTTGCAGGCGTTGATTCGTCAGGGCCGTGGCTCTGGCGTTGCCGGGATCCTCGGGCCAGGGATGGCGTGGGTAGCGCCCCCGCAGCTCTCTGCGCACTTCGCCATAACCGCTGGCCCAGAAGCTCTTGAGGTCGCGGGTGATCGCCACCGGTCGGTTGGCCGGACTGAGCAGCTCCACTGTGATCGCCAGCCGGCCCTTCAGGACGGTGGGCGTCTCCAGGCACCCGAACATCTCCTGCAGTTTCACTGCCAGCACCGGTGTGCCCCCGCTGTAGTCAATCGTGGCCAGGCGCCCGCTGGGGATCTCCAGA
The DNA here is from genome assembly GCA_046091285.1 of Cyanobacteriota bacterium. GTDB lineage: Bacteria > Cyanobacteriota > Cyanobacteriia > PCC-6307 > Cyanobiaceae > CAIXOZ01. Next base: position 7,065 of record JBJTBH010000164.1, on the reverse strand, counting down.
GTCTGGGGCAGGAGCTCCTCCAGCTGCATCCGCAGCTCCCATGGCCGATCGCCCCAGAGCAGTTCCTTCAGATCCAACCGGCGCAGGTCCTGCAGGCTGTCCATGCCCTCCAGCCAGGGGGCAAGCCAGCTCGACAGTTCCGCGTTCAGGGTCTGATCGCGGCGGTCGGGCCAGGGAGAGCCCAGCTGCTCATGCAGCAGGCTCAGGCGTTGCTGCAGTTGACGGGTCCCGGTGCTCCATGGCAGCACGTCCAGGCCACGGTCGCAGACGGCCCCCAGCAGCGTGTCGCGGATCACGCCAGCCTCGCTTCCTGTCCATGGTTCTCTGGCCAGCACGAGGGCATCGAGACGCAGCTCGCGTTCACACCGCACCCGTTGCTGGCTGTCCTCCCAGCTCACCACTTCCCGCCAGCGGCCTTCAGCGGCGGCCCGCGTCTCCAGCAGCTGTCTCGGGCAGCGCAGGGCCAGCTGGATGCGTGCATTCTGGCCTTCACCATCAGCCCGCGCCACCACCAGGGCCTCAGTGCCGATCAGGGGGTCACCGGCGGGAAGGATCGCGCCGCGTCCCTGACGCAGGAGATAGCGACCGCTGTCGGGATCCCGGGCCAGGGCCAGCCGTTCCGGGAAGGCCCAGCTCAGCAGTTCGGCCGCAGCCCATTCCGACACTGTGCCGGCCACGGCGGCCTGATTGACGGCCGCTGGAGCGCTGAGGGGGCTGCTCTCGGTCTCCGGGAGCTCTAATGGGGTCCGGCCTTCCCGCAGCTGGCGTCGCCATTGCTGCTGCTGACGTCGTGCCAGCTGCTGCACGGGATGCCGACCCCCCCGCTGAAGCCAGTCGAGGCGAGCCAGAAGATCGACCCCCACCTCCTGGGGCCGCAGGGGATCCCGTTCGCTCAGCAGCACCGCCAGATCAGCCGCCAGTGGAAACAGCCCTCGGGCCTCCGCCCACAGCAGCATGTGCGCCAGCCGTGGATGGACGCCCAACCGCGCCATCGAGCGGCCGTGGGCATTGATCCGGCCTTCTGGGTCCAGGGCCTGCAGCTGCATCAGAAGCTGACGTGCCTCCTTCAGGCCGGCGGCGGGTGGTGGATCGATCCAGGACAGCCCTTCCCCCAGTCCTGCTCCCCATTCCGCCAGTTGCAGGGCCAGCGGCAGGGGATCGCTGTCCAGCAGTTCCGGTGGATCGAAATCAGGCCGTCGCTGTCGTTCCGCCGGGCTCCAGAGGCGGATCGCCCGTCCCGGACCGAGGCGACCGGCCCGGCCGCTGCGCTGTTCGGCACTGGCGGCACTGGCGGGCACGGTCACCAGGCCATTCATGCGGGTGCCGGGATCGAAGCGGTTGCGACGGCTCAGGCCTGAGTCCACCACCAACGTCACTCCTTCGATGGTGAGGGAGCTTTCCGCCACGGCGGTGGCCCGCACCACCTTGCCGGCGCGGTGGCGGGCCGTTTGGATCGCCTGGCTCTGTTCGTCGAGGTTGAGCTGGCCGTGCAGGGGGGTGATCTCCAGGTCCGCAGCCCAGGGGGTGCTCTCCAGCAGGCGCTGCACCTGGCTGATCTCCCGCTGACCGGGGAGAAACACCAGCACGCTCTCCCGCTCTCCGCGTTGGTCCAGCCAGTGCTGCTCCAGGGCCCGCAGCACCTGTCGGCCCAGGGCTTCCTCCGGCCGCGGCGCCTGGTGGTGGATGGTGACGGGATGGCTGCGACCTGCGCTCGTGACCACGGTGGCGTCATGGAGGCTTGCGGTCAGCGGGGCCAGGTTGAGGGTGGCCGACATCACGAGCAGCCGCAGTTCCGGATGCAGCACGGAGCGTGCTTCCCGGAGCAGCGCGAGGGCCAGATCGGCCTCGGCCCGCCGCTCATGGAACTCATCGAGGATCACGCAGGCCACACCGCTGAGGCCGGGATCGGCCTGCAGTCGCCGCAGGAAGATCCCGTCCGTGACCACCTCCAGTCGTGTGGTGGCTGAACAACGCTGCTCGAGGCGCACCCGATAGCCGACCTGGTCGCCCACCTCCTCACCGAGACAGGCCGCCAGACGTGAGGCCGCCGCCCGGGCCGCCAGGCGGCGCGGTTCCAGCATCAGGATCGTTCCCTGCTCCGGAGCCAGGTGCCGGAGCAGGGCCAGAGGCACGCGGGTGGTCTTTCCAGCCCCTGGCGGTGCCTGCAGCAGCAGGGTGCCGCCCGGTGGCAGACCCTGCACGATCGACGGCAGGTGTGGATCGATCGGCAGAGCCGGTTCAGCGCCTGCGGAAGCGCTCCGGATCGATTGGACCGCCATCGGGGCAGGCAGGGCGCTGAGGGGACCGGGGATGCAGATCAGCGGACGTGGCGCATGCCATCCACGGGGTGATAGGTCTCGCCTGTGGTTTCTTCGTAGACGATCGCCGGCAGGCCGGTTTCAAACATGGTCTGCAGGGCTTCCTTGAGGTAAGGATTCCAACCGCCGGTGCTCACCTTGCCGTGACGCACCGTCCAGTCCCAGGTGCCCTGCAGATCCCTGGGGATGCGCCCTTCACGGTCGCGGCGGGCGACCAGATCCTGCGATTCCACCAGGCCGACCAGGATCGGCGCCTTGCCATAGGCAGGGGTGATGCTCAGTTCCAGTCGGACGGGATCATCCTTGACCAGCTTGAGCCGAAAGCGCTGTGGCAGCTTCAGGCCGCGCAGCACCGCTGCAACGATTCGGGTTCTCTGATCCACGCGCGGCTCTCTCCCGGATTCGCAGGCACCCCATGGTTGTACCAGCTGGGGGGTCCCTCCAGGGTTGTACCAGCTGGGGGGGGGCCTCCAGGGTTGTACCAGCTGGGGGGTCCCTCCAGGGAAATTCGTGGCGGGAATCCTGCGCTCCCCGGCCTTCACTGCCGCAGCTGGCCGGTCGCGCCGGGCCGGATGAGGACGGCAATCTCCTCAGAGGCGATCACCGGCCTCGACCTCTCCGTCGTCGTCACCACTGAAGCGGACGGTCAGAAGATCCTCCTGGGTCAACTGGCCATCGGAATCAAGGAGCTCGGGGTGAATCGTGAGGCGACCGGTGCGATCGGTGCCGGTCGCTGGCAAGGCATCACCGGGTCTGGGCACGGCGGTGAACCCGCGACCCATCACCCTGAAGGCCTGCCAGAGCAGCACCAGGAAGCAGGCTGCGTAGAGGAAGGGAAACAACTGGGCCAGGGGTTGGGGCATCGAGGGTGGCGCCCGATGGGCAAGGACAGTGGCGTCGGTTGGGCAGGGACGATCAAGCGCTCAGGCGGCAGAAGCTGCTGGAGCGGCCGCCACCATCATTGCCGAGGTGTGGACCGGATCCCTCCTGACTGGGCCAGCATCCAGGCCCAGAGCGTGCTGCATGCGGCCCCGAAGGCCAGGAATGCCAGCAACAGTCGCACGGTCCCCTGGTAGTGGGCGGCCAGGTTGTCCATGTGATTGCCGTATTTCTTTACAAAAACTAGGAGATTTGCGGAGGTCGTTGGGTGTTCCGTGCAGGACCGCTCACGGAAGGTCCGTCGCCCCATCCGCTGCTTGGCTGGCTCCGGATCTGTGCCGGGGACCTTTCGAACGGCCTCAGGCGGGCCGGCGGGGCTCGCGATCGTCGTCGGTGGATGCGGCGATTACGGCTCTCCTCCCCTGGTCGGCTTGATCCGGAATCCCTACGGTCGATGGATTCATGGCTGTGCTCTGCGTCATGGCTTTCCGTCGCCCTCTGCTGCCTGTGTTCCTGGCCTCTGCCCTGGCGGCAGCGGTGCTGCCGTCCTTGTCCGCCATCGCCCAGGGGGGGGCGTTGCCCCCTGCATCGGCCACGGCATCGGCGGCCATGCTGGAGCGGCGATCATTCGTGGCGGAGGCCGTGCGTCGGGCTGGGCCGGCGGTGGTGACGATCGACACGGAGCGCACCGTCACTGTGCCCGGGGCGACCGGTATGCCTCGCGGTCTGCTGGCCGATCCTTTCTTTCGACAGTTCTTCGGGTTGCCGCAGACCCAGCCGCCTTCGCAACGCACCGAGCGTGGCCAGGGCAGTGGGGTGATCTTTCAGGCCGATGGCCTGATCCTCACCAATGCGCATGTGGTCGAGAAGAGCGACCGTGTCACCGTCGGCCTGCGGGATGGTCGCCGGGTTGAAGGCAAGGTGGTGGGGCTGGATCCGGTCACCGACCTGGCGGTGGTGCGCCTCGGCCCCGGAGGCCCCTGGCCGGTGGCCACGCTCGGAAATTCCGACGCCCTGCAGGTCGGGGACTGGGCGATCGCTGTCGGTAACCCCTTCGGACTCGACAACACCGTCACGCTCGGAATCGTCAGCAGCCTCAATCGCAATGCCAGCAAGCTCGGGATCACGGACAAGCGTCTGGAGCTGATTCAGACGGATGCGGCGATCAATCCCGGCAATTCCGGTGGGCCGTTGCTGAATGCCGATGGCGAAGTGGTGGGCATCAATGCACTGGTCCGTTCAGGGCCTGGCGCGGGCCTCGGTTTTGCGATCCCTATCAACCGGGCCCGTTCGGTCGCTCAGCAGCTGCTGGTCAGTGGCCGGGTCAGTCACGCCATGATCGGACTCTCCCTCGGTCCAACCGGCAGCGGCCAGGATGGCAGGCCTCTGCCCGGTGCCCAGGTGATGGCTGTCACTTCGGGGGGGCCGGCCCAGCAGGCCGGGATCCTCCCGGGTGATCGGATCGTGGCGGCTGGCGGTGTGTCAGTGCAGCTGCCTGCCGATCTGATCGATCAGGTGGACAGGCAAGGGGTCGGTCGGCCGCTGACGCTGGAGCTGATCCGCTCCGGGGCCCGTCTCACGGTGCAGGTGATCCCTGTGGAATTGCGGCTGCAGAGCCTTCAGAGCACGTCGCCGTAATCCTCCGGGCGGCTGGCCATGACACTGGCCAGCGCCTCAGGGTCAAGGCTGGAGGAGGCACCGAGCTGCTGCCGCATCACCCACATCGTGGCGGCCTTCTGGCTGTGCCAGGCCTGCAGCAGTTGCTTGGCCATGTCCCGGAGCCGATCGAGGTCAACGGTGGCATCGAGGGCCCGGTTCATGCGCTCCAGCTCGAACTGTTGTCCGAGGGTGAGGGCGAGGGGTTTGGTCATGGCGGCCAGGGCGGTTGGCTGCCATGACGATAAAAAATGTTTCAGGGGGCTCTGTAGCGAGGGCCACCATGCATTCGCTTCTGTCAGGACTCGCGGACCGGATTGCCGCTCCCCTGCTCCCGCGCCCCGTGGCGTCCTGGCGCCAGGCTGACTTTCGGGAGGGGGCGCTGCGCCCCCGGCGGCCTGTGAGCCACTGGTCGATCCGGGGAGATGGCCGCCTGGTTGCAGGCGGCCGCTGCGGAAGCTGCCGCGATGATCGGCTCCCGTTTCGGAGTGGCTCCGTCAGGGTGCGATCGGCAGCCTCAGGGATTGTCCCGGAGCACTGCCACGCAGGCGGTGACGCACTCCCCGTCATCGAGGGAGCAGGTGCTGATGCATTCGAAGTAATGCTCCACAGGATCCTGGCCGCTCGTCATGGACAGGGAGCTCCCCGCCATCGATCGGTCGCCGTCTGCCATGGACTGGAATCCGGTCATCTGGTCTCACCTCAACGACTGATGTCAGGCTATGCAGACATGACGGGGCTGTCCATGGAAATGAGTCTTGCTACCTACCGGCGTGTGTTGCTGTGTTAAGGGCTGGATCGGGCCCTCAGGCGGCCTGATTCCGTTCCTTGCGGGTCTGGGTCCTGGCCTGCTGGCGGGCCCGGTTGGCCAGTCGCTTGGCCTCGCGCGCCTCGTCCTGGCGGCGCTGCTCCAGCAGGTCGGCTTCTTCGCGTTTCTTTTCCTGGTAATAGGCGTAATCCCCCCGGTAAAGAATCAGTTCGCCATCTCGGATCTCCACGATCTTGTTGGCCACACGCGAGACGAAATAACGATCGTGTGACACCACAAGAACAGCGCCGTCGTACTCACACAGAGCCTCTTCCAGCATCTGCTTGGCGGGGATGTCCAGGTGATTGGTGGGCTCATCCAGAACGATCAGATTGCAGGGTTTGAGCAGCATCAAGGCCAGGGCCAGCCGCGCTTTTTCGCCGCCGCTCAGCTTGCCCACCTCCTTGAACACCGCATCGTTGCTAAAGCAGAAGCTGCCCAGCAGTGAGCGCACCTGGGCCTGGGTCCAGTCGGGCACGGCTTCGAACAGGGTGTTGATCACCGTTTTCTCCAGATCGAGGGCTTCGGCCTGGTTCTGCTCGAAATAGCCGGCCACCACGTTGTGTTCCCCCAGCCCCGCTGTTCCGTCTTCCGGTGTCTCGAGCCCCATCACCAGCCTGAGCAGGGTCGATTTGCCGGCGCCGTTGGGGCCGACGAAGGCGATGCGATCCCCACGCTCCACCTCGAGATTGGCCCCCAGAAACAGCAGGCGCTCGCCGTAGCTGTGGGTGAGGTCGGTGATCCGCGCCACCTCCCGGCCGGAGCGGGGAGCGGGTGGGAAACGGAAACGCGGACCGCTCAACGATTCCATCGGCGCCTCCAGTCGCTCCACCTTGTCGAGCAGCTTCTCGCGGCTCTTGGCCTGGGTGCTGCGCGTGGCGCTGGCCCGGAAGCGATCGATGTAGGCCTGCTGGGCGCTCAGTTCCTTCTGCTGCCGGTCGAAGGCGGCCTGGGTGGCCTCCTGTTCCAGGGCCTTCTGTTCCAGGTGCTGGCTGTAGTTGCCCAGGTAGGTGCGCGAGATGCCCCGCTCGGTTTCCACGATCTGGGTGCACACCCGATCGAGGAAGGTGCGGTCGTGACTGATCACCACGATCGCCGCGCTCTGCTCGATCAGGTAGCCCTCCAGCCACTGGATCGTCTCCACATCCAGGTGGTTGGTGGGCTCATCGAGCAGTAGCAGGTCGGGATCCTGCAGCAGAATCTTCCCGAGGGCGATCCGCATTTGCCAACCGCCCGAGTAGTCGGCCACCAGCTGCTCGGCCCCCTCCGGCGTGAAGCCGATCGTGGGCAGCAGTTTGTCGATGCGGGCATCGAGTTCGTAGCCATGCAGCGCCTCGAAGCGCTCGTGCAGATGTCCCAGCTCGTGGATCAGCTCCTCGAGGTGGTCGGGGTCACTGGCGGCCT
>JBJTBH010000163.1:0-5202 GCA_046091285.1 Cyanobacteriota bacterium | reverse complement strand
GGCAATGACCGACTGAACGGCGGCGCCGGAGCCGATCGGATCGAGGCGGGGGATGGCGACGACCGCGCCGATGGCGGCCTCGGCAACGACTCGATCCAGGGCGGCGCCGGCAGCGACACCCTGCTCGGCGATCAGGGCGATGACCTGCTGGAGGGCGATGCGGGCAACGACCGGCTGGAGGGCGGGATCGGCGCCGACAGTGAACGCGGTGGCGCGGGCGCGGACACCCTGCTCGGCGATGCCGGCGCCGACCTGCTCGAGGGCGGCGATGATGATGACGTGCTGGTGGCCGGTTCAGGCGCCGCCGGTGGCAGCCTGCCTCTCAGCGCTTTTCGCAGCGGTGATTCCAGTGCCGTTCTCGGCTTTGACGCCGACATCCTGCGGGGTGGCGATGGCAACGATCTGCTGGCGGGCAACGCCGGTGCCAACCGTCTGGAGGGCGACTCCGGCAACGACACGATCGCCGCCGGAGCCGGTGCCGACACGGCCGCTGGCGGTGGCGGCGACGACCTGATCTACGGCGAAGCCGGCAACGACCTGCTGCACGGCCACGAAGGTAACGACCAGCTCCATGGCGGCGATGGCGACGACCGGGTGATTGGCGATGCCGGCATGGATCGCCTGTACGGCGATCAGGGGGCCGACATCCTGGAGGGCGGCGATGGTGACGACCAGCTTTGGGGCGGCGCCGATGGCGACCTGCTGCGCGGCAGCAGCGGCAACGACGTCCTCGATGGTGACGACGGCAACGACAGCCTGGAAGGGGGCAGCGGTGACGACAGCCTGAGCGGCGACCTGGGCAACGACCTGCTCCAGGGTGGTCTCGGCGCCGACCTGCTGCGCGGCGAAGCCGGCAACGAACGCCTGCAGGGCGATGAAGGCAACGACCAGCTGGAGGGTGGCAGCGGCCGCGACACCCTGGAGGGCGGTGTCGGCAACGACCAGCTCTCCGGTGGCACCGATGCGGACAACCTGTTCGGCGGCAGCGGCGCCGACACCCTTGACGGCAACGATGGCGCAGATCTGCTGCGCGGCGAAACCGGCAACGACAGGCTCAGCGGCGATGCCGGCAGCGACACGCTCGAAGGTGGTGCCGGCGAGGACCGGCTGGAAGGGGGTAGCGAGTCCGACCTGCTGATGGGCGGCGTGGACGACGACCAGCTGCAGGGCGGCGACGCCGCCGACTGGCTGTTCGGCGATGAAGGCAATGATCTGATCGAAGGCAATGCCGGCGATGACCGCGCCAGTGGCGGCGCCGGTGCCGATGTGCTGCGGGGCGGCACGGGTAACGATCAGCTGGAGGGAGGCGGCGCCAGCGACGAGCTGTACGGCGATGCCGGCGATGACCTGCTTTCCGGCTCCCAGGGGGCGGATGAGCTGTTCGGCGGCACGGGCGACGACCTCCTGATCGGCGGCTCCGGCAAGGACCAGCTGGTGGGCGAGGACGACGACGACTGGTTGTTCGGCGACCTGTACGACCTCGATGCAGCCCTGGCCGGCTTAGCGGCGCTGTTCAGCCATCGCACAGGCCAGCCCAGCGGCAGCGGCGCCTTTCAGCAGGCTGAACCCTTTGATCACGAGGAGGTGTTCAGCAGCGAAGCGATCACCGAAGCTGGGGCTGCGGTGATCAGCACCGGCCCGCCACCCGCCCTGCGCTGGCTGCAGGACAACCTGGAGGTGCCGCACTGGAGCGCCCTCAGCAACGATCAGTGGCGCCTGCTGCGTCTGCTCGACACCGACCCGAGCGGTCGCCCCGACCTGGCCAGTCCGCTCCATGAGGACCGCCTGCAGGGCAGCGCCGGCAATGACTGGCTGTACTGCGGCAGCGGCCCCGACCTGCTGGAGGGGGGCACCGAGTCCGACCTGCTGCTGGGCGGCACCGGCAACGACGTGCTGTACGGCTACCAGGCCACCCTCAACCTTGAGCAGCAGTTCCTGGATGGCGACGACGCCCTCTACGGCGGCGACGGCAACGACGAACTCTGGGGTGGCATCGGCCATGATTTCCTGGCTGGCGGCCGTGGCAACGACAAGCTCGTCGGCGACGACTCGGATGATCCGATCCTGATCACCCGGGCCCGGCCGGGGCAGGACTACGTCGGCCGCGATCTGCTGGCCGGTGGCCATGGCAACGACACCTTGTTCGGCGCCCTCGGCACCGACGTGCTGTTCGCCGGTGAAGGGCTGGAGCGGGCTGATCGGGGCAACGACGCGGCCGACAGCTTCAGGCTCTACGGCAGCGGTGTCGGCAGCCCATCGGCGCTGGAATTCCTGCTCGCCTTCAACAACACCCCCACCAATGTCCGCTCGCTGGGCTTCGACCGGCTGGTGGGCGGCATCGACAGCGACATCATCGTCGGCCACCGCCTGCGGCCGGTGCGTGAAAGCGAGCTGCTGACGGCGATCAACAACTGGACAAGCGCCTCGCTCGGGGATGTGGATGGCGACGGCACGGCCGACACGGCCCTCAGCCTGATCGCGGGTCTGGACAACCTCAGCGACGACAACGGCATCCGCCTGGCCTCCGATGGCAGCCGCGGTTTTGTGCTCAACCGCCGCAGCAGTGATGGCGTGGTGGTGGAACTGGCCCCCGGCGCCGGCACCGATCTGGTCTGGAACTTCTACGCCGGCAGCCACGACGGCACCCGCCGCCGTCTGGGCGACAGCGACTCCACCGCCGTGACCGGCGAGCTCTACACCCTGGATCTGAATGCAACCCAGGTGGGGCTGGTCGATGGCGGCACCGAGATCGTCTACGACCTCGACCTGATGCCGGTCGAGACCGATGTGGTGTATCTCACCGCAGGGCTGAGCTTCGGCTCGATCGATCTGCAATGGCGCAGCTGGTCGATCAGCGATCTCACCAACCAGCTGCTCAGCGATCTGGGCGACGACCAGGCGATCCAGCGGCTCCGGCAGTACGTGGCCCGCAACGACGTCTCGGTGCTCACCAACGCCGACACAGGAAGCGGCATTGACGGCCTGGCGCTCGATTGGGGCTTCCGCAACGCGGCCGACTTCAGCTCCTCAGACCCGGCCGACTACGCGCCGATCCTGCACGATCCGCTCAACCGCAACGAGCTCTGGATCGCCCTGAGTCAGTCGTATGCGCCCAACCAGCTGTTCAACAGCAACGTGGGCGTGATGTCGCTGATCGATCGCGACACCGATCAGGTGCTGGCCCGCTTCCTCAACGTGAGCGAGGACGCGATCGGCCGTCACAACATCGATGAGCAGAACGTGCCGCCGGATCGGCTGGTGGCCGAGCCAGGCAAGGCGGTCTTTTCCGCCAGCGAGCGGGTCACCGTGCCGGAGGGCATGGCGCGTGATCCCAACGGCGCCACGGATCTGGCAGCGATTGAGGCCCGGATCCGCCGCATCACAGCGATCAGCGCCAGCGGCAAGGTGGCGGGCAGCTGGCAGAACTGGCGCGGCCTTGGGCTGCTGGGCACCCGCTTCGGCAGCAGCCAGTGGTTCGATCTCGATAGCAACGCTGATGACGGCCTGGAGCTGCTGATCACCTCCGGCGGCACGATCCAGGAGCGGATCGATCTCGACCTGCCGATCTGGGGCATCGATCTCGATGGCAACGCACAGCTCGCTGCCAATGGCGTGTACGGCGCCGCCGCCCTGCAGATCCGCGATCCCAACGGCCTGCTGCCCGCTTACCAGAACGAACTGGTGATCGCCGCCGAGCGGCCGCTGGCGGTGACGCTCAACACCAGCTGGACGGTGGAGGCAGCGAATCCGCTCGGCACAACTCCCCTTTACAACGCCCTCGGCTACACCACCGCTGCAGGCACCTACGCCTGGCGGAACGACCTGGTCTGGCTGGACGGCGACGGGGATGGCCGTCTCACCCTGCCCCTCACGAACCGCATCAAGGGAACAGCACCCAATCAGGAACCGGCCGGTCCATTTGATCAGATCCGCTTCGCCAACCCCTCCAGCGACAGCAAGATCAACCATCTCAAGCCGGGAACGGTCAAACCGCTGCAGACCGTCGGCGATGTGGTGGAGGCCGGCGGCTGGGAACTGGTGGAGGAACTGTTCTACGCCGGCGAACCCACCAGCGAGGCCGCCACCGGCCGCGTGGTGGTGAGCATCAACACCTCCATCCCCGGCAGTGCCCTTTACCTCAACACCACCCGCGCCGAGGATCTCGATGGCGACGGCCAGGCTCGCTTCGATGAGGCCGGCACCGGCTTCCGCGAGATCACGGTGCTCAGCCAGGGGGTGGCTTCCGCCTCCAGCCCGCAGGTGGTGGGGGGCGATCCCTCCCGCGACCGGCGCTATCCCGGTGGCCTCAAGGCCCAGCTCAATCCCAGCTTCAGCCTGGTGCCGGCCGCAAGCCGCCTCAGCCATCGGCTCCTGCAGGCGGGCTGGCGCGACAGCGGCGCCGGCAACCTCAGCTTCGAGGCCTGGGGTTACAACCTCCAGGCCCAGACGGCGGGGCCGGACGGCCGGGTGGTGGATCTCACCGGCACGCCGGCCACGGCCCTGCGGCTGCAGATCCCCTCCGCCAATCCCAGCTGGCGCAACGACAGCAGCCTGGCGCCGCTGTGGAGCTTCCAGAACGACAACGCCGAGCCGGATCTGCTGCTGGGCAACTGGTTGTGGCTCGACCCCGGCACGGCCTCCAGCCCGGTGGTCCCGATCCAGTTGGTGCCGTCCGCCGCGGCCGAGCGCAGCGAACAGGTGTCTTACTCCCCGCTGCAGAGCGACTGGGGTTCCGTGGTGCTGGAGAGCACCGGCTGGCCGCTCCGTGGCGAGGCTCCCCTCTGGGCCTTCCTCGGCGAGGCCCGCGATGGAAGCCAAGACAGCTTCTCCCGCCTCACCTCGCCGGATGGGGGGGTGTACCCCTGGGAGGGGCAATACCGCCAAGCGCTGCTCCCCACCACGCTCACGCCGCAGGACAACACCGATGTGATCGCGCTGCAGGTGAGCGATCTCGCCAGCACCACAGCCACGATCCAGGCCACCGGCGCCATCAATCGCCTCCAGGATCTGCGCGAATCCGGCGTCGTGCACGAGCACATCAGCGCCCAGGGGCAGCTGGCTCTGATGGCCGGCCTGAACGGCGCTGGCATCGCTGAGTTTCGGATCACCGATGCCCGTGGCCTGCCGCTCGCTCGCGTGGACGTTGCAGGGATCAAGCGCCTCAGCGGGGTGGGCTGGTTCAGCCCTGAACGGGCCTGGGCC
>JBJTBH010000162.1:0-5462 GCA_046091285.1 Cyanobacteriota bacterium | reverse complement strand
CCATTGGCTCAAGCGGAAAGGTCTATCTTGCTGGGGAGCTAGGCCAAGGCTACTCATCAGATGCATTCATCGCAGAATATTCACTACTGGGAAAAAAAATAGGGGTACGGCAAATAGGCTCCTCGTCTCCAGATAAAATCTACGACATAGCACCACTTCCGACAAGTGGTCTTGTTGCAGCAGGGTTGACACTGGGGGCTCTCAATGGAAATCCAACCAATGGGCGCGATGCTTTTGTGATGCGAATAGGAAGCATAATAAACAGCAGTTTTAATATGGCCAGTGGAAAGATATCAGGCAAGAGACTCCCTGGAGGTGAATTAGTTATAGCGCCAGAGCTCTTTGTTAATAATTTCAACAACAGCTCTGTTGGCTCGAATCGATTGGATACCGCAATAAGCTCTAGGCAGTTTTTAGGTCCTTTCGGAAACGGCTCGAATGTCACTCTGGGAACAACCTGGGGAGGAGGAAATCTCGATCCGCGTCAATCAACAACGATCACCTTCGACTTCCTGCGCATCGACTCCTGGGACGACGAACAATTGCGCTTGTGGATTGGAAACGTAGACGGAACATCAGGAGCAGAAGGAACGAAAACATTAAAAGGAGACCGCAAGGAGCATGAATTCACACTAATCGACCAGTCTGGCTATAAAGCAGAATTCAAGCCTGTCCAGTACGGCGGCTTATTCGGAAACACATACTATGACGACCAAGTTTTTTCGGTTACCCTGACTCTCCCTGCAGGATTGTCAAACTGGAAGCTGGCTCTTGAAGGGCGCACAGACGAAAGTCTGGACAATGAATCCTATGGCATCGATAACCTCGTCGTCAGTCAGTATCCAACGGATCAGACTCAATGGGGAACCACAACAGTTCAACTGGGTAATACGCCTACCCAAGGCTCCCTCACCCTGCGGGGCCTGATCAATGCATCGGCACCCACAGACGCAGGCCCGGATGTCATCCAGGTGAGCATCGATCGCTCCCGCATCCTCGGCCAGGGCCCCGATCGCTTCGGCAAGCAACGGGCAATCCGCTGGGAGCAAACAGGCACGCAGTACCTCACGCGGGATCTCGGCGCCCTGGCCGGCAACGGCGATGTGACCCCCAAGTTTCTCGATGAACCGAGCGGTGGTGGCGGCCTGACAGCCGCTGCGAATCAACGAGCCCTGATGCTGGGCAGTGCCCTACTGACAGGCGCCGACGGCAAGGCCACGCCCCGTGCCGTGATCTCCTGGGATGGAGGTCTACTGGATCTCAACACACTCCTGCCGGCACAAAGCAATCAACCGGTGCTAATCGAGGCTGTCGGTCTCACCCGGCCTGATGCATCAACTCTTCAGATCCTGGTCAACAGCGCGGATGGCAAACCTCGCCAACTCACCCTGCGCGATCTGCTACGGGTCGACGATCAGGACACGTCCCGCCTCACAACGGGAAACGTCATGACGGGCAGCCTGCTGGCGCGCAGTGGCATCGACCTCTACGGCAAACCAGTCCTGCAGGTGCAGCAGTTCAACGGCAAAACACTGGCACCCACCTCGACGCAGAACTTCAGCAGCGGCCTTGTGAATGGCAGCGTCAGGTGGTTCAGCCTCGAGCGCAATGGTGAACGCGATGACCTGTTCGCCATGGGGCAGACCCGGGCGGCCCTGCTGGATGCCAATGATGATGGTGTGATCGATGATCGCGATGAACAGCTGGATGCACGACCCAGTGATCTGCGGCTCTATCGCCGTGATGCCGCGGCGGCCAGCGCCTGGACGGCGCAACGCCTGGTCGCCGATGAGGTGGCCGTGGCCGCCACCACCAGCACGCCGGAGGATGGCCTGACGATCAAAGGCAACCTGCGAATACTCACCACGGCCGGACAAGGTCCGACTGGCACCGATCCAACAGCCAGGGGAATCGCCTTCCGGCTCAATCTCTCAGCAGGACTTCCGGGCGTCAGCGGCTTCAAACTACTGCTGGGCAGCACCGATCTGCTGACGCTGGCGGGAGTGCAACGGGGCACACGCGACAATGGCTCCATGTGGCTGAGCGGCCAGGTATTGGATGCCGCGCTGGCTGAGCAGCTGCTGCAGGCAACAGGAGTGAAGCTGCAGGCCCAGGGCTCCACTGGCCTGGAACTGCCAGCCGCCACGGTGGCCTTGCCTGAGATCGGCCCAGGCGGCGGCTTGCGCAACGGAGCCGCTGATCTGGGCGATCTTGATGGCGATGGTGTCAATGACCTGGTGATCAGCGGCTTCGGCACAGGCACCCGCCGCACCGCTGGTGGCGCCGTGGTGCCGCTGCCAGAAACCCGTATTTGCCAGACAGTGCTGGCCAACAACAATGGCACCACGGTGCTGCGCAACGCCAACATCCAGCTACCGGGCCTGGCCAATGGCAGCGTGCAGATCAGCGATGCCAACGGTGATGGTCGGGCCGATCTGATTCTTACCGGCGAAGACCTGTTCGTCGATGGCAATGCCAGCACGGCGGGAGCGGATCAGAGTGGCGGCAATCCCAACACTGCGATTTATCTGAATGCAGTTGTTCAGAGGCAGCTGGATACAGCCACCAGCGTGGATCTGTTGTTCAGCCGGCTGGTGTTGGCCAACCATGGCCTGCGCGATGGCCATGAACTCCGCTTCACGCCGCATGCCAACAGCACACTACCCACAGGTCTGAGCAGCAGCCAGACCTATTACGCCAAGGTGATTGATGCGAACAATCTGCAGATCTTCAGCGATCCCGATCTGAAGTCTCAGGTGCGCATCACCGACAAGGGTACGGGCACAATCGCCATCAGCACCCCGGATCACAGCTCAGCCGACCTGGTGTTCAGCAATGCGGTGTTTCCCGCTAATCCCAATGATGGGCGCTGGGCCAGCTTCGACTATCGCTTCCGTACCGATGATCTACCTGCGGGAGTCTATGAACTGAGAGCCGTGCCGCTGGACCACCAGCGCTCTGATGTGATCCTCGCCCCCACAGGCGGGCTGCCAACAGGTGATAGCAAGTCAGCGAGGTTCCCAGCAAAAACCACGCTCCAAGGAACAGCAACGAACAACCTCTTCATACTGGCAGATAGCAAAGATGATTTCTACCTACCAGTTTCAAGATTCCTGCTTGACCCAGAAAAACTCAAGGACATCATCAGAATCGAAAACTTCAATCCCTATCTCGATAGAATTCAGCTAAGAAAGGGAATTTTCTATAATGCTAGATACCAGTTCAATGTCATTGACGATCCAACCAGCGGCAGCAATGACGTCCTGATCAGAAGAAGCGCATTTAGCAGCCCGAACGACGGCAGCTTTGTCGCACTGGAAGCCGACGATTACGTAGCAAGGCTAGTTGGCGCGAAAAGCTTCAAAGACAAGCTGATCGTCAGCAACGCCTTCAGCCAGGGCAATATCACCTTTGCCGATTATAACCAAAGCGAGAATCCATTCAGCCGTAGTCCGATCCATGAACAGCGACGCGATGCTTCGACAAGCACCGGGTTCTGGGTCACCGGTGTGGGCACCGATGCCGATGAAACCGCCACGCAGCTGAGCCTCGACAAGGCCACCGAAGTGCAACTCAATCAGCCCCAGCTGGCAAGCAACGGCTTCGTGCGCAAGCTCAGGGTCTATGGCCTCAACCTCGACACAGCCATTGGGGCTCTCGCAGGGGGTGGTGGTAACGACAACTTCAAAGGAGGCCTCTCACCGACAAGCGGGAAGCCAGCTGTCACCTACCTCGATGGTGGGGATGGCAACGACACGGTGACCGGCTCCAGCAGCAACACCCTCACCGATGTGATTCTGGGTGGCCGTGGCAATGATCTGCTCGCCGGATTAGCAGGCCGCAATCTCCTGTTCGGCGAAGATGGCGATGACACACTGCTGGGCGGCTATAACGACGATCTGCTGCTCGGTGGTGCTGGCATTGATCAGCTCGATGGCGCTGGGGGTTCCGACACCGCCGATTACAGCATGGCCCGCCAGGGCGGCGTGGTGGTCAACCTGGCGGCCACCAATGCTGATCGCAAGTTAAGCACCAACCAAGCCCCGCAGGTGAGCCGCGATGGGGATGGCGGAAAAGACTGGATCACCATGATTACAAATATTCCTCTAGCCAATATCAATGGCACTCAGCTCATCAAAGCCGCTGTTTCTGCGGACCTCCCCAATGGGGGCATTCAGCTGAACAACCACGGACTGAATGATGGAACGCGGATTCGCCTACAGGCACTGATCGGAGCGGCTCTGCCTACGGGTGTGCCGCGATCAGAAAGCCTCGGCAGCATCAGCCGAGAGCTCTATACAAAAAAAATCAGCAACAACTTGATCGCACTCTATACAGACGCGACGCTGACACAAGTCATCAAAATCGACGGCACTGCAAGCGGTCAATTCAGCATCTACGGTGACATTTCAAGCATTGAAAACATCACGGGTAGCATTTTCGCCGACGAAATCAGTGGCGATCGCCAGCGGAATCGGCTGATCGGTGCTGCCGGCAACGACACGATCTCCGGGGGCTCCGATGGCGACCTGATCGATGGCGGCGTCGGCAACGATCTGCTGATGGGCGATGACGGTGCCGACATCCTGATCTCCGGCGGTGGCCGCGACACGCTGATCGGTGGCAGCGGCAGCGATATCTATGTGGTGGGCTCAGGATTGATGACCCTGGATGAGGCCTTCGAAGCCCTCGGTGGGCGATTGGCGGATCTGAGTCCGATTCCAGCCAACAGCGAAGATCCCAGCAGCAAACCGGTCACCTATGAGCAATTCATCCTGCTGGCGGATGCCACCCGCTGGGCGTCAGTGGATAACAAGCCGCAGTTCAACCGCTTCCGAGCCCTCGGCCTGGAGCCTGATCTGAGGCTGTTTGAGCGGGCCAAACTGGAACCAGGCAAGCCATGGCTACGGCTCAGAGCCGGAGGAACGACGATCGAAGCAGGCGTGCCTGACAATCAGGCCGGTTCGGATGTGGCCTACCTCGATCTGGAACGGCCGATCAGCCTGACAGGCCTACGGCCAGGAGTGGTGGGTCTGGCAGCCCATGGAACCAGCCTGATTGTGGACATGGATCGCGATGGCGTAGCCGATGGCAGCAAGGATCTGACCATCAAAGATTATTTCAACCAAGACGGAACGGATGCTGGGAATAACGCTATTGCGCTGCGAGTCAGAGGGCTGGAAGCCACCTACTACCAAGGCAACGGATTGACCAATCCGATCCTGAAACGCGTAGATCGACAGGTAGATTTCAACTTTAGTACGGACAACCTGGTAACGGAAGGTCAAGGGAGCCCTCTGGACGGAGCCTTCAGCGCCATCTGGGATGGCATGCTTCAGGCACCCCAGGATGGCACCTACGGTTTTAAACTTGTCGTTGGCGAAAACGGTCTCCTAAAGGAAGAAATCAATGCAGGGAAAGTCGCTTGGCGTGTATTTGTCGATGATCGCCAGCTCAATGCG
>JBJTBH010000161.1:0-4817 GCA_046091285.1 Cyanobacteriota bacterium | reverse complement strand
CGACGGTCGCCCCCTGCAGGAGCTGGGCTTCTACAACCCGCGCACCAAGGAGACCCGCCTCGACACCGAGGCGATCCGCGAGCGTCTCGGCCAGGGCGCCCAGCCCACCGACACCGTGCGCACCCTCCTGGAGCGTGGGGGTCTGATCGAGACGTCCGTGCGTCCGGCGGAGATCGTCGGCAAGAAGAAGCAGGCAGAAGCCCGCGAGGCCGCCGCCAGACAGGCCGCCAAGGAAGCAGCGGAAGCCAAGGCCGCGGCCGAAGCCGCCGCCGCTGAGGCTGCAGCTGCCGCTGCCACAGACGACGCCGGCGCCGAAGCCTGATCAGCCCCCCGATGTCCGGGGCAGATCCTCGTCAGGCCTTTTCCATCGACCTGCCCGACCAGGAGGCAGCGCTTGCTCTGGCCGGAGAGGCCGAGTCCATGCTGCGACGGATC
Organism: Cyanobacteriota bacterium; assembly: GCA_046091285.1. Taxonomy (GTDB): domain Bacteria; phylum Cyanobacteriota; class Cyanobacteriia; order PCC-6307; family Cyanobiaceae; genus CAIXOZ01. The sequence goes on along the minus strand of JBJTBH010000161.1, from coordinate 4,382 downwards.
GAGGCCCTCACCGGGGCCTCCCTGGTGCTCAGGGGGTTGCAGCTCGTGATCCAGGGGCGGCCGGCGCAGCTCGAGCGCGCGGCAGCCGTTGTTGAACTGATGCGTCCCTTCTGGCAGGAGGGGCAGCCCGTGACCGCCGTCGATCTGCAGACGGCCCTTCAGGCTCTCGATACCGGCCGGGGTCAGGAGCATCAGGATCTGAGTCAACAGGTGCTCACCCGCAGCCAGAACGGCAAGCTGCTGCGACCACGGACTCTGCGGCAGAAGGCCTATGTGGAGGCGATGGATCGCCACGATCTCACCCTGGCGCTCGGGCCCGCCGGCACCGGCAAGACCTTCCTGGCCACGGTGCAGGCCGTGAAGATGCTTCAGGAGCGGAAGGTGGAGCGCCTGATCCTCACAAGACCGGCGGTGGAAGCCGGCGAACGGCTCGGCTTCCTGCCCGGTGATCTGCAGCAGAAAGTGGATCCCTACCTGCGTCCCCTTTACGACGCCCTTCACACCCTCCTGGGCCAGGAGCGCACCGCGGCTCTGATTGAAAAGAATGTGATCGAGGTGGCCCCACTGGCTTACATGCGGGGCCGCACGCTCTCGGAAGCCTTCGTGATCCTCGATGAGGCTCAGAACACCACCACCACCCAGATGCGGATGGTGCTCACCCGCCTCGGGGAGCGCTCGCGCATGGTGGTGACGGGAGATCCCAGCCAGGTGGATCTGCCGCCCGGGGTGACCAGCGGCCTGCAGGAAGCGGCCGAAGTGCTCGAGGGGATCGAGGGTGTGGCGATCTGTCGGCTGAGCGCCGCTGATGTGGTGCGGCACCCGCTGGTGCAGCGCCTGGTGACGGCCTACGCGAACCGCGACCAGCGACGCAGCCGTTGAGATCAGCGTTGCTGAGACCATGGTCAGCCTGAGCATTCTGGTGACAGTGCGATGAGGACAGCCACTGCGCTGAGGGCAGGCGAACCACTGCGTCTCTCACTTCAGATCCCCTTGGCGGCGCTGGTGGCCTATCTCGCCGGCGCCTGGTTCACGGCACTGTTCCCCGGCTACCTACCGAAGACGGGGGGGTTGCTGTCAGCGATTTCTGCGATCCTCGTCACCCAGCTCAACCGTCGTGACACCACAGCCTCGGCATCGCTGCGCCTGCTCGGGTCGGCGATCGGGGCTCTCTCCAGCGCTCTGTATCTCACGGTGCTGCCGTTTCAGCCGCTGGGGATGGCGGCGGTGATCTTCGTCACGGTGCTGCTCTGTCTGGTGCTGAACATTCCCGGCCATGCCCGACTGGCCGCGATCACCGTGATCGTGGTGATGGTCTCGGCGAGCCTGGACCCAAGGCTGAATCCAGTTGTGAATGCGCTGCTGCGGTTGGCGGAATCGGGCATCGGCACCCTGGTGGCCGTGCTGACGGTGCTGCTCTGGCCCGAGAACCATCCATCCGAGAGCAGCCCCTCCACCAACCCCTGAGCGCCGTCAGCCGTTACCGATGGGGGGATCCACACCCCACGGCATCGCACGACCCGGACACCGCTGTCAGGATGGATTCAGTCCTCCCCCTGTGCCATGCCGGCCAGCAGCAATTTCCAGGAAGCGATCCGCGAGGCGCAGTCCAGCGCCCTCGTCGGTCCCAATGTCGTCAACCGGGCCCTTCCCTACGTCGGTGGGGGCATGGTGCTCACCGCCGGTGGGGTGCTGGCCGGCCTGACGATGATCGCCAGCCACTCACCGCTGTTCATGCCGCTCTTCTGGGTGGCCCTGATCGGTAACTTCATCCTCTTCTTCGTGGCCCAGAACGTGGCCAACCAGGGCAACAACGCCACGGCGCTGCCCCTGCTGGCCACCTACAGCCTGATCACCGGCTTCACCCTCAGCGGCCTCGTCAACTACGCCCTGGTGACCAGTGGCATCAGTGCCGTCGGCACGGCGGTGCTGGCCACCGGCCTCACCTTCGTGATCGCCTCGATCACCGGCCGGCGCATGAGTGACAGCGTCGGCCAGGCGCTCACCGGTGTCGTGGGCCTCGGCATCGTCGGCCTGCTGATCGCGATGGTCGTGCAGGTGATCGGCAGCGTCTTCGCCCCGGGCACCTTCGCCGTTGGCGGCTTCGAGCTGATGATCGCCGGTTTCGGCACCGTGCTGTTCGTGGGCGCCGCCTTCGTGGACTTCTACACGATGCCCCGCACCTACCGCGACGATCAGTATCTGGCCGGTGCCCTGGGGATGTATCTCACTTACATCAACCTGTTCATCTTCGTCCTGCGCCTGATCATCGCCCTCAACGGCGGCGGTCGCCGCGACTGAGGCCAATCGCCGCCGGGATCCGGGCCCCTGATGGTCTGGATCCCTGAGGGAATTTCTGACGCAAACGGGCACGGAATTCCCCATAAGACATCTGAACGCGCCAACCATCACGCGTTCATCCTCAGAAGCCATTCAGGATTCTATCGGGGCGCCTTTTTTTGGGGGCGCTTTTTTCATGGCCGGGCACACCCAAACCGCCTGCGTCGTCGACACAGTCCAAACCGGCTGCGAGCTTCCGCTCGGTCGAGGACCCGCGAACAGGGATCAATCCGGCCTGAACGGAATCGGCCCAGACCACGCCATCGGCATCACCCACGGGCCTCAACACCAACCCGAAGCCGAGCGATCAAGGGAAACGACCAGAGCAGGCCTGCCTCTGAGGCCGGGCTGATCGGGACCCGCTCAGCTCATCTGCGGACCCTCACCCCTCACTCAGCCACACGCAGCACCGCCCGGGCGATGGCGGCGCGTTGTTCAGCGTCGTAGCCCCAGCGATCGAGGAAGGCCTGATCCTCGCCCTCGCCACGGGTGCCGGAGAGGAGTTGCTCCAGCCGCTGCTTCACCAGCTGCGGCTCCAGCTGACGCAGCAGCTCCAGGGCCCTGACCTGCACCCGCTCGGAGCGCCCCTGCTGCTCCTGATCGCCCTGGCGGCCGTGATGCAGCACCATCGCCGTGCTCATCGCCAGGTTGCGGACCGTCAGATCCACCACCCCCGCCCCGGCCTGGCGCAGCGAGAGCAGCACGACATCGGGGAGGCGATCGAGCAGCACGCTGTCACCGGCGAGTGCCACCACGAAAAAGCCGCGGGCGCCATCGCGCTGGGCCACCAGGGGAGCGAGGCGATCCGCCAGCACCTCATCGCTGAGCTCCCCGTTCTCCCACTCCTGCAGCCAGCGGGCACTGAGCGACAGGGCCGCAGCAACATCAGGGGGCTGACTCCCGGCAGCCTCCGCAGGAGGCTGGGTGCGGCTGGGGACCTCGGCCATCGGGCGGGGAACTGCGGACAGTGTCACTCTGAGGTTATGGAGCCAAGCCACCCCCTGCCATCCACGGACGCCTTCCCGTTCCCGGATCTGGACGACCTGCCGGACGACGCCCTGGCCCTGCCGGACGATCAGAGCGTCGCCGGCCTGGCGATGGGAGACCAGCCCCCCGGCTTCCGCTCGGGTTTCGTGGCCCTGATCGGGCGGCCGAATGTGGGCAAATCGACCCTGCTCAACCAGTTGGTGGGCCAGAAGGTGGCGATCACCTCACCGGTGGCCCAGACCACCCGCAACCGCCTGCGGGCGATCCTCACCACCGCAAGCGCCCAGCTGGTTCTTCTCGACACCCCCGGCATCCACAAGCCCCATCACCTGCTGGGGGAGCGGCTGGTGCAATCGGCCCGGGGCGCGTTCGGGGAGGTGGATGTGGTGCTGCTGCTCGTGGACGGCAGCCAGCCGGCGGGTCGGGGCGATGGCTTCATCGTCGATCTGCTGCGTCAGCAGCGCTCACCGGTGCTGGTGGCCCTGAACAAAACGGATCTCGCGCCCCCGGAGCAGCGCCCGGAGCTGCTGGAGAGTTACCGCGAGCTGCTGAACGGCGACGGCTCCCACCCGGCGCTCGACTGGCCCCTGCATCCCTGCAGCGCCCTGACCGGAGAGGACTGCACCAGCCTGGTGGAGGCCCTCTCCGCCCGCCTGCCGGAGGGGCCGCATCTCTACCCCCCCGATGCGGTCAGCGATCAACCGGAGCAGCTGCTGCTCGCCGAGCTGATCCGCGAGCAGGTGCTCACCCACACCCGTGAGGAGGTGCCCCATTCCGTGGCGGTGAGCATCGATCGCATCGTCGATGACGGCCCGCGCACGGCGGTGCTGGCCACGGTGCTGGTGGAGCGCACCAGCCAGAAGGGCATCCTGATCGGTAAAGGCGGGCAGATGCTGCGCCAGATCGGCACCGGCGCCCGGGTGCAGATGCAGAAACTGATCAATGGCCCGGTGTACCTGGAGCTGTTCGTGAAGGTGGTGCCCAACTGGCGGCGCCATTCCGGCCGGCTCAATGAGCTGGGCTACACCGGCCTCGACTGACCGGGCCCCCGGACCCCA
>JBJTBH010000160.1:0-3438 GCA_046091285.1 Cyanobacteriota bacterium | reverse complement strand
ATCCGCAATGGCACTGCACTCCGAAGGCATGGGCAGCGTCGTAGATCACCTTGAGGTTGTAGTCGTCGGCGATGCGCTGGATCGCCTCCACATCGCAGGGAAAGCCGTAGCAGTGCACCGCCAGGATCGCCGTGGTGCGCGGGGTGATCGAGGCCTCGATGCTGGCGGGATCCAGGCCATAGCTGCCCTCCTGGATGTCGGCAAACACCGGCTCCAGCCCGTTCCAGCTCAAGGCCTCGCTGGTGGCCACGAATGAGAAGGGTGTGGTGATCACCTCGCCCTGCAGACGCAGGGCCTTGAGGGCGATCAACAGCGCCAGGGTGCCGTTGGCGAACAGGCTGATGTGCTTGACCCCGAGATAGTCGCAGAGCTCCTGCTCCAGTTGCTCATGCAGCGGGCCACCATTGGTGAGGATGCGGCGATCCCAGATGCCCTCCATCAGGGCCACCACATCCTCCAGTGGTGGCAGTGATGGTCTGGTGACGTAGATCGGTTCGTCGGTCATGGTTGCTCGGCAAGGAGCTGGAGCGGTTCAGCGTGGCCATGCAGGTTCCACTGGGCCCTGAGCAGGAGCTCCGTGGAGATGTCTCCCTCCGTCCAATGGGTGAGGCCCACATTCACCTGCACACGGACCTCATCCGGGAGTTGGGCGGCCTGCAAGAGGCGAACGAGATCAGCCGACAGCACCTCCGCATCGTGGATGGCGGTGTGGGGCATCACCAGCAGCAGCTGGTGCGGATCAAGGGCGCCGATGACATCGGTGTCGCGGAGGCGTTCGCGCAGCAGGCGGGTGAGGCCATGCATCGCTTCGCGGGGGAACGGATGGAGCACGCCGGAGGCATCGCTGAGCGGATCCAGCTGCAACAGCATCAAGCTGAGCTGCACCCCATAGCGCCGGCACTCCTGAATGGAACGCTCCAACAGCGCCAGGATCTGGCTGCGATTCCACACACCTGTGTGCTCATCGATCTCAGCCTGCTGGCTCTGCTCCAGCCAGAGGCGGCGATAGAGCCCATCGGCACGCATCAGCGTGGTGTGGTTGCCCCGTTGAATGATCTCGCCCTCCCGCAGCACAATGATCTTTTCGGCATGCACCACCGTGCTGAGCCTGTGGGCAATGATCAGCACCGTGCGGTTCACCTGCAGGCGGCGGATCGCATTCTGGACGAGGCGCTCGTTCTGAGAATCGAGCGCACTGGTGGCCTCATCCAGGATCAGCAGATCCGGGTTGCGCAGGATCGCCCGGGCCAGCGAGAGGCGCTGGCGCTGGCCGCCGCTGAGGCGATAGCCACGTTCACCAACCAGGGTGTTGTAGCCATCCGGCAGGGCACCGATGAAGCCGGCGCACTGGGCGGCCACGCAGGCGGCCACAATGTCACCCTCGCTGGCCTCGGGAACGCCATAGGCAATGTTCTCGGCAATCGTGGCATTAAACAGAAACGTATCCTGACTGACGACACCCAACCGCCGCTGCCAGCTGGCCAGGTCAAAACTGCGCAGATCCTTGCCATCCAACAGCACACTGCCCTCGCTCGGGTCATAGAGGCCCACCAGCAGATCGGCGATCGAGCTCTTGCCCGAGCCGCTCGGGCCGACAAGGGCAATGGTGTTGCCTCGCGGAATCACCAGATCGATGGCGTTGAGGGCGAGAGGCCCTTCCTGGTGATAACGGAGTGTGATGCCGGCGAGATGGATCTGCTTGCGCAGACCAGGAAACTGCTCACCGCCTTGGCGCACGAAGTGCTTGTCTTCAGGGGTGAGGAGATTGTTCAGCCGGCTCAGCGTTCCCGAGAGGGAGGCCAGGTAGGTGAACACCCCAGCGGTGGAGCCGAGCCGACCATTGAGCCGCTGAAGCGCGAGCACGAAGGTGACCAGGCTGGGCAGGATTCCGGAGGTTTTGCCGCCGAAGAACAGCACACTGCCGGCACCGATCACGCAGATGGCGAGCATCGGCAGAAATCCCGTGATCGGACCGATCAGTTCGGTGAGCTGGGAACGGCGGCGTAGGGAATGTTCCAGTTCCCGCATGCGTTGGCCCATCCCCCGCTGCGCCTGCTGGAGCTGACCGGAGCTGTGCAGGAGGCGCAGGCCCTGGATGTCCTCCGTGAGGCGCACCGAGATCTCCAACTGGGCCTCGCTGACGCGGTGGGCCGTCTGGCGGATGCGGGGCAGCAACTGGCGCTGGATCAGCAGGATCGCAGCGGCCATGGCCACGGCGATGATCACCAGCCAGGGCGACAGGCTGACGAGGACGGTGAGGTACAGCGCGATCAGCAGGCCGTTGAGCAGCAACTGGTTGTAGTAGCCGATCACGATGCCGACGGCACCGGGCCCGCCACCGGCCACATCGGTGAGATCACCGACCCGGTAGCCGCTGGCACAAGGAAAACTGAAACTGAGGATGCGGCTGTGCAGCTCGGCCATGATCAGCCGGGTGCACCGGGCTGAGAAGTAGCTGACGCTGAGGGCGTTGAGATAGCGGGTACCGCTCTGGAGGAGCTGCAGCAACAGGGCCAGCGAGAGGAGCAGCAGGAACAGTGGTGTGCGCGGGATGCCCTGGAGCAGGGCCGTGAGCGCAGCGCTGCGGCTGATCAGCGGATTGGTGGCCCAGTCGATCGAGCCGGAACTGGCCAGCACCTGAACGGCCAGGAACACCACGGCAAGGGAAGCCCCTTCGCTGAAGGCCTCAACCAGGGAGGTGGCGAAATTCACCACCAGCAGGCGCCATTGGCGGCGGCTGGTCTGCCGAATCAGTCGCGCAACAGGGGTGGGTTTCAGCAGGCTTCGCAGACGCAGCCTGAGTTGGGGCAACACAGACCCGTTAGCCAAGCGAAACAACTGGTAGCCGAACATGCATGGCCATCAGAGGAGGCTCAGATTCCAGATGCACAGAGTGAGCTTAAGCGGGGAAAAGATAGCAGCGCGAAGGGCGCGATACTCAATCATGGCAGAGACTCAGAGCAAGAGATATAGACAACAGACAAGCTGACACAAGGAGATCCTGTGCGTGAGGCGGACGAGAGCGAAATCGTCGTCTCAGCCTGAGCTTTCAGGCTAGACAAGAAACGTAGAACGCACAACCAATCAGCGGCTGTGCTGAGAGGCTCGAGGGACATCAGCCAAGCAGCGCCAGGTGCTGCGGCAGGGGATTCGTGCCCGGATGAACCTGGCTGACGTATTCCAGGGCCTGCTGCCGGCTCAGGCCCCGGACGCGCATCAACCAGGCCATGCACACGAGCGGTGAGCGCTCGCGGCCTGCCAGGCAGTGGACAAACACCGGCCCGGCCCGCTGCAGCTGCTCGAGGGTCTGCAACGCAGACTCCAGCAGCTCCTGGGTGAGCGGCTCACTGCATCGGTGATCCGGGAGCGGCACCGATCGCCAGGTGAACTGCTGGTCCAGCCCTTCGAGGTGTGGCTGCTCACCGGGCTGGCAGAGGC
>JBJTBH010000159.1:0-18170 GCA_046091285.1 Cyanobacteriota bacterium | reverse complement strand
CGTTATCGAGCAGCACCACCGTCAGCCGGGCCCCGAGCTGCGCCAGTCGTTGCTGCCAGAGCCAGCCGTTGCTGTCGTGAAGGAGGGCCAGATCACCGGTGACCAGCACCGCCGCGCCCCAGCCGATCGCCAGCCCGCAGGCCTCCGACAGGGTGCCATCAATCCCGGAGGCACCGCGGAATCCGACGATCGGTCGGTGCGGCGCCCGTCCATCGGCAAAGGTCTCCCAGTCGCGCACCGGGGAGCTGTTGGCCAGCATCAGCGGCATCCCGGCTGGCAGCAGGCGACTGAGGCGATGGGCCAGCAGCGGTTCACTGAGGCCCTCCTGGGCGCCTGACCAGACGGTCAATGCCTCCGCCACCAGCGTTTCGGCCTGCCGCCAGGCCGCCGCCAGCTCCAGGCTGGCAGGGGCCGGAGGCTCGTCCGTGAGGGCCTGGCCGGCGACCCAGGGGGTCAGGCCGGCGGCGCACTGCCACTGAACGCTCCGCAGTGGATCCAGCGGTCGTGGATCCCCTTCACTGACAAGCCCCTGAGGACCCTCAAATCGCTCCAGCCAGCGCTGCAGTCGCCGGCTGGCGGGCAGAGGACCGAGCCGCAGCACCTGGGAAGGCTGCGGCACCACCGATGGCTCAAGGAAGAGGTCGTATCCGAGCAGGGGGCGCAGCCATGGATCACCGCGCAGGCCTGAGAGCGGATCGGCAAGCAGAGGCCACCCCGTGGCCTGCTGCCAGCGGTGCAGGCTGTTCCGCCAGGCCTGCCATTGCGAGGGACGGCCGCGCCAGGGTCCGGCGATGATCACGCCCGACTGACCGGGATCAAGGCCGGTGATGGCCGCAGAGGGGACCGTCGCCTCACCGGCGGGCGCTGGTGCCGGCAACGGGGGCAGCGCTTCCGGGGCCGCGATCCGCGCCTGCAGGGTCTGCTGCAGGCGCTGCACCAGGGGGCCGTCGGCGTGCAGAGGTTCCTCAAAGGGGTGGTTGAGACGCACCGCCCCCGGGGGGGAGTGCAGCGCAGCCGCCCAGGCCTGATCCGCGAGTGCCTCCACTGCCGACGCTGCAAGCTGTGCCAGCCCGTCGGCCGGACCCTTGCCGGCCCATCGACAGGACGCCAGCAGGAAGGCCTCCTGATTGACCGCCTGATTCGCCCCACAGTCCTTCAGGCGGGCTGGTCGGTCAGCGCTGAGCAGCAGCAGCGGCAGGCCACCGTGATCCGCTTCCACGGCGGCCGGCAGAAGATTGGCCACCGCCGATCAGGAGGTGGTGACCACGGCGGCGGGCCTGCCATCCGTGCGGGCCAGCCCCAGGGCCAGAAAGGCGCCGGAACGCTCATCAAGGCCGGGATGGAGCTGCAGCAGTCCTTCGGCTTCCAGAAGAGCGGCCGCGACCGCCAGCGGCGCGGAGCGACTGCCGGGAGCCAGCACCAGATGGCGCAGACCCCGGCGCTGGAGGCGGAGCAGCAGGGTGATCGAAGCCCGCAGGTTGCGCTCCAGCAGGGGGATGGCTGGCGCCGGCATCACGGCAGCATCTGGGCGAGGATGGGGGTCCATCCTGCAGGGTGGGTGCCGTTTCTGATCTCGATGAGCAGCGAACCAGCCGCATCGCCACCCCGGCTCCCATCACCACCATCGCCGGGGAGTTCCCGCCAGCAGTGGCGCCGGCAGGTGCAGACCCTGCTGCTGTGGGTGCTCGTGGCCCTGGTGTTGCGCTGGGGAGTGATCGAACCGCGCTGGATCCCTTCAGGGTCGATGCTCCCCACCCTTCAGCTTCAGGATCGGGTGCTGGTGGAAAAACTGCGTCCGCGTCTGGGACTGACGCTTCCGGTCGGCACCGTGGTCGTGTTCCGCCCACCGGATGCTCTGCTTGCCGCCGGGTATGACCCCGGTTCAGCGCTGATCAAGCGGGTGGTCGGCACGGCCGGCGACCGGATCGAGGTGCGGGACGGTTTCCTCTGGCGCAATGACCAGCCTGTCAGCCCCGACTGGTCCAGCGAAGCGATGACCTACACCTTCGGTCCTCTGGAGGTTCCTGACGGTCAGGTGCTGGTGCTGGGCGATAACCGCAACGCCAGCCTCGACTCCCACCTCTGGGGCCCCCTGCCGCTGGATCGGGTGATCGGCACGGCCATCGTGCGCTACTGGCCGCTGCAGCGGCTCAGTCCCCTGCGACGCCAACCCGTCGAATCTGCTGCGTTAGGCTGAAAACGGACCTGCGGTGCTGCGGCGATGTTCAACCCGGAGTTTCCCTCACCGGATCACGAAGCCTTCAGCGGCAATTCCCTGATTCAGTACTTGCAGGATCAATCTCCGGATGTTCTGCAGCGGGTGGCACGATCCGCCAGTCCTGACATTCAGGACATCATTCGCCATAATGTTCAGGGTCTGCTCGGGATGCTTCCCGGCGAACAGTTCGAGGTGAAGATTCAAGCAAGCCGCGATAATCTTGCGGGATTGCTGGCCTCAGCGATGATGACGGGATATTTTCTTCGCCAGATGGAGCAGCGGATGGATCTGGAAGCCAGTCTGTTCAGCGATGAGGATCTCGACAGCGATCCCGGCATGCTGAACCTCTGAGAAAGGTTGTTCCCTGATCGCAAGGGCTCCGATGCCACAGGGGTTTCGACCCACAACATTTAGAATTAAGGCATCCAGAATCGAGGCACCGGTTTTCGGTGAGATCCTGGATCTATCAGCATTTTTTTGTAGGCGCCATCTCTGCTGTTGATACATTGCTATTAACACATCGCTGGTGACACATTGCTATTGACACGTTGCTGTTAACACATTCGTGACAGGTGCTCTTGCAGAACGTGTTTCAGTGGCCGTCACCGGCGGCAGGCACCACCCCCCACCGGAGTAGCGCCTGATCGATGGAGGAAAGAAAGGCCCAGGGCCCTGCATCAGGAGCCCAGGGCCGACGTTCCAGCTGATCCGCCAGATCGGCCAGGGTCCTGGAGGAACAGGGCACCGGGGCTGCGTAGTGAGCCGGGACGACCCAGCGCAGGTTCTCCAATGTCGCCAGCTGTCGGATCCAGGCCACAAGGGGCTGACGCTGACGGGGAAACACGAGCCGCTCGAGCACCGGCGCCACCTGCAGCACCGGGCGATCCTCCGGCACGAGGGCCTGGAGATCCCGTTCCCAATCGGGTTGCCAGCGGAAGGGATAGAGGCCGAAGTAAGCCCTTGGTTGCCGCGTGCCGGGCCTCAGGGCACCGGTGAACACCTCACGCCAGGTCGGAATCCTCAGGCCGGACGGACGCAGAAATGAGGCAAACAGCAACAGACGCCGCCAACCGCGCTGGCGGGCCTCCGGGCTGTCCTGCAGCGGTTCGGATCCGAGCTCGCGGGCATGAAAGAGCAACGGTGTCGGGTCGGCGTCAAACAGGGGGGGTGGCGTCGGATCCGGAGCGACGAGGGCATCGGTGAGCAGCAGGGAACCGCTGTGGCGATCGAAACAGGCCGCTTCCGCAAAGGCGCCCACTCCCAGATCGAGGGGGCCGAGCATCGTCCAGCGCAGTTGATCCTCATGGGGCCAGCCGTCCTGCCCGAGCACACGCGTGCGGGAGGCCGGGAAACCCAGCCAGGTCGCCGGCAGGGACACGGGGAAGCTCCATTGGCCGGGGCTGACCCAGAGGTCGGCCTTGGGGAAGGCGCGGGCCAGGGCCGGCATCGGCAGCTTGTGTTCCAGTCCGGAGGAGGTCCCCAGCACCAATGTGCGCACCGGACCGTGGATCGCTTCCAGATCCCGGAGGACCGCAAGCACTTCGCCGGTGGGAGGGACGGCTCCGTAGAGCAGCAGGCCGTCCGCGACCTTCAGCACAGTCATCCGGATCGGCACAGCCACATAAAAAATTCCCTGCAGCTGCTCAAAACTCCAGATCCGACCTGGAATCAGCTCCCGCACCAGGGTGCGCCGGTGGCCATAGGGGTAGAGGGGCAGCAGGGGCCACCAGGGCCAACGTTGGTCGGTCGCAGAGACAGTCACCAGCCAGATCCGTTTCGATCAGCAATCACCCAGCCGAAAACACAACGCCTGGGTTACTCATATTAGCTCCTGACTGAAAGCGTCTGATGATGATGACTGACCGGGTCGTGAAAGGCTCGGTAACAGGCCTGAAGTTGATTGTATTCAGGTGGGGATGTTTCGGTGATCTCCACTGAGATGATGGCTTTTCAGGTATGGACGTTTTTGCGCTTCTCTCTGCGGGTGTGAGATCAGCAGATGTGTGAGATCGGCGACACGCCAGTCAGAATCGTTTGCGCAATCCCTGGTCGTTGTGGATCACCCATGGTGGATCAGGTGCAGGCTGACCGGCTGCTCTGCGGTTCTGCTGCGCGCTGCTGTTTGCTGGCACAGCGTTGGTGTAAGGCCATGGGGTTGACCCTGTGACGTTCGGCGGCTGGGCAGCCTTCGGAAGAGGCACGACATCAGGCAACCGAGGTTCGGGCACTGCTGAGGTTCAGGCGTCGCCGAGGCTCAGCTATTTCTGAGGCTCAGGCAGCGCCGAGGTTCAGGCACCGCCACTGATTGTAATACTATAACGCAATTTCACAACGTAATCGCCCATCGTAATCACGCAACGCAATTTCACAATATAATTGCCTATTGCCTATTGCCTATTGCCTATTGCCTATTGCCTATTGCCTATTGCCTATCGTAATTTCACAACGCAATCGCAGTCGCCTATCGTAATTGCACAACACAATCGCAATCGCCCATTAAACCTGGGTGTACTCTTCCCCCGTCAGCGCAGGGTCGCCGTGGGCTCGGAGACACCCTGAACGCCCGCCACCGCCAGCGTTGTCAGGAAGCTCAGCCGGACACCCCGGTAGGCATTCGTGGGATCCCAGTGCTCATCAAGGGCATGGAAGCCACCACTGGTTCCACCACAGCCCATCACGATCGCCGGGATTCCCCGTGAGATCGGAACGCCGGCATCCGTGCTGCCACCAGCCAGGGCCAACGGTGTCACGCCCAGCGCTCTGGCGGCCGCTATCCAGGTGTGCACGATGGCCTGATCCGGCGAGGTGATGCCGCCTGGCCTGGCGCCGATCGGTCTGATGCTGGCGCTCAGGGAGGTCGTCCCCCAGCGCTTGTTTTCCTCTGCAACGGCCTGAGCGACAAAATTCTGGACCATCTTTGTAGTTGCTTCCAGTTCAGAGTTGCCATTGGAGCGAAGATCGATTTCCAGGGAGGCATCGGGTGCGATTGTGTTCACAGATCGTCCTCCTCTGACAACTCCGACCGTGAAGGTTGTGCGCGGCGATGATGGTACTTGCATCTCGGCCACCTTTGCGATGAAGCGCCCCTGAGCATGAATTGCACTTGGAATCTGACCAAACGCGCCATAGCTATGGCCGCCGGGGGCCTTGAAGTCGATCTTGAAACGATTGCTGGCGGTATTCTGAATCATGATCACAGAATCCGGCAAGGCTCCTTCCAGGATGATGGCAGCTGAAAGATTAGTGTTTTTATCAAAGAAATGTTTCGCGCCACGCAGGTCTCCGTTGCCCTCTTCTCCGACACTGGCGACGAAGATCAGGTCTCCGGGAGTTGAGATCCTGGCCCCATTCAGGGCTCGAATCCAGCTCAGCATCATCGCCAGGGCATTGGAGTCATCGGTGAGGCCTGGTCCCATCCGTCGCGAACCCTGCGCTCTGACCCTGACATCGGTCTTGGCATCGAATACCGTATCGAGGTGAGCAATCACGGCGATCCTCGGCCCTTGTGCCCCACCTTTTCGTACGCCGATCACATTGCCGATCGCGTCGATATGCACATTCTGCAGACCATTGGCCTTCAGCATCTTTTCGAAAGCTTTGGCACGTTGTGCTTCTGCAAACGTGGGTGCTGGAATTTCTGAGATCTGAATCGATTCCCGTACAAATCGGGCTTCATCGGCTTTCAGCGCAGCGAGGGCCTGTTTCAGATCGGGAGATGCCAGCAACGCCTCCACCTGGGAGCTCACCTGCGGCTTGAGGCTCCCAGGCAGGGGGGCGACCTGCAGCGCTTGCAGCTGTGCTTTATCCAGGCCGCTGGCATCTCGCGAGGTTGTCGCTGCCTGGCCTCCGGCAGAAGGCCGGCTGGCTCCCCCCGGAGGCGCCACCGCCTCCGGCCGTGCTGGGTGATCGCCGTGATCCGGGGGCCATCCACCGGCCACCACCGCGGCCGGGGTCGTTGTCATCAGAGCCAGCACCAGCGCGCAGCAGCCGCGGGAACAAGCGGTGCTCGGCATGACCTCAAGGCAAAACATGACCGCTTGTTAGCGCCGATCCGTCCGTTCATCGGATCGGCAAAGGATTGTCATCCCATTCCGCGGCGGCCACCGCTGCCGTCAGGGTTGTGCCGGTGCATTCATGGCGCTCGGCTTTTTGCCTGGCCTTCGGCTCAGCTTTTTTCCTGGCCTTCGGCTCAGCTTTTTGTCTGGCCTTCGGCTCAGCTTTTTGTCTGGCCTTCGGCTCAGATTTTTGCCTGGCCTTCGGCTCGGAATGTCGCTCAGCGTGATCTCAGCGTGATCGCTGCCCTTCAGCTGATGCGCCCATCATCGATGGTCATTCTCCGGCGTCACGGCTCTGGGTCACGGAGGAGATTCTGGCCAAAAAAAACCGCCTTCTGAAACAGAAGACGGTGCAGGATTCGACAAAGGCCGGTGATTGAATCGGAGCGGCGGGATTTGAACCCACGACCCCCACTACCCCAAAGTGGTGCGCTACCAAGCTGCGCTACGCCCCGGCGCAATTGAAACTATCACAGTGGCCCGCCGGCCCTGGCGTTCCGGCGTCTGCCGCTCTGGCGGCGTTCCCGACCCCGCAGCCGATACTGGAGCAGATCGTTGAGGGCCTGGCGGGAGAGCCTGGCATAGCCCCAGAGATGCTCCTCCCGGGCCAGCAGGCGCATCTCCCGCAGGCTCAGGGTGGCGAGGTGCAGCTCCGGGATCCGGCTCCAGGCACTCGATCGCACCGGAAGCTCGGAGCCGCTGCCACCCTCCGGCAGGGTGCCCATGGCGCTGCCGGCCATCCATTCCGGCACCAGCACGAACAACACGGCCAGCAGCCCATAAAGCTCCACCAGACCGCGGGGCAGCGGATGGAGCTGGCGCTTGCCGTCAGGATCGCTGCCCGTCTGGTTCAACAGGGTTGTTGCTCAGGCAGTCCAGATTGGCACCTGTGCCTGCGGAGCGCCAACCCGCGTTGGCAAGGGTTGACGCCATTGCAGGGGCGGATCTGCTGGGCGCCGCCCAACAGCGATGAACACCAGGGCGAAACAGAGCAGCAGACTGCCCACCAGGCTGAGCAGAACCACCGCATCCGGCAGCGGTTCCGGCGGGGTTGAGGGGTGCGGCATGGATCCCTGGGGGGTAGAGATGATCGTCAGGCGTTCCCGGTGCGGATGCAGGAGAGCCGGATCATCGGCTGCTCCAGCGTCAGTTCATCGCCCTCGAGGATCAGCCGTGTCTGGCCGTTGCTGAAGCGCAGTCCCGGCAGGTCACGCTCATCCCGGAACAGGGTGAGGCGTCGTTGACCGCTGATCAGCGAGGCCTGCGCGTCGTTGCGCTCCACCTCCACGGCCACCCGATCGCGGCACAGAAACGACTCCTTGATCCCGTAGTCCTCCCACCACGGCGACACCATGGCGATCAGGGGCAGAACCAGACCGAGGGCCGAGCCCGCCGGGGCGATGGGCTTCACAGGTGCGGTGAGAGGCGACAGGAGATCGAACCAGGATGCCGCCATTCCCCCATCCTGACGCCATCGATCCTGCCGGTCCAGGGCTGGGGTGCTGCGTATCAGAGCCTGATCGGCGTGTTGTCACCGCGGAGGATGCAATGGCTGATGCTCCAGTCGTAGTGGCTCCAGACGCCCGCCGGCAGCTTGTAGTCGCAACCTGGGAATTCGCCGAGTGCCACCCTGGTCGGCTGGGCCGAGCAGTAGGGGCGGCTGCCGGGCTTGGCGAGGTACTGCTGATGGTGGTCTTCAGCGAAGAAGAACAGCTGGTCAGCCTTGATTTCCGTGGTGATCGCCCCGTAACCGGCCGCCTCGATCAACCCCTGGTAATGCTTCGCGCTGGTTTCGGCCAAGCTGAGCTGTTCGGGGCTGAAGGTGTAGATCGCTGATCGGTATTGGCTGCCGCGGTCGTTGCCCTGGCCCATCCCCTGCGTCGGATCGTGGCATTCCCAGAACAGTTTCAGGAGATCGCTGAGGTCGATCGTGCGCCGATCCCACACCACCCGCACCACTTCGGTGTGGCCGGTGAGGCCTGAGCAGACCTCCTCATAGGTGGGATTGGGGGTGGTGCCGCCTGCATAGCCCACGGCGGTGCTCACGACTCCCGGCAGACGCCAGAACCCCTTCTCCGCTCCCCAGAAGCAACCGCAGGCGAACAGGATCTGCTCCTGGTGTTCATCGAGGGGTGCCTTCAGCACTGTGCCCAGCACCGCATGGGTGCTGGCGGTCGGGATCGCCTGGCTGCGGCCCGGCAGGGCCTTTTCCGGGGAAACGATGGTGCTTTTGGCGGCCGCTTGTCCGCTGAGGAAACTGAACACGGGCGGGTGATCGGGCAGCTGAGCCTAGGGAGCGTCGCTGCTCCGATGCCGTCCCGGCCCCTTGCCTTCAGGACACGCGTTCCGGGGCTGGATCGAGGGCGATGTGGTTCAGCAGCGTCGTCGTGAAGGCGAAGAGCAGAAACGGCAGCGACAGCACCAGGACGAGCCCCACCCCCACCAGCGCCACGATCGGTTTGGTCGAGCCCATCAGAGCCAGGCCCGCCGCCAGACTGGCGAAGATGACCAGCAACCAGATCAGGATCTGTCCGTAGATGTCCCCGAAGGTGAGGGTGCAGCGGAGGGTGTAGGCGGTCTTCGGGTCCATGGGCGAAGCCTCGATGGGGCCTTGGGTCGGTCCTCAGATAAGCGGGTCCGCGCCCACCTGAGCGCCACCCTCATGGAACTTCGTAATCCCCGCCGCCACGGCTGGATGGTGTCATCGATCGCGGCGGCCCTGACATCGGTTCCGGCTGGGCCTTCGTCGCCTGAAGGAACGGGCTGCCTCAGTTCAGCTGGTGGCCTGCAGCTGCTGCTCCGCCTGTTGCCGTTCCCACAGACGGCGATAGGTGCCGCCCTGCCGGAGCAGGGCCTGGTGAGTCCCCTGCTGCACCACGCGACCGTCCTCCATCACCAGAATCCGATCGCAGGCGGCGGCCGACAGCTGGTGGCTGATCATCAGGATCGTGCGTCCCTCCTGCTCGCGCACCGAACGCAGGATCGCGGCGGCGGTGTTGTTGTCCACGCTTGCGAGGGCGTCATCGAGCACCAGCAGCGGCGCTGAGCCCAGCAGCGCCCGGCCCAGGGCAGTGCGTTGGCGCTGGCCGCCCGAGAGGGTGATCCCCCGTTCGCCCACCAGGGTGCCGTAGCCATCGGGAAACCCCTTGATGTCATCGGCCAGTCGCGCCTGCAGGGCCGCCTGCTCGATCCGTCCCTGGCTGGCGTCCGGGTCGCCGTACCGCAGGTTGTCCGCCAGGGAGGCCGTGAACAGGAAGCCCTCCTGGGGCACGATCGCGACCCTGGAGCGCAGATCCCCCAGGTTCAGCTCCGTGATGTCGACATCATCGAGAAACAGCGACCGAGGCTCCACCTCCACCGTCCGGCCGATGCAGCGGGCCAGGGTGGTCTTGCCGCAGCCCACGGGCCCCACCACCGCCACAAGTTCACCGGGTTCCAGCCGGAAGCTGACATGGTCCAGGCTGAGGCGATCGGATCCTGGGTAGCGCAGGCTGAGGTTGCGGGCCTCAAGGGCTCCATGGGGGGCAGGTGCCTTCGCGGGGTGGAGCGGCGATCGGATCGCCGGGATCCGCTCCAGCAGCGTTTCGATGCGCTCCAGGCTCACCTGGCCGGTCTGGAAGGTGTTGAGGGTGAAACCCAGCAGCGCCGTCGGAAAGACCAGCCGCTCGACGTAGAGGATCAGGGCCACCAGATCGCCGATGCTGAGGCGACCGCTCTCCAGCTGGCCGCTTCCCAGGGCCAGCAGCAGCAGCAGGCTCACCGAGGAGATTCCCTCCAGCAGCGGGAACAGGGTGCTCCGGGTCCGCGCCAGCTGCAGGGCCGCATCGCGATAGCGGCGGTTGCGTTGTGCGAAGGCCCGTTGTTCGACGCTTTCCTGGCCGTAGATCTTGATGGCGCTGATGCCCGAGCGATCCTCCTGGAACAGATCGCTCAGCCCGGCGCGTGAACCCTGCTGACTGCGCTGGTGCCGCATCATCCGGCCGCCGAACAGTCCCACCACCGCCAGCATCACCCGGTAGAGCCCCACCGCCGCCAGACTCAGCCAGGGGTCGATCGCAAGCATCGCCGGCAGGGTGAGGGCGTAGGCCAGGGCGGTGTTGGTGAGGCTGAGCACCGCGAAGCCCAGCAGCCTGCGAACGTTTTCCACATCGCTGGTGGCGCGGCTGATCACATCACCACTGCCGGTGCTCTGCACCCAGCCCGGTTCCTGCAGCAGCAGGTGATCGAAGATCCGCTGTTTCAGATCGGCCTCCACCTGGCGGCCGACTCCGAACACCAGCATCCGCGACACCAGTCGAACGCCGCCCATGGCGGTGGCCAGCACCAGGATCAGGCCCGACTGACGCCAGAGAGTCGCCAGGCTGAAGCCCTCCTGCAGATCGTCGATCACGTGCCGGACCTGCAGTGGGATCGACACGCTCAGAAGGTTGACCACCACCAGGGCCGCCATGCCCAGCAGCACCGTGCGCCGGTGTGGGCGCAGGTAGCGGCTGATCAGGGCAAGGCGAAGGGGGGCCATGCGTCATCGCAAGGGTGACCAACCTACGGACTCCCTGTCAGGCTGAGTGGCCCGTGTCTCCTCCCGATGGCTCCCCAGGGCAGCAGGACCGATGCCTCCGGGTCTGCCGATCGCGCTGACAGCCAGGCCCATCCTCTCCATGCCACCGATCGCGATCTGGTGGATCGGCTGCTGGCCACCGAGGTGCCGGCCGCTGAGCATCTGGTCGATCTGGCCCGGTTGTTGATCCGATACAGCGGCTTCCCCGGTGCTGAGGATCTCCAGGACGATCTGGCCAAGACGCTGCGGCTCTGGGGGCTGGATCGGGAGGCCCTGCATCAGCGCACCCGGGAGATCTGGGCGGCGGGCCATCGGCCCGGTGCCAAGCCTCAGGAGCAGGCGGTCGGCTCCGGTTTCGACACCGCCGATGCCGAGTGAGCATCATGGGGCTGCCTGAACCCTGCCGGTCAGCGGCCCCTGCCCATGAGCCCGATCCGCTCCTGGTCCGCTTTGCTCGAGTCCCTGCTGCAGGGGCAATCGCTGCGAGAGCCGGAAGCCATTGCCCTGTTGCAGGGCTGGCTGGCTGAGGAGATTCCGCCGGTGCTCACCGGCGCCCTTCTGGCCGCTCTGCGGGCCAAGGGGGTCAATGGTGAGGAGCTGGCGGCGATGGCTTCGGTGCTGCGTCAGGCCTGTCCATTGCCCGGGGAGCGCCCTGATCGCTTCCTCGTGGATACCTGTGGTACCGGCGGGGACGGGGCCGACACCTTCAACATCTCCACCGCCGTCGCCTTCACGGCGGCGGCCCTCGGGGCCCATGTGGCCAAGCACGGCAACCGCAGTGCCAGCGGCCGCGTCGGTTCCGCCGATGTGCTCGAGGCCCTCGGTCTGCACCTGCAGGCTCCCGCCGCCGATGTGATCGCCGCTCTGCCGCAGGTCGGTGTCACGTTTCTGTTCGCTCCTGGCTGGCATCCTGCTCTGGTCGGTCTGGCGCCCCTGCGTCGTTCCCTGGGCGTGCGCACCGTTTTCAACCTGCTCGGCCCGCTGGTCAATCCACTCCGGCCTGATGCCCAGGTGCTCGGTGTCGCCCGGCCCGACCTGCTCGCCCCGATGGCCGATGCCCTCGCCCGTCTCGGTCTGGAACGGGCGGTGGTTGTTCATGGCCATGGGGGCCTCGATGAGGCCTCCTTGTCCGGTGCCAGTGACCTGATGCTGGTCGAACGGGGAGAAATCCGCGGGGAGCGGCTCGATCCGGCCTCCCTCGGCCTCACTCCCGCGCCGCTGTCGGCGCTTGCCGGTGGCGATCTCCAGACCAATGCCCGCTGCCTGGAAGCGGTGCTGCGCGGGGAGGGACCGGTGGCTCATACCGAGGTGGTGGCCCTGAACACGGCGCTGGTGCTCTGGGCCGCCCGCCGCTGCGACGATCTCTCCGATGGGCTGGCCGAGGCGCGGCGGGTGTTGGCAGCCGGTGAACCCTGGCGGCGTCTGCGGGCTCTCGCTGCGGCCCTGCCCCAACCCCCCGCTAGGGGATGATTCAGCTATCCCTGTCCTGCTGTCCTTCGTGAGCGAGCCGACGGTTTCCAGCCCACCCGCGCTGCTGGTGCTGGCTGATGGAACGGTGCTGCGCGGCCTTGGCTTCGGCGCCATCGGCACCACCATCGGTGAGGTGGTGTTCAACACCGGCATGACCGGTTACCAGGAGGTGATGACCGACCCCAGCTATGAGGGTCAGCTGGTCACCTTCACCTATCCCGAGCTCGGCAACACCGGTGTCAATGCCGAAGATCTCGAGGCCGATGCTCCCTATGTGCGCGGTGTGATCGCCCGCCATCTCTCGCCAGTGGCCAGCAGCTGGCGCCAGAGGCAGGCCCTGGAGCCCTGGTTGCAGCACCATGGTGTGGTCGGCATCCGCGGTGTCGATACCCGGGCCCTGGTGCGCCACCTCCGGGAGGGAGGAGCCATCAACGGTGCCATAAGCAATGACGGCACTGCGGCCGTTGATCTGTTGGCCCAGGTGCGTCGGGCTCCGGTGATGGATGGCCTGAATCTGGCTGAACGGGTCAGCACGGCGGCGCCCTATCGCTGGGATCAGGCCTGCGCTGCCGGCTTTGACCAACGCCTTCAGCAGCAGCCGGAGCGGCCTTATCGGGTGGTGGCGATCGATTTCGGCATCAAGCGCGCCATCCTCGAGCGTCTGGTGGCCCATGGCTGTGCTGTCACGGTGCTGCCGGCTCAGGTGAGTCTTGAGGAGGTGCTCGCCCACGACCCTGAGGGGGTGTTCCTGTCCAATGGTCCCGGTGATCCGGCGGCGGTCACCCCCGGCATTGCCCTGGCCCAGGGGCTGCTGGCCCAGCCGGATCTGCCCCTGTTCGGCATCTGTCTCGGGCACCAGATCCTCGGGCTGGCCCTCGGGGGACGCACCTTCAAGCTCGGGTATGGCCACCGTGGCCTCAATCATCCCTGTGGTGGCGATGGTGTGGTGGAGATCACCAGCCAGAACCATGGCTTCGCGCTGGCGCCCGAATCCCTGCCGGCGGAGCGGGTGGCGATCACGCATCGCAACCTCAACGACCGCACCGTGGCGGCCCTGAGCCTCCATCACCAGCCGGTCTTCGGTGTGCAGTACCACCCTGAGGCCAGTCCCGGACCCCATGATGCCGATCATCATTTCGGTCGTTTCGTGGCCCTGATGGCTGAGCGCCGCTGAGGCCCGGTGCTGCTGCGAGAACGCCAGCGCATCCGCGGCCACCCCAGGGCAGCCGGGAGCGGTCCCGGACCCCTTCGCCGCCGGCCTGCCCTGAACGGTGCGCAGAAAATCGATAGTTTGCTTCGACCGGGATCCTTTCTCCGCCTGCCTCCCTACACTTCGCCCGATTGATCTCGATGTGGGGGGTTGGAGCCATCACGGACCTGCAGCGATTGACCGTGTCTCTGCGCGGGGGCTATCAGCGGCAGAACCGTTGTCTGGTGTTCCAGTTCACCGGGCAACTCGATGCCTATTCCGAGAAGCAGTTTCAGGATTTCGTCACGGACCATCGCGGCCCTGGCGCGCAGCCGCTGGTGCTGGATCTGAGTCGGATCGATTTCATCGATTCCAGTGGGCTGGGGGCCCTGGTACAGGTCGCCAAGCAGTGCAATGACGCCGGTGTCGATTTCTGGCTCGTCGGCAACGCCCGCGTCGTGCAGACGATCAAGCTGGTGCGGCTGGAGGGTTTTCTCCATCTCCAACCCGATCTCGAAACCGCTCTTGGCACCATCGCGGCCGCCTGATTCCGAAGCCACGGTGGCCTGGCTGGCCGCCATTCCGATGCAGCCGCCCTGTCATGAGCTCGGTCCGCTGCAACTGGCCTGGCTGGGGGATGCGGTCTGGGAGCTTCACCAACGGCTGCAGCGCTGTCGCCAGCCCGGTCGCTCCCAGGCCCTGCACCAGGACGTGGTGAATGCGGTCAAGGCGGAGGCCCAGGCCCGTGCGCTGCAGCGACTGCAGCCGCTGCTGAGCGAGCAGGAGCTCGATCTCGTGCGGCGCGGTCGCAATCGGGCCGGTCGCGGGCCGCGGAAAGGGGAGGCGGGTCTCTATGGGCTGGCCACGGGATTTGAGACAATGGTGGGCTGGCTCTTTCTGCAGAACCCCCAGCGTCTCGCCTGGTTGCTAGATCAACTGACAGAGACCGAGATCGGCCTGAATGATTCCTGACCCGTTGCCTGCCTGCACATGAGCTCCCGTTTTGACCGTCTTCCAGAGAAGCGATCCGGGGATGGCGCAGGTCGCACACCTGGTAAGCCGTCCCGTTTCGGGGCCCCCCGCGCCGGCGGTGAGCGCCCCGACTGGCGCCGCGACACCGACGACACCGGACCCGGTGAGCGGGGGGGGGATCGCCCCGGCCGCCCCGCACGCCGCCCCTTCGGAGACCGTGCTCGCCCCGGGGGCGGTGGCGAGAGACCGTTCAGTGCCAGGCCCCGGGTCGAACGCCCGTCCTCCGAACGCGCCTTCACCCCTCGCCGTACGGGGGAGCGTCCTGTCTTCGGAGCCCGCAGGCCCGGTGAGCGGCCCGGCGGTGCTCGCCCGGCCTTCGGCGAGCGCCCCGCCTTCGGGGCCCGTCGCTCCGTGGATCGTTCGTCGGCCGGGGATCGTCCCGGTCTCGATCGCGGTGCCGCCCCGCGCTCCTTCGGGGAGCGTCCACAAACGGATCGTTTCCCCCGCCGTCCCGGGGGCCTTGCGGGTGGTCGTCCCGCCTTCCGCCCAGGTGCTGAGGGCGAGCGCCGCCCCTTTGAGCGCTCCGGCGAACGTCGTTCCTTCGACCGCTCCGGGGATCGTTTCCCGGCCCGTGTTGCCGGCCGTTTCGGCTCCCGTCCCAGCGGAGGCGATCGGGCGTTTGATCGCGCCCCCAGGAATGAACCGATCGTTGAGGTCCCACCGGAGGCCGATCGTTTCGGTCAGGCTCCATCCGATGATCTGATCTGGGGTCGCCATCCGGCCCTGGCCGCCCTGGAGAGCGGCCGGCCCGTGCACCGGATCTGGTGCACGCCGGAGATGCGTTTCTCCCCGAAGTTTCTGCAGCTGCTCCGCGAGGCCAAGTCCGCAGGGGTGCTGGTGGAGGAGGTCACCTGGGCTCGCCTGGGTCAGATCACCGGCGGAGCCGTGCATCAGGGCATCGTTCTACAGACGGCCGCCGCAGAGACCCTGGATCTGCCGAGCCTGATCGACGGCTGCCGTGATCTCGGGGAGCCGCCCCTGCTGATGGCGGTGGATGGACTCACCGATCCCCATAACCTCGGGGCGATCGTGCGCAGCGCCGAATCTCTCGGTGCCCACGGCCTGGTGTTGCCGCAGCGTCGTAGTGCCGGGCTCACCGGCACCGTGGCGAAGGTGGCCGCCGGCGCCCTGGAGCACCTTCCGGTCGCCCGGGTGGTGAACCTGAATCGCGCCCTCGACACTCTCAAGCAGGAGGGGTATCGGGTGATCGGCCTCGCAGAGGAGGGAACCGTCGGTCTGCATGAGGCCGATCTCGAT
The DNA here is from genome assembly GCA_046091285.1 of Cyanobacteriota bacterium. GTDB lineage: Bacteria > Cyanobacteriota > Cyanobacteriia > PCC-6307 > Cyanobiaceae > CAIXOZ01. The sequence goes on along the minus strand of JBJTBH010000159.1, from coordinate 2,391 downwards.
GGTCCGCTTGTGGTGGTCACCGGTTCGGAAGGATCCGGTCTTTCACTCCTGACCCGCAAGACCTGCGATCAGCTGATCCGGATCCCGTTGCGGGGTGCCACGCCGAGCCTGAATGCTTCGGTGGCCACAGCGCTGATGCTCTATGAGATCGCCCGTCGCGGCTGGATGAAGAGCCTTTCCGGCACGGCACCGGCCCCGCGGATCGTCCGTCCGCAGCTTCCTGCCCCGACGGCCCGTGTCCAGGCTCCCGAGGCCTTTCCGGAGGCACTGGAGGCCTCGTCCTCAGAGGCGTCCCCGCCGCCGGCTGTCGCTCCTCTCGCTGAGGAGTCGGCGGCTGCCGACGTTGCGGCTGATCAACCTGACGAGGTGTCGGTGGCCTCCGATGAGGCTGTCGACGGCTCCGTTGATGCCGCCGGGATCGCCCCTGCTGACGTCCCCTCGCTGGAACCATCCGGGTCTGAGGCGGCCACCGTCGATCCGTCGGCGACGTCCGAGGAGTTCGGGTCTGCGGTTTCGGGCCATCCGGATCCGTCCGCCCCGGATCATCCCTCTGCGGACAGTGACCCGCTCGCGGACCATCAGGCGCCCCAGGCGGCGGAATCAGGCGGGGTCGCCCCTGAGCCCAGTGTTTCCACCACGGAAGGCACCCTCGAGCTTTCCCTGGCGACACCGGTTCCCACGCCTGTGTTTCAGGCCAACATCCAACTCTGATCCGCAGTGTCCAACCATCCCGTCGTTGCCCAGAATGGGGGTCACCGATGCCCTTCGCTGTGATCCAACCGCTGGTCTGGCCGGTCCGCAGTGTGGCCAACGGTCTTGGTGTGGCCTGGTGGGCCCGGGTGGAGACGAAGGGTCCGGATGTCGTCTACTGGTTCGGGCCTTTTGTGCGCCAGGCCAGCCTCCGGGAGGCGCTTCCCGCCTTTCTGGAGGAACTGCGCGGCGAATCCCCCGCTTCCCTGCAGTACAGCGTCCAGCGCACCCGTCGCCAGGAGCCGTTCACAGAGGTGCAGGGAGCCTGAGCGGCGGGGGGTGCGGCACCTTCGGAATGGCACGGCCGCGAGGAGATCATCCCCGTAGATCTCTGGCTGATAGCGTCGCACCACGCTGAACTGGAGTCGATGGGGATCGCCACGTGGCGGCAACAGCTGGAGAGCGGGGCGATCTCCGCCCGCGAGCTGCTCGAGCTCCATCTCAACCGCATCACTGTCGTTGAGGGGGAGGTTCATGCCTTCCTGGAGGTGACCCGGGAGCGTGCCCTGGCCGATGCCGAACGCATCGATGAGGCCCGCGTTGCCGGCGAGACCTTGCCGCCTCTGGCTGGAATCCCCCTGGCGATCAAGGACAACCTCTGCACCCGCGGCATCGCCACCACCTGCTCCAGCCGGATGCTGGAGGGATTCATCCCTCCTTATGAATCCACGGTCACCGAACGCCTCTGGGCAGCCGGTGCGGTGCTGGTCGGGAAGACCAATCTCGATGAGTTCGCCATGGGCAGCTCCACCGAGACCTCCTATTTCGGTCCCAGCCGCAATCCCTGGAACCCCGGGAAGGTCCCGGGAGGCAGCTCCGGCGGCAGTGCCGCCGCCGTCGCCGCCGGTGAATGCGTGGCTTCGCTCGGCTCCGACACCGGGGGATCGATCCGCCAGCCCGCCGCCTTCTGCGGGGTTGTCGGCCTCAAGCCCACCTATGGCCGTGTCAGTCGCTACGGCCTGGTCGCCTTCGCCAGCTCCCTGGATCAGGTGGGCCCCTTCAGCACCAGCGTCGCCGATGCTGCGGAACTGCTGCAGGTGATCGCCGGGGCTGATCCGCGTGATTCCACCTGTCTGACGGCTCCCGTCCCTGATTACACGGCCACCCTGACGCAGCCCGTGGCGGGCCTGCGGGTGGGGCTCGTGCGTGAGTGCTTCGAGGCTGAGGGCCTGGATCCGCAGGTCAAGGCCTCGGTGCTGGCGGCCGCCGCCCAGCTGGAGGCCCTGGGTTGCGAGCTGGTGGATGTGAGCTGCCCTCGCTTCAATGACGGCATCGCCACCTATTACGTGATCGCCCCGTCGGAGGCGTCCGCCAATCTGGCGCGTTACGACGGCGTCAAATACGGGCACCGGGCTGTCGATGCCGCAAGCCTGGCGGAAATGACCGCCCGCAGCCGCGCCGAGGGCTTCGGAGATGAGGTGCAGCGTCGGATCCTGATCGGCACCTATGCCCTTTCAGCCGGTTATGTGGACGCGTATTACAGGAAGGCCCAGCAGGTGCGCACCTTGATCCGCCGCGATTTCAATCGTGCCTTTGAGACGGTCGACGTGCTGCTCACCCCGACCTCTCCCACCACGGCCTTCGGTTTCGGTGCCCACAGCGAGGATCCGCTGGCGATGTATCTGGCCGACCTGCTCACCA